>CAUUFA010000022.1:0-7027 GCA_963544395.1 uncultured Bacilli bacterium | reverse complement strand
TCTGAGTTTGTGATATGATGTTTTCAACGTAGTCTAATTAGATGAGTACATATCAGAAGATCAGAAGGTCGCCATGGAAAAGTCGAATGAGAAAAAGCGGAGAGTACACTCCTTTGTCTGGCCCACTCTCTCTGCCATTCTCTTCCTTGTCATCGCCATCGTCTGCTTCGTGAAGGGTTACACCACAGCCGGTTACGTGCTCTTAGGAACAGGTTTTGTCTCCTTTCCTCTCTTAGCTACGCTGATTCTCAACAATACCTTTATCACGGAGATGTGGATGGAGATTGCCTCCTGGGGCTTTGTCAAACTTCCCGGCGTCATCTTCAGCTTGGATTTCGATGGATTGGCTTTCCTGATCGCAGTGAAGATCCTCTTCTTCATCTTGGGCATCTCCTTAGCGATTCTCTCGATCCTCTTTGCCTCTGCTTTAGCTGGCTTTTTAAGCATCTTTGTCTATCCTCATGCCCTGAAAAAGAACTTAGAGGCAACCGGATCGATCTGATCTTTCCTCTTCTTTTTGTCTGAACCTTGCTGGCAGAAGCGATTCTGCCGGTTTTTTGATGGAAACCGAAACAAGTGATCACACAAAGAACGCAACTTGGTTTGTTCCGACTAACATTTTGTGATATATTCATTTGGTCTATGAAATCGGAAATAGTCACTGACAACCATCTTAGCCCCACTCAGGAATCTCAGATCCTGACGGAGATGATACGGCTTTATTGCCGAAAGAAACACGGCTCAAAAGAGGGAGAACTATGTTCTTCCTGTCAGGAGTTGCTTGCTTATTGTCTAAAACGATTAAGCTTCTGCCCGTTTGGCGAGAAGAAAGGTTTCTGCAGCGCCTGCCCGATTCATTGCTATGACAGCAAACATCGAGAAGAAATCCGGAAGGTGATGCGATATTCCGGACCGAGGATGATCTTTCATCATCCTTTGATGCTGCTAAGGCACTTTCGATCCACGCATCAGAATAAGAAGAAACGGAGATGCAAAAAATGAATGAACTTGATGGTAAACAGAAGAAAAACAAAATTGTGAGAGGCTGCTTCTTAGCCGTAGGACTCCTCTCTTTGGTCATCGGCACCATCGGTATCGTCGTACCGATTCTTCCCACCGTACCTTTTTATCTGCTCTCGATGTTCTGCTTCGTCAGAGGAAGCAGAAAGTTTGCTCAGTGGTTTTATCAGACAAAGCTGTATCAGAAGCATGTCGGCCGCTTTGCCAAGGATCACCAGATGACGCTCATCGGTGAGATTTCCTTGCTTCTTTTTGTCTCGGTCATGCTTCTGACTTCACTTTACTTCATCAACAAGCCGGTCATGAGCATCGTCTTCACTATCCTCATCACGATGAAATATGCTTACTTCGTCTTCCGCATCACACCGGTGAGTCGGAAAAAGTTCAGACTAAGTCAGGAGAAGGCTGCCTAGGAGGCATAACTAATGATCGACAAAGAACTGCTGAACTACATCCAAGGAAAAAAGAAAGTTCTGGTTTTGGTGACGCTTCTCTCTTTCTTCGCTCTCGTCTTCTCCGTGGTGACGAGTGTCCTGACAAGTCTTTCGATCCCTCGCTTCATCGACGGGGATAAGAAGGCTTTGCTGTTCCTATTGGGATCAGGGCTTAGCGCCATCGCCTTCGTTCTGATTATATTTTGGAAAGGGAAAGCTTCAGCAAGTCTAGCCGATTTCGTCACCCTGAAGATCCGAACGGACATTTACCGAAAATATGCTCTTTTGGAAGGAAGAAGCTCCTTCAAAGTCCAGGAGGTCGCTCAGCTTTCTAGCGAAGGCGTCGAGCAGCTTCGCCTGTACTATTCCGTTTATCTTCCTTCTTTCTTCTATGCGATGATCGCCCCATTGGCGCTCTTTGTCTTCTTCTCCTTCTTCTCCTGGAAAGTTGCTTTGCTCTATCTGATCTGTGTACCTCTGATCCCGGTATCCATCATCCTTGTCTCCCATAAGGCGAAGAATATCTTTGCCACGTATTGGAATCGATACCTCACCTTAGGTGGCGCTTATCTAGATGCCGTCAGCGGCATGAAGGAACTTGTGATTTTCAACTACGGCAGAACGATGAGAGCCGAGATGAAAAACAACAGCGAAGCCTTCAGAAGCATCACGATGAAAGTTCTTGTGATGCAGCTTTTCTCCACGGCCATCATGGATTTTGTCGCCTATGGAGGTGCAGCTGTGGGTATTCTTTTGACCCTCACCTCTCTCTCCGAAGGAGCATTTAGTTATCCGGTTGCGATCTTCCTCTGTTTGATCGGGGCAGAGTTCTTCTTACCGATGAGAACGTTAGGTTCCGCTTTCCATGTCGCGATGAACGGAGCGACGGCAGGAAAGAAAGTCCTGCAGCTGATTCAGGAGAAGGAACCGATTGACGGAACAGAAAGAATTGAGACAATCTCCTCTATCACATTGGAGGATGTTTCATATCGCTTCGAGGATGGAACAGAAGATACAATCAAGCATGTCTCGTTTTCTGTCGGCAAGGGATTTTATGCTCTGATCGGAAGTTCAGGAAGTGGGAAAAGCACGCTGGCGAAACTTCTCACTCATCAGCTTATAGGATATAGCGGCCATGTTCTGATCAGCGAAAAGGAACTTTCTTGTCTAAACCGCGCGGACTATCGTAATCACTATCTATTCCTCTCCAGCGAAAGCTTCTTGCTTCACCTCTCGATTCGGGACGGATTCCGTTTCTATGCGCCGCAGTTCAAAGAAGAAGAGATGCTAGCTTCGTTAGACAAGGTGTCGCTCAAGGAGAGAATCCTTGAATCGGGCGGTCTTGACTATGTTCCTAAGGAAGGGGCTGAAGATCTTTCCGGCGGTGAGAAACAGCGGTTGCTTTTAGCCTATTACCTCAGTGTAAAACGGGACTTCTGTCTCTTTGATGAAACGACAAGCAACATCGATAAAGAGAGCGAAGCCATCATCGTCAAAACGATGGAGGAGTTAGGGAAAGATCATATCGTCCTCTTTATCTCTCATCGGCTCTCGAACACGCTCCGCGCCAAGAAGATCATCGCACTGGATGACAGCGGAAATCTTTCTTCTTTCCTTTCTCCCTCTGAGATGTTGTCCACCGTTCCGCAATTTGCTAAAAGGGTGGAAGAAGAACAAAAATGGGAGGCAGCCTTATGAAACAGAGATCCTTCTTCTCGTTGATCCATGGGATGATGTCGCTGGTGAAAGGGAAAACCTATCTGATTGTTCTGGCAGTCCTTGTTGGAACATTGGGTTTTCTCTCAGCGATGGGCATCACTTTCTTTGCAGCGTTAGGAATCCTCAAGCTGATAGGGCTTGACACCAGGCTCTCCTATGGCTGGATCATCGCTCTGCTTCTGATCTGTGGCTTCAGCCGTGGTTTTCTTCGCTATGGGGAGCAGTATCTGAACCACTATATGGCTTTCACGCTTCTTGCGGATGTGAGGGATCAGGTCTTCTGCGCGCTCAGCAGGCAGGGCGACAAGGTGCTTGACGATCGAAACAGAGGGGAAGTGCTCTCAATGCTTCAAAGCGACACGGAATCCTTGGAAGTGTTCTATGCGCACACCATCACCCCTTTCTTCATTGCCTTATGCACTGAAGCGGTTGTCTTAGTTCTCTTTGGCATTCTTATCCATTGCTCATTTTCTCTTTTGGCCCTCGGTCTATACCTTATTATCGGTGCTTTTATCCCCATGTTTTTTTACCTGATCAACCGCAAGATGGGTGTCTCCTACCGCAAGGAGCTTTCCGGCAATGAGAATCTTTACCTCAACGCCGCTTATGGAATGAGGGAGATACTATCGTTCAACCATCAGGACATGGTAGCGAAGGAAATCACGGATTCCACAAAGAAGATGAATCGCCTCAGCAGAAAACTGAACGATCTGTCTCTAACCTCCTCTTGTCTGGTCAACTTTCTGATCCTGATAGGGAATCTTGTGATCCTGCTGCTGGGGGCTTATCTTTTCCAAAAAGGAATGATCTTAGGGCCGAAGATGATCTTAGCCTACATGATGTTAGCCACGTCGTTTGGACCGGTCATCGCTTTAAGCAACCTTCCCGGAAATCTCACGATGTCATTTGCTTCCGCCAATCGGATCTTGGATCTTCGAGATAGAAAGAGCAGAGTCCAAGAAGGGAATTCATCCTTTTCCTTTGAAAGCCTGGCGATCAAGGATGTCTCTTTCGGATATGAGAAAAATGAGATTCTCTCCCATGTCAGCTTCACCTTGAAACGAGGGGAGATCATCGGCATCCGAGGAAAGAGTGGCTCTGGAAAAACGACGCTGCTCAAGCTGTTGCTACACTTCGAAGAAGCGCAGAAAGGTGAAATTCTCTACAACGGGAAACCGGTGCAGGAATTTTCTCGGGAAAGTCTTGCGAAAAACGTGACCCTCTTCTCACAATCAACGTATCTGTTCAAGAATACCTTAGCTTACAATCTGCGAATTGCAAAACCGGATGCCAGCGATCAAGAGCTACAAGCGGCCTGTGAAAAAGCTGGAATTCTTGAAAAAATCCACTCTTTGAAAAACGGATTTGATACAGAAGTGAAGGATCTTGCCGACAACTTTTCCACTGGCGAGAAGCAGAGGATCGGTCTGGCCCGGATTTTCCTTTCCGACAGCCGCCTCATCCTGTTAGACGAAGCGACAAGCAACGTGGACGGATATAACGAGAACCTGATTCTGAGTCAGCTCTGCAAAGAGAGGAAGGACAAGGCGGTGATTCTGATCAGTCACCGACTCTCGACGCTCTCGATCTGCGACCGCATCTATCAACTTGAAGGAGGAACACTATGCCAGAATTGACAGCTTTACTCGATTTCTATGATCATCGGATCATCGCCATCTTCACCTGCCTCGCAATCATCCTTGTTTCGCTGATCGCTATCATCGCCAAGTATTTTGTTCATCGAAGACGTCAGAACTGAAGTTCGTTGACTGGATCAATACTGTCTTTTCTTCCCGGTTCCGCCTTATGGATATGGTTCTTTTCTTCATCGCAGTGTACAATGTTACCAACCGATGCAGGAAAGGAACCTTACCATGAAAAAAATCTATACCATCAACGATATCAAAGGATATCCTGAAGCCAGAAAAAAGCTTTTGGAGATTGCGGATTCCTTTCAGCGTCACGATGAGTATGTGAAAAACTCACTGGATGTTCCGAAAGGCGTCTTTCTTTCCGGTGCTCCCGGCACGGGAAAGACGCTGTTTGCCAAAGTTCTCGCTCACGAATCAAAAGCTTCCTTTTTTGAGTTCAAAGCCACGACCGGCGAGCTTTTCTCCGGCTCTCTTGCCCTCAAGCGTTTTGTCTGGAGAGCCAAGAAGCACACACCCAGCATCATCTTCATCGATGAAGTTGACAAATATCTCGATAACCCTCGGTTCACTGCAACCTTGCTGACTCTTTTGGATGGCTTCGATGGCTCATCCGGAATCATGTTCGTCTTAGCGACCAACAATGACTACGGAATTCCGGAAGCCTTATTGCGCAGCGGCAGAATGGATGAACATATCCAATTCTCTTTACCGGATAAGGCAGAGAGAAAAGAGATCATCTCCTATTACTTAGAGAAGATTCCGTTCAACAAAAAAGTTGATGCTGCCGTCCTCGCCGGAAAGACGAACGGATTCACAGGAGCGGATATCTGCAACCTGATTTCCATGACCGCACGCAAAGCGTTTGCTAACCACATCGCCACCCTAACGGATTTCGACTTCTATGAACCAATCCACAACATTTATTTCCACGATATCCGGAAAGAGGGCATACAGCATAAGAGCCATGCTGTTGCTGTCCATGAGATCGGTCATCAGCTTGTCGCTAAGCTGCTCTGCAACATCGACAGCGACTCTTCCATCGACATCTACTCCGAAAGTCTTGGCTCAACGATTTACAACGATTTCCATGAGCTCATCGAAGCGGATGACGACGATGACGATTACGACGATGACGACGATTCTTGTCATGAGGAATCGAAGGTCAAGAAAAGAGCGGCCCGCTTCCAGGGAAGAGAGTTCTTTGAAGGTGTCATCTCTTCGATGCTCGGAGGAAGAGCGGCGGAGACGGTGTTCTTCTCTGCTATCTCTTTAGGTTCCGGCGATGATGTCGATCACGCCAAGGAAATGGCGCTTTCGATGCTCAATAGCGGGCTCTACGGGTACGAATATCTCAATTACGATGACGAATATTATCTCGGCGGGGAAGACAACGCAAAGAAAAGACAGGATAAAGTCAACGAGATCCTGACCTGCGCAGAACAGAGAGCGATTGAACTCATCACCGCTCATAAGAGCACCTTTGAAAGTGCTGTGAAGAAATTGGAGGAGAGAACCATCCTGACCAGCGAAGAGTTCGCCTCTGTCCTCCGCAGTGAGAAGAAAGAAAAAGCATCATCCTGATCATAGGCAACGCTATCTTTTTAGCAGGATTCATCATACAGATAATGAGGAATTCCGATTACGGAAAAGCTGAAAAAATCCGGTTACATTCTTCTCGTCCTCGGCATCATCCTCTGGGCGGCTGCCGCCATCGGCATCATGGTGTGGGACTACCGTATGATCTCCGTGATGGCCCAAGCCAAATCCTCTGCTTCTTCCTCTAGCAGCGGGTCACCGGCTGAGACAATGGTGGTTGGTTTTATCGGAGCGATGGCAGGGGCCGTGCTCTTTGCCGTGACGATCCTCATCGCAATCTGCTTCGTCATTCTGATTGTGATCCAGTCGATCAGCCTCGGCATCCTAAAGAACAGCAAGAAGGATAAAAACATCCGTGGCTGGGGGATTGCAAACATCATCTTAGAGAACATCCCGGCAGGAATCATTCTCATCTGTCTGTCAAAGAAAATGAGAGAATCAGCTTGATCTACCTTTTGAGAAGAAAGTATTGAAAAAGGCATCGCTGAGGATGCCTGATTCAGAATCGATCGGTAAGTCCCGCTTCTTAAGCGGAGTGTTTTTCAGCGGACAAAGTAGGTAATGATCGAAAGAACAAGGGTAATGAAGGAGAGACTTCCCTGGGTG
>CAUUFA010000021.1:0-10918 GCA_963544395.1 uncultured Bacilli bacterium | reverse complement strand
CCCAATGTTGTGCTATAGTTCTATTTAAAGTCCAACATTAAGGGTTCAGTACAGTCCGGCGGTGTCCTTGTTATGTTATTTTTTTATGTTATACGATGGCAGTGTATCTCGGATAGGAGAACCCCTCGCTGTTAATTAGGATTTTGTAGTTTCTATCCTTGCATTGGAGTGCTATCATGTGCCACACTCCGTCTTCATCTATTCTCATAAGGTCTTTGTTTTCCTGTACCCATTTGCAGTCTTCGAATAGGTCGTTCGCTACCTTATCGAACTCGGTTGCGGTCAGATGGATTGTTTTCTCCACTTTGACTTCCGCTTTCGGCATTTCCTTGCCGTGCATGTATTTGTATTCGGCTACCGCATCGTGCCAGTCCTTGATGTTCGCTACCTTTCTCACGATTGTTGCTTTCATTTCTGCCACCCCTTATTTGTTCCCTTTGGCGGCTTTTTTGCCGAGTTCGTAGGCTTCTTCGAGCATTGCCTTTATGCTCCACACACTCATTTCGATGAAGTCTTCGCTGTAGCTATTTCGAGTTTCGAGGTCACCTCTTTCTTCGATGCTGTATGAGTTCCTTTTTGCGATTTCGATGAGTTGCTTTTTCATTGTTTTGCTCCTTTGTTTTTGTACCTACAATATACCGTAAACAACCGAAAGAGCCCAGCGAAAACGCGCCAAAACACAAAGAATTAACAAACAAAATCAAGCCTTTTAATCGTAGATTTCGACACCATCACGGATATGTTTTACCTGCACCGCCGGGCAGAGTTCCTTGTATCGTCTGACAATGACATCGCAATACTTCGGTTCGAGTTCTATGGCACAGCACTTGCGGTTCAGTTGCTCCGCCGCCACCAAGGTCGAACCGCTACCGCCGAATGGTTCAAGCACAGTGTCCCCTTCATGGCTGCTGTTGTAGATGAGCTTGGCACAAAGGGTTATCGGCTTCATTGTCGGATGATCGGCGGACTTGGACGGCTTATTGTCGAGGATGACCGAAGTCGGCTGCTCGAACAGTTTGTCGATAAAGTCCACAAGGTCGGCCTTGCTCATCCTCCTTGCATTCAGCCTTACGTCTTCATAGACCGTTGAGAGCGTTCTGTCGTTGATGAAGTAATGCCCAGCACCCTCTTTCCATCCGTATAGGATAGGCTCGTGTATCCACTGATAGTCCTGTCTACCAAGCGTAAAGTGGTTTTTATACCACACAAGCGTTTGCGCGTATTTGAACCCCGCATTCACCATTGCCTTGATGAAGTTTACAGATTCTTTCGTACTGTGGAACACATACACGGGCGCACCCTTTTTCAGGTTCGCTTCCGCCGCCTTGTAAAAACTCAAAAGGAACTGGTAGAACTCGTCTTCGGAGAGATTGTCGTTTGCTATGTTTCTGTCTTTCCCATTTATCGTTCCGTCGTAGTCCACATTATACGGCGGATCGGTTACCATAACATCGGCATACTTGTCTTCCAAGACCTTTGCCACGTCTTCTTTTTGAGTGCAATCGCTACAAAGCAGTCGGTGAGCCCCAAGTATCCATAGGTCACCGCGTTTGGTCTTGGGCTCGGCAATCTCTTCGATGGCTGTTTCGGCATCGAAATCGTCTTCGTGGACGTTCTCCATACTACCGCTGCCGAACAGTTCCTGTGCTTCGGCAAGGTCAAAACCCGTGAGAGTGATATCATAACCGCTCCCGTCAAGGTCTTTCAAAAGGTTTGCCAAAAGGTCGTTATCCCACTCTCCGCTGATCTTGTTCAGTGCGATGTTGAGAGCCTTTTCCTTCTTTTCGTCAAGGTCAACAACCACGCAGTCGACTTCTTCGTAGCCAAGGTCTTTCATTACCTTAAGCCTTTGATGACCGCCGACAATCGTTCCCGTTCGCTTGTTCCATATAACGGGTTCGACATATCCGAACTCTTGAATACTTCGTTTGAGCTTCTCGTACTCGGCATCACCCGGTCGTAAGTCCTTGCGCGGATTGTACCCGGCGGCTTTGAGTTCGTCCACCTTTCTTCTCTCTATCTCCATTCATTCCTCCTGTTTTGGGTATGAAAAAACCGCACTCTGCTTGAGTACGGTTTTCCATGTTTTTTCTTGATCACTCGTAGTATTTTTTCATTTCTTGTATATACTCTATGTATCGACATAAATAATCAAAGACAAAATCCAACATCGTTGCGACATATGCTATCTGTTCTTGCAATAATTCCATATCGACCATCACATTTTGTAATGTCGCATTGTAGAACATGTCTTCATTTTTTGAATTAATTGGATATCTTGCAAATGCCATGTCATTGGTCTTTTCGAAAATATTATCAATAAACTTCTTTACGAGTTTTATTGCTGTTATCGACTCAGCAACTTCATTACTATTTTCTTTTGCCTTAAATTTTTGAAACAGTTTTAATGTTACGTCTGACAATTGTTTTATATCATGTCCACCTTCAATTTTTGCCTTATCATATAAAATTATATTCAAATAATCGTTGATTGCTTTAAGCGATAGCTCTACCGCATGGACAACATTAAAGAGGATTGGGAAAATAAATATATCGGCTTTCTTATCTGAATTATCTTCCAAACACTTGGAAATAAGAGCATCGGCGGTCTCAAAATACCCTTCTGCCAAAGACCAAAAACTCATCCCATCATCTTTTGATATCCTCCAATTCATATAAGATGTAGTATTGATTGTACGTCCTTGGCAAAAAAATGATTTCATTTTTTTCGATAATTCTTGTATCTTTGTATAATCTACTCTTTCAAAAAACATTTTATATTCCTTATATACGATTATACTTTCTCAATACATCGAATCTTATATCTTCTATGTTTTTCGAAAGTTTTTCAAGTCGATTGTGGTCATTTTCGAGTCTACGTGCTTGTTTTAGAAAAGCATCTTCCCATTCTCGCCCTTGCTTATAAACAAACATTACAAATCCTTTATGCGCCCAGTGATTTCGAATTTCCGTTATCTGTGACAGAAGTTCATAATCTTCTTCGCTAAAATATGGATCTTCGCTTATATCCAATCTTTTCAATTTTCCAAGAACATTTCCTAAAGTTGACTTGCTCCTTTCCAGTTCATCAAATGTTTTGCGATGATCACCCTTCAGCATTGCGGAGTAAATCCAACGAATATCATTCTCAATGCACTGGCAGTATTTAATTGTTTCGCCAACATATTTATGAAACTCATTAATATTGTTTATGTACATTGATTATCCCCCATATCTACTTATTTCGCTTTTCCTCGTAAGACTCTTTCAGTCTGTCTATTGCCATTTCCACACTCATCGTGTGATATGGGAAATAGGTTATCCGCATCGTTTTCGCGGGCGCTTGCTTGTAAATTTCTTTACTGCTTTCGCCCGTGTAATAATGCCATCTGCGATAAACATACCCCGTCCAATACATCGTTTCTCGGTCGTATGTCTCACCGCCCGTTTTCAACTTATCTTTGAGCTCGTCAAGAATACGCTCCATAATGTACTCTTTGCCTGCCCATTGCATATGGTTGAATTCCGAGTCAAGGTCGCTCGCTATGTCTGATAGCATAAAAGCCTTTATAAAGGTTTCGCTATCGAGCCCTTTTTCGATAGACATCTCGAACAATTGCCCTTGCATATCCGAAAGTGCCGATTGTAAACTGTCTCTCATATCACTCACCTCTCAAGATTTCGTCGAAGAATTTTCCTTCTCTACGATATTTCAGCAGTATCTCTTCCGTAAGGTCTATTCCCTCTTGTCTTCTGACAATACTCTTATCTCGGAGTATTGCCAATTCAAGGGATGTCAATTCTTTCTTGTCTACGATTTCGAGCTGGTCGCACGCTTTTGCTGTTTTACAAACATACTGACGACCAAGGTCTAATGCCGAAAGGCTATGAATTAGTGCCACATCGGTTATTTCCTTTTCGAAAAAACTCTTCATCACTCGATACATACGATCGTTGGCGATATAGCCGAGTATCACATCGTATCCGTCAGCCAACCTTTCGTACTTCTTGTAGATCTCACTCCCTTTTACTTCGTCCATATACCCGCGATAATAAGCAATCAGCATTGCCCATTCGAGGTTCATTTCGACTTTCAAGATTTTTAGTCCTGTTAGGTCGAGTTTCATCGTGTAAAGGATCGGTTTGTCTTCATCGCAGATTAAGGTTAGCGGCTGTGCCGGGTCAGTACCGAGATAGAACCCTTTTCCGAAGTCGCACGACTCACGGCTTATCGGTTTGATCTTGCCCGTGATGCCTTTCTTTGAGCCGTGATAAACAATTAACCTGTTATCGTCCGCATCACGCTTTACCTGCTTTGCAATGTAGTCGAATAGGTCGATATTGTTCTTCTTACAAAACTCGAATAATTGCGTTTGCGCCATCTTATTCGGCTGCGTTTTCCCATTCTCCCACCGATTGATAGACAATGCCGTCGTTCCGAGAGCCTTTGCAAACTGCTCTTGGTTCATTCCTGCGCTTTGTCTTATGGCTTTTATAAGTTTATCCATAGCAATCACCTATCACTTGTTGTTTTCTATATTATATCAAATGATAGCCTAATTGTCATTAGTTTATTCCGACATCCTCTCGTTTTGCGATGAAATTTGCTTTGCTTTTCTCTTTTTTCGGCACTTCAATGAGAAATATTTTCTCACTTTCTTCTATTTGAATGAGAAAATGGCACTTTTTTCTGACTCCGAAGGTGTCATTTTGGCACTTTTTGCAGTCTCGCATAGTGCCAATTCTTATATCACAATGATTCCGCATTCGTTATATACGCTATCTGTCGAGCCTTCGTTTCGAATTGCTCGATCAAGCGCCATGATGGTTGCTACTGCACCGTCTACTCGCTCGGTGGACTTTTCCTTGTCCATCTTGATGTTTCCTGCCGGGTCGGTGCGAACATACACGTTATCCATCATCCATCGAAGCGGAACATTCCCGCCGTGCGCTATCTTCTGCTCCAACACAAGTTTCATCAGTTCTTTTGTCGGCGGACTCATATCCTTAAAACCCTGACCGAACGGTACGACCGTAAACCCCATTCCTTCCAAGTTTTGCACCATCTGCACCGCTCCCCACCTGTCGAAAGCAATCTCTTTGATGTGGTATTTCGTGCCGAGGTCTTCGATGAAGTTCTCGATGTATCCGTAGTGGATGACATTGCCTTCCGTGGCGATTACCTGTCCACGACCGAGCCAAGTGTCGTATGGAACGTGGTCGCGTCTTACTCGCAAATCTATCGTGTCTTCGGGTATCCAAAAGTACGGAAGAATGCTGTATTTATCGTCATCGGCTGTCGGTGGAAACACCAACACGAATGCCGTTATGTCGGTGCTGGACGAAAGGTCAAGTCCGCCGTAGCACTCTCTGCCGAGAAGTTTCTCCGCATTTACTGCAAAATCGCATTTATCCCAAGCGTCCATCGGCATCCACCGCACGTTCTGCTTTACCCATTGATTGAGTCGCAGTTGTCTGAACAAGTTCTCTTCGGCGGGATTCTCTTTTGCCGAGTTAAATGCCGTTTTCAGTTTGTCTATATCGACCGTAACACCAAGAGACGGGTTGGCTTTATACCACACCTTTTCATCTCCCCAATCGTCATCGTCTTCCGCTCCGTATATGACAGGATAGAACGATTTGTCGTACTTTCGTCCTTCTATGATGTCCTTTGCTTTGGAATGGACTTCCCAACATATTGAATTGCGGTCAGTCCCGGCTGTCGTTATCAAGAAGAAAAGCGGTTGCTTTCGTGCGTCACCAGAGCCGTGTAGCATTACGTCGTATAATGCTCGGTTTGGCTGTGCGTGTAACTCATCGAATATAACTCCGTGAACGTTGAGTCCGTGCTTGGTATAGGACTCTGCCGAAAGTACCTGATAGAACGAGTTAAATCTATACGAATGTAAAGAGTAAGGTGTACAAGTTAAACGACACCACGGTTTTGAGCGTTTCTCACGGTTTTTATTTCCTTGGTTCGAGGTTCAAGTCCTGTTGGACGGTGCTTATCGACCGACAGACTTCAAGTGTGAAATCACGCTTTTTTGGGGCATAAAAAAGACCGGGCAACGGGTTCTCCGTTACTCGGTCTGGTGATTTGCTATGAAATTGCTTAAAAAAGGGGCGAAAATGCCCCGAAAAATGCAAAAATGATGGTCTATAAGAAAAGACTTATAGACCATCACACTTGGCTCCGACAAGCGGTGTCGAACCGACGTGAGGCGGATCCGTTAGGTCGAAGCCTTTGAGATAGCCGCCAGCTTCCCTGAGGATGATCTCGCTCCCAGTGAAATCCCAAGGAGAGATGCTGATCTCAAAGTAAAGATCTGTCTTGCCCTCCGCCATCTGACAGAGCTCATAAGCGCAGGAACCAAACCGCCTTACATCGTTGCATGATAGATAAGTTTCGAGGATGATTTCCGAGCAGACCTTGGCATATTCCTTGTGATAAAGACAGAGCGCTGTGCAAAGGATCGCATCCGAGAACGGTCGATGAGAGACCGAGATTCTCTTTCCGTTGCAGAAGGCTCCTTTCCCTTTCTCCGCGGTATAGCACTTGTTTAAAAAAGGCATGTAGACAACACCGAGGATGCTCTCCTTCTGATGCAAGAGACCGACCGATACACAACAGGCTTCGATCCCTCTGGAGAAATTCTGTGTCCCATCGATCGGATCGATGATCCACATATATTTCTCTTCATCAAGAAGTCCATCTTCCTCCCCAAGAAAACCAGAGCCCGGAAGAAGTTTCGATAGCTTTTCAGCTAACCTTTCCTGAATTGCCTTGTCCGAAGAGGTGACAACATTGGCGTAACCGCTCTTCTCCATGATCGAAAACGGTTGATCGAAAATCGCGTCAGCCACCTCCCTGACGATGTTTTCCACCTCTTCTACCGTGATGTTCATTCCCTTTTTCCCCTTCATCGTTTTCAATCTAGGATTTTCTTAGGAACGAAGTTCAGAAAATCCCCAGAGACAAGCGAGTATTGGATTCCATGAAACATCCCTTGGATCGATTCATGGAAGTGCTCTTTCCCATGAGAGTGCGCATAGATGACCTGCTCCACATGATATTTCTCCGCCATCTTCGTGAACGGACTCTCCACCTCGATCATCGACGTCGGCGGATAGTGAAGGAACAGGATGAACTTCTGATAGCCGCTTGCTATCGCCGCATCGAAAGAGAGCTTCAGCCTTCTAAGTTCCCTCTCCACCAGCTTGTCCGCCTGGGCTTTGGCTTCCTCATCATAGCCGACGGCTTTTCCGGATTCGTCGAGATAGAACGGCCCTTCGAAACAGAATCCCTTCGTTCCGACGATCGCATAGTCTTGATATGAAGCGAAGTTATTCTGCAGGAAGAAGAACTGATCCTTGAACTTCAGATTGAGGGCGGCCGTCTTGTTCACCGTCCAGAACATGTCGTGATTTCCTCGGATCAGGATCTTCCTTCCTGGCAAAGCCGCTAAGAAGTCAAGGTCCTCTTGGCATTCCTCCAGCTTTCTTCCCCAGCTGAGATCCCCGTCGATCACCAGCGTATCCTCCGGAGAGATCAGACGGTTGCAGTTCTCCCGGATTTTCTTTTCATGATCGATCCATACTTCTCCGAAGCGGGCCATGGATTTTTCCGGATTTCCAAAGGAGAGATGCGGATCGCCGAATGCATAAAGTGCCATAGACTTTGCCCCCTTTCGTTTTAGTCATTATATCAGGAATGTCCATCAGAAACGTGTTTTGAAAAGGAGAGAAATCGTTTTCGAGGCAAAAAGCAAAATCCCTCCTGACAAAATGCAACACGTGTATCTTTTAAGCTTTTTAAGCAAATGGATGAATGTATAATGTGTGGCATAACCAAAGGATATTCATGAAAAGAAACATAGTACCTGCCGAGATGTTCTGAAAATTATTCACTGCCCGTTATGAGCTTTTGCTTTCCTTGGATATCCGAAAGAAAACGTATTCGGTCCTGAATGCCGAAGCGACGACGAAAGAGGAACGATTGCTACTTCCGACGGAGAAGGAAGGCGATTATCATGATTATCTCGACAATCGGCTCCTTTCTTTGACATCGCTCACTCCAACGGAGATCACTAAGCTCCGTCAGAAACTATCTCTTTCCGAAGTGCTGAGACAGCTCGAAACAAGAGTCCGTTACTCCGTCAACATCTCCTATACCACCGAGACAGAGCGGCTCATCAAAAAAATCGATTTCGCCAAGCGCGATGAAGATCATCTTCTTGAAATACCACCGGAAAAACTATGCCGGAGAAGGGCTCTTCGTCCATACTGATGCGACGAGAGTCCAGATTGGGAAGTCAAAGTTTGTCTACTGCATCATCAACGACAACTCTGAGCTCGAAAACGCCATCAGCAGAATCGTCGTCGGATTCCTCTCCGGCTTCACCCTTTCCCCCTTGCAGAAAGATACGCTCAAGATCTTAGCAATCGTCTGCGCCTGTGCTGCCGCATATTGCTTCATTGTCGGCGAGATTTCCCGCAACACCTCGCAGATGGATAAGCTCTGGTCACTGCTTCCGGAGATCTACATCTGGATCGTCGCGATCTGCGGTTCTTTGACCCCACGCCTACTTGTCATGGCAATCCTTGCTACGCTCTGGGGCATCCGTCTCACCACGAACTTTGCCTTGAAAGGAGCCTACTCCTGGAAATTCTGGTCCGGCGTTGAGGATTACCGCTGGGCAGTGCTTAGGAAAAACAGCATCCTGAAGAATCCTTTCCTCTGGGCTCTGTTCGATCTCTTCTTCATCTCTCTCTATCAGAATGCCCTCGTCCTTGCCATCACTCTGCCTAGCGTAGCTGTCATGGAGAGCGATGCTTCTTTCCATGCGATGGATTATGTTGCGGCTTTGCGATGGTCTTCTTCCTGCTCTATGAGACCCTTGCGGATATTCAGCAGTGGAAGTTCCACGCCAAAAAGCACGCCCTCCTTGCCGAAGGAAAGAAACCGGAGGAGTTGGAGATGCCCTATCGTCTCGGCTTCAACAACATCGGACTCTGGGGACATAGCCGGCATCCGAACTATCTCGGCGAACAGATGATCTGGGTTTCCTTCTATCTCTTCACCATCGGCGCAAATGTCACCCATTGGGGTGTCTTCCACTGGTCGATTGCCGGTTGCCTTCTTCTGATTCTGCTCTTCGTGGGAAGCTCGAACTTCGTCGAGAAGATCTCCTTCGGAAAATATCCGCTTTATTCCGACTACATCCTTCATACCCCGAAGTATCTCCTCGGAAAGAAATACACGCCGAAAGCCGGAAACTGTTCCTAGATCGAAAACGTAGCTGCCCGTAAGAGCTCCTACGTTTTTTGATGGGAAGCAGCAAGACCTTGAAATTTCTCTTCCCCAGCCGGAAACAAGAACCTGATTTGATATAATCGTGCCTGACAGACCCAAAAAAGGGGAGAAATACCATGGTCATCCAGATATCCATAGTCGCGATCTACTTATGTCTCACCCTCTTGATCGGTGCCCTCTCCGTAAGAAGAAAAAAAGCGGAGAGCTCCAAAGACTATCACGGTTCAGGATTAGGACTTTTGATGTGCATCGCCATCGGGGCCGGAGAGTGGCTTGGCGGCACTTCTACCTCCGGCGTCTCCGAATACGGCTACGTCTATGGCCTTTCCGGTGCCTGGTACACGATCGCTAACGCCTTAGGCATCCTCTTTCTTGCCCTCTTTTTTGCTAAGCTCTTCCGCAAGCAGAAAACCATCACCGTCCCCGGTCTGATGGACTCCTATGTCGGCGGAAAATCCAGGCTCATCTCCGCCTTCCTTCAGATCTTCATTCTGATCGTTGTCGGCACCTCTCAGCTCATCGCCATCGGCACCATCGGAGAAGTCCTTTTCCACCTCGATGCGACACTCTCCATCCTCTTACTTGGCGGACTTGTTCTTCTCTACACCGTCCTCGGCGGCATGAAAGCTGTCGGTAAGACAAACATCATGCATATGCTCGTCATGTATGTCGGCGTCATCGCCGCGCTCTTTGTTACCCTTCATGCGATCGGCGGATTCAAAACACTTTCCGCAAATCTTCCTAAGTCCTACTTCCGTATCGATGAGATCGGCTGGACGAAAGTCTCCTCCTGGATCATCGCCTCTGTCCTCGGCGGCTGTGTCGCCCAGGCCGGACTGCAGCCGGTCCTAGCGGCTAAAGACGATAAGACCGCGATGAGAGCTTCCTATCTCACCGCCTTGATCGTCGCCCCTTTTGGACTCTTCACGGCCTTGCTTGGCATGGGAGCACGCTACCTTTATCCGGAACTGGCCAATGCCAAGCTTGCTCTTCCCACCCTCTTAGCCGATATGAATCCTTATCTTGGCGGAATCCTCATTGCCAGCATCCTTGCTGCCATCCTCTCTACTGCTTCTCCGATCTTTCTTTCCTGCGGAACCATCTTCACCAGGGATATCGATGAACAACGGAGAAAAGACCGCGCAGAGAAAGAGAAGATGACCATCTCCAAACTCTCCACCCTTCTTGCCGGCATCTTCTGCATCCTATTGGCGCTAGTCCTCTATCGCTTGCAGAAAGTTCTCGATATCGTCTACTTTGCCTATGCTCTCCGCGGCAGCATGTTCGTCGTCCTTCTCCTTGGCATCTATGGAAGAAGGATCAATGCCTTCTTTGCCGATGTGGCGATGATCTTGACCTTAGGGGTAGGTCTTTTCTGGGTCATCTGGAAAACCTATCGCGGAAGCTATCCTCTAAGCCCTTATCTTACGGATACCTACGCCTGCATCATCGTCGCCTTCCTTGTGACTGCGATCGGAAGCCTGTTCTTCCCCAAGAAAGACCGCCTTTCTTTGCTGACCGAGAAGCTGATTTTACCGGCAGAGTGAAGAATGTACTGAACCCTTAATGTTGGACTTTAAATAGAACTATAGCACAACATTGGGG
>CAUUFA010000020.1:0-11755 GCA_963544395.1 uncultured Bacilli bacterium | reverse complement strand
TGTGTACTTCATTAAAAATACCTCCCTAGTGTCTAACTAGAGAGGTACATATCAGTTTTATGCCTCCTTTGAAAAAATAGCAGAGGTCAAAATCACCGCTTGAATCAAGATAAATTCCCCGCTCTACGCAAATCAAATCACCAGATCTCATCATTCTCGTGAGATAAACAAAAGGAATCCTGTTTGCTTTGGGCTATTCCTCCGTCACGATTTCATGATTCTCCATCAGTATCTCTTTGATTTTTGCTTGATAATCCATAAACCTATTTGTTGTATTTATGCTTATGATTTGCTATATCATACGCATATTCGCAACATCGCTTAAAGCCAAAAAAGCGGCAGATACTTTATGATGCTTGGTCAGCTCTTTCCGGAATCGGACACAGAAGCAGAGAGGAAAGTTGTCTCAGCCGTTGTATTGGCCTATCGCCGTCAGATAGCGTTCCAAAATGACGCAGGCTGCGGCGGCATCAATGCCTTTGTGCTGCTTCTTGGCATTCTGTCCTTGTCGGTGAAGAAGAGCTGAAGCTTCCACCGTGGAATAACGTTCGTCCTGAAAGAGGAGTTCCACCTTAGGAAAACGTTCATTCAGCAGTCTGGCAAACTCTTTGACGACATACGTCATCTCGGTCGGATCCCCGCTAGGATAGCTGGGAAGACCGAGGACGAAAGTCTCGACTTTCTCTTTCTGAAGGAGTTCCTGAAGATAGGAAAGGGGTTCCTCCCAACGCCGGGTGTGGAATCGATAGTTGGCAATCGGCGTGATGAACATTCCGGACCGAGATATGGCAATACCTAAGCTTCCTAGTCCCAAGTCGAGCGCAAGGAGGTTCTTTTTCACTTCACTAACCCTTCCAGATAAGCTTTCACATTCGCGAGGTTCTCTAAAGAATCCGTTCCACCGAAAGCGACATCCGGTCTTCCGCCTCCGCGTCCATCAAGCAGTGCGGAAGCCTCTTTCATGATCTGTCCGGCTTTCAGAGAAGAGAGTTTGTTTCCTCGGGCAGCGACCAAGTCCTTCTTCGCGCCGTTATCGAAGCAGAGGAAAAGAACAAGATCCGGATATTTGTCGATGAGCTTGTGCGCGATGCTGTCCTCCTGCTCATGCGTCATATTCTTCAGCGTGGAGACAAGAAGCTTCTTCTCGCCTCTCTGTTCCACCTTCGCTTCCAGCTCACCGAAGACCGCGTTGGTGTTTTCTTCCCGAAGATCCTTGATGGTGCGATTAAGATCGGAAATCAGCTCGTTGTCATTGATGATCTTTGCTCTCACTCCCTTATCGGAGTTGATCCTCAGGAGAGATGCCGCCTCATTGATCAGAGACTGCTTTTCCTTGAGATAGTCATATGCCTTAATTCCGGTGTAGCAGGTGAGTCTGCGGATACCGGCAGCGACAGACTCCTCCGAGACGATGACAAAAGCGTTGATCTCCGAAGTGTTGGAGACATGGGTTCCGCCGCAGAATTCCACCGAATAATCGCCCATCGAGACAACTCTGACTCGGTCTCCGTACTTCTCGGAGAAGAGGTGCATGGCATTGCGCTTAAGCGCCTCCTCTTTGGAGAGGACTTCCGTGACGACAGGAAGAGAAGCGAAGATCTTCTCATTCACTCTTCTCTCTACAGCATTGATCTGATCATCGGTGAGCTTCTCTTCGGCGTTGATGTCGAATCTCAGCAACTCATCATCATAGTAAGCACCTTCCTGATGGATGTCAGGAGAGACGATCTCCTGCAAAGCCTTCTGAAGCAGGTGGGTGGCGGAATGGTTCTTCCGTATCAGATCCCTTCGCTTCTGATCGACGATCTCTTCAAAGACATCGCCCATCCTGACCTGACCATAGAGCACCTTGACATGAAGCAGGTGCTGCCCGTGATTGGCGATCGTGACATCCGTGACTTCCGCTTCGCAGGAAGCGTTGCGGATGGTGCCAAGATCAGAGGCCTGTCCGCCGCTCAATGCGTAGAAGTCGGTCTTTTCGAAGGCGACATCGCCTTCCTCATCGATGACATCCTTCTTTTCGCCGTTGACGAAAAGACCGATGACGTTCGAAGAGAGCTTCTCTGTCTCATACGTGAATTCGGAAGGCGCGGTGAAGGCGAGAAGATCCTCGGACTGTGAGCCGAAGGATTCTCTCTCTCCGCGGCTCTTTCTGGCGAGCTCTTTGGCTTCCGAAAGAAGCATCTGATAGCCTTCTTCATCGACTTTCTTGCCAGAATCTGAGGCGATTTCCTTCGTCAGCTCATAGGGGAAGCCATAGGTATCCGAAAGACGGAAGGCATCTTCGGCAGAGAGGGTATCACCCTCTTTGGCAAGATAGGAGGAGAGCATTCTCTCTCCGGTCTTCAGCGTGTTGGAGAACTTGTTCTCCTCCGACTGAATCATCTTCATCGTCCGCTCTTCGTGCTCGGAAAGATACGGATAGAAGTGAGCCATGGTCTTAGTGACGACAGGAACGAGGGCCGCAAGCGTCCCAGCGCCTAAATCGAGCGTCTGAGCATAGCGGGAAGCCCGGCGCAATAGCCGTTTGAGAACATAGCCTCTTCCATCGTTAGAGAAGACAGCACCATCCGCCAAGGCGAAGGTGATGCTGCGGATGTGATCAGCGATCACACGATAAGCGAGCGTATACTTCCCTTCGTAAGGATACTTGCTGCGGGAAGAGAGGAACTCAATATACGGCATGAAAAGATCGGTCTCGAAATTGGTCTCGGTCTCCTGCATGATGCAGGCTAACCGCTCCAAGCCGGCACCGGTATCGATGTTTTTCTGCGGAAGCTGCTTGTAGTCCTTCCTCGGGGTGCCTGGCACCGCATTGTACTGGGAGAAGACGATGTTCCAGAGCTCGATGTAGCGATCGTTGTCAAGGTCATCCTCTAAAAGCTTGATGCCAAGATGCTCCGGGTCCCATTTCTCACCGCGATCGTAGTTGATCTCGGTATCCGGACCGCATGGTCCTTCTCCGATCTCCCAGAAGTTGTGCTTGGTTCCGATCATGTTTTCCGCCGGGATACCGCACTTGGTCCAGAGGTCATACGTCTCCTGATCGACGAAGTCATCCCCTTTGTAATATGTGACATAAAGCTTGTGAGGATCTAAGCCGTAATACTTCGGTGAGGTGAGCAACTCAAACGCCCACGGGATGACTTCCGGACGGAAGTAATCGCCGATGGAGAAGTTGCCCATCATCTCGAAGAAGGTGTGATGCCTTGCGGTGTGACCGACATTGTCGATATCGTTGGTGCGGATGCACTTCTGGGCATTGGTGATCCTTCTGTGCTTCGGGGTGAGGGTGCCGTCAAAGTATTTCTTCAGGGCTGCGACACCGGCGTTGATCCAAAGCAGAGTGGGATCGTTGTTGGGAACTAAGGAAGCGCTCGGCTCAATATAATGGCCGTGCTCGCTGAAAAACCTCAGCCAGGTATCCCGGATTTCATCACTTGTCATGTTACGCATAGAGGAACTCTCCTTAAAAACAGTTTTTGGCAGGATTTTATATATAAATATATAAAACACGCTCATTCATTATATAACTTATGATCGCGTTTAGAAGCAGGGAAATGAAAAGAGAAGAGAAACAGATGCTTCTATGCTTTAGACTGACGAAAGGAAGGGCTATTTCCCCTCGAGGCTGTCACAGAGATAGGAGAGCGGAATCTGATAGGTGGATTCATAGATCTCCTTCCAGACCTGCTGGTTCAGTGCCATCATCCTCTCAGCATCATCCGCCGTCGATAGTCCGGCTTGGGGATAGATTGGCTTGGCGATATGGATCGTATAAGCCTGAATCGGGAAGCCATCTTCACCCATCTTGTCGGAGTCTTCCATCGTGATGAAGATCGGAAGGACAGGGACGCGGGTCTGAGCAGCGAAAGTGAAAGCACCTTTCTTGAGGGGCTTGGGTTTTCGGTAATTCCACCAGAGCGACTGCTCCGGATAGATCAGGACGAAGTTGCCATCCAAAAGCAAGGTCTTGACTCCGGCGATGAATTTCTTCATCGTCCTGAGATCAGAGGAGAGCGGAAGGGTGTTGCAATGCCGCATGAGAAAGCCGTAAAAGCCAGGATAGGAGGTGTAGTTCCCTTCCTTGATCACACGGTAGAACTTCCTCTGCTTCTGATCGGAGACTTCATAAGCCATCTGGACAGCGAAAGAGTCCAGTGGGCTGAAGTGATTGCAGGTGATGACAGCTCCGCTCCGAAGGTTCTGGATATTTTCCACGCCATCGATCTCATTGACGATGAGACGTTCAGTGTTGATCAAATTGTTGAGGAAACGTCTGGCCATGAAGAAAGCGTACTGCCGTTTCATCCTCTCCATAACTGACTTGTGGATGTAGTCGACGTCTTCGGGAAGAAGCGTCTTGCTTGGCGGATCCTCTTCGACATCCTGATCGAAGCGACCGGCAGATTCAAGTTCTTCGATTTTCTTCAGAACCGCAACCCTATCCTGAGCTCGAGAGGAGTGGTTGAGCCTAGAAAGGTAATTGTCCGGATCATTGGCTTCCTTGAGACAGTTTTCCAGCATGACTTTTCCCACCTCAGCATCATGAGCTCTCTGCTCATCGGTGTAAGACTCCAGCTCTTTCAGGATCTCCGGATAGACCTCCGTCTCCTTGGCGTACTGCCAGAACACAAAGCCGTATTTGGAGTCGCGATAGTGCCATGGTTTCTGAGCGAAGTTGTAATGAAGGATGCCAAAATCCTTGAACGGAATCTTGACTTCCGTCGCCATCTCAACATTCCATCTTCGGTCAAGGAAAAGAACGTGGTCTTTCAGGATAACATTCAGATAATCCTGATCCTGAGCCACTCTGAAAGTGTAAGAGTGAGCCAGCTGAATGAACTTATCCAGAATGAAATGATCCCGGAAGGCTTCGCAGTTCATCAATACGACACCGGCGCAGAAATAAAGTTTTGAGGAAATCCCCAAGCATTTTTCGGCGTACTCGGCAGCCGGAGGAATGTCGGTGACGACGCTGTCTCTTGTGCCGGCTAAAAAATAAGAGCCCAAGTCCGTATCATAAAGCTTTGCGACATCATCTAAGACGATTGTATCGGCATCGATATAAAGCGCCTTCTGATACTCCGGAAACATCTCAGAGAGGAAGATGCGGTAATACGTCGAGAGAGAGTAATAATCGCGGATCGGCAGCTTGTCTTTGACCGTCTCCGCATAAACGCTGACATCCTCGAAGGTGATCTCAACATTGTCGATGGTCTGAAGGCGGAGAATCTTATTCTGCAATTCGGGTTCGATGCCCATATGCAGAATATGGATGCGATAGTTCCGGTCATAGGAAACATGGTCCATCAGGGAACGGATGGAAACCAGGGCGTAATTGACAAAGCGGGAATCGATGGCGTAGAAGATGCGGACAGTCTGGTCGTCGTTCATTTCAAGTTCCGTTACAGCAAGTTCAGTCTAGCACACCTTTTTTGATGTTGATACTATTCGTTTGGGAAACCAAGGATTTTCATCGTGGTGAGGACGAGGTGATCATCCCCGTTATCCACGGAAAATACCGCATCGAAGAGAAACTTCGCGGCCTGAATCAGAGAAGGAAAGGAGATCTCCGTCCTCTCTTTCGGCTGCATGAAGATAGTATCCTGATCCGGATAGCAGGGATAGAAGCGATGGTCGCTCTGATAGACTCTGAGATCATGCCCGTAGAGGGAATTTTCAAAACAGGATGACCCGCCGCTTCCCTGGTTTTCCGTCCAAGGAAGACGAAGGAACTTTTCTTTCTCATCAATGATCTTCTGATACTTTTTTTCTTCGTGTGCCATCTCGACGATCTCATCTGGATTTTTGGTGGCTTTACGAGCCTGCTCCAGAGTAAAGCGTCTCGTCTGGGTGCGGAAAGTCATCCGATGTCGGAAGACATCCCTGCTGATGGTGGTGTCGTCAGAAGTGTTATCCAACGTGAAATCCACTTCGAGAGCAACCTCATGCCAGGAAAGCTTAGGAGAGGTATCCGGCTTCATCATCGGCATCTCTTGATTCAAAGATGGTGTCAGTATAGGACTCGGCTTTGTTCTCTGAAAATTCTGAAGCTTTTTCTGGAACGCTTCTCTTTCCTTCGCGTTCTTCTCTAACATAACAAAGAGAAAGTCACCGATCACCTTCTGAGCGGGGTTAGGTATGAAGTAAGGAAGCTCATCGCTTGGAAGAGAAGATAGATGAAGCAAGGAAAGAAGAGAGGAGAAAGAATCTTCATCCTTATCGCGTAGCAAGGCTTCACCTGTTCTTCGTTCTTCTTCCGGAAGTTGCTTCACCTGTTCCTGAAGTAGAGAGTGGTCACATTCTCTCTTCCGATCCAGATAGAAGTCCAAAAAAGGAGAAGGTGTGGGTACCTCAAGGCCTAAACCATTAAGGAAAGAGGAAACCTTCATCACTGTTGCGTGGAAGCCGATCTCATCGTTCTGCTGCGATTTTTTCTCTTCCACTTTCAACATCAGGTTATCGTTGACATGAAGATAGATTTCCGTGGACGCTCCGATTGAGAACAGATCGCTGAACTTCTTTCCTGCGTGCAGGTAGAACAAATCTAAAGAGAGACTATCCTTCCGGATTGTGGATTCAAAGGTGAGGGGAGCACGTTTGAGGAAATTTACATCTCGATAGGCAAATTCAATCGAGGCGCCATAGGCATCAAACACCCAGATGACTTTCTTCTTATCCTGGAGATAAAAAGCATTCCGGTCAGCAAAAGAGGTCTTCGGAAAAAGAAAGGATTCCCGGAAGTTCATCACCGTATCGCCACAAAGAACATCGGCAAAGTGTTTTTCTTCCCCGGAGGTGATGACTGCTTCAATGTCTGAAAGCGGAAAGCAGGATTTCCATAAATCCTGAAACTTTCCGTCCTCTTCAAACCAGCTATCACAGGCCGAGCCTTGTTTATGGGCAAAATGATGTCGGCGGATCATCCCCATCTTCCGAACGAGCTGGTGGTGACAGAGCGGACAGAAATAAGGCTCGCTCTGTGAAGACTCCTCAATTCCGACACGATGGTTCTGACGATCCAATCCTGAGTGCATAATCTTCCTTTCCGAACTCCGTAAAGCTATCCGGTGATTCTCTTTCTACCATCATAACAGAGAATCAGTCTTCATACTCCCCGTATTCGCACCCGACATGTCCGACATCATAGGTATCAAGCAACGTCAGCTTCTTTCCTTTTTTGGCATACAGGTGGATGACTCCGATTCCGTTTCCGCCGTTGTAGAGGTGTTTGAATCTCTTCCTTCCGAGCGGATCCTCGTATTGGACAAAGAGCATATCGGCTTTGTGACAACGCACCTCCGTCTCCATCTGATAATGATAGTTCGATTGCCGGACATGCCAGATCACATCGTGTTCATCCTCTTCCTTGGAAAAGATGGTCTTCACACCCATCCAGAACTTGGAGAAATTGAACTCGGGTTTTTCGCTTCCTTCCAGATCAAAGACACCTAAGAGCTTACGGTTGAGCGGAACATGGAAGACGACCGGTCTTCCGCCGACGATGTCGAAGGCAGAGTTCTCCAATCTTCTCTTTTCCCGATGAGAGTAGATGTCATTTGACGAAAGCCAGACCCAGGGCGTAGTGAAATCGCTGCCCCAGTTCTTGTCGCTGTAACCAAAGGAAGTCTCCGGTTTCACTTCATAGGTCCTGCCGTCAAGTGTGATCGTGCCTTCCACAAGCGTTTTGATTCCTTCGGCATGCCAATACATATCGAACGCTTTCAGGAAACGGAAGAAGGAACCGGCGCCATATCCGACGTTGAACGCGTGATCTCCTTCTTCAGTTTCAGAGAGAACGTAATCTCGCCGGCATCCGACATAAATTCGGGATTCTTCGCCTGTTCTTGACTCACGACGATGTGGCCGGTAAGCTTCGTCTCCGAAGCGAAGGCTTCCGGTGCCTCGATCTGATAGCCTTGCTTCGGATTGAAGAAAATCTTGACCTCATCCTAGCCGTAGAAGCGGTGAAGCTGCACTTTCTGTTTTCCCCAGCAGCCTGCCTTCAGCATGAGATAGCTCGGCCTATTCCCTCGGTTGACAGGATCCTGACCTAAGATCGGTGCTTTTCCGCCTAATCCCGGGTTGATGGTGAAAAGCTCGACGAAATTAGGAATCTCTTCCTTCGTCTCGGTGCCGTGAAAGAGAGCCACCACCAATCGTATCCCTTTTTGCGGAATCTGCCGCTGAGCATCCATTGATCCCGATTGATATCGCTCTGATTGAACATCGTAGAACACATCTCTGTTTTCTATTCTAAACCGAGAAGAAAGAAGAAGTCAGATTTTCTTCACATAGCAGCGTCGTCGCTTGTTTTCGACATGGTCGAACCGTTTCCACATGTTGCGGATGGCAAAGTTGTCTTCCAGGTTGAGGTTTGTCTCCATATGATCGACTTTCAGACTGCGGAAACATTCCCATAAGCCGGCGAAGCAGACGGCGGTGATGCCGGAGTTACGATATTCTGGACGGATGCCGATCAGACCGAGGTCAAGGACTTTCGGATGTCGGATCGCCCGAAGAAGGCGGAACACACCTAAGGGGGTGAGGTGACCTCTTGATTTCTGCACCGCTTCCGAGACGCCAGGAAACATGATGGCGCAGCCGACGACCCGATCCGCTTCATCGACGATGAAGCAGGTCCCCTTTAAATCGATGATCGGGAAGAAGACGCGGACGATCTCATCCCTCATCTTCTGCGTAAAGGGAACCGTTCCATAAAGCTCACGATAGGATTCCTCGATGCAGTCGAAAAATCCGGGCCCGTAGCGCCGGATGAACTTTTTCTTTCTCATGCGGTTATCAACGACGCGAAGATGGTTACGTTCCAAAAGTCTATTCGCAAGATGCTTCATATTTTTATCTTCGTGCTCGGGTGCTCTTAGGACACTTTCGATCCAGTCGATCTCCTTGCGAAAACCATAGGCTTCTACCAGCTTTGGATAGTAAGGGTAATTGTACTGTTCCTCAAAGGTCTGACGCTGATCAAAGCCTTCGATCAAGAGGCCTTCTCTTTCAAAATCCGAGTAACCCAAAGGTCCGCAGATCGTATCCATGCCTCTTGCTTTCGCCCATTCCTCGGCCGCCTTGAAGAGAGCAGAGGATACCTCAATATCATCGATGCTGTCAAATCGGGTGAAGCGGACTCGCTTCTCGCGATGAATCCGGTTGTACTCCTTCTGGATGATGGCCTGAATCCTGCCGACGACATTTTCCCCGTCATAGGCCAAGAAAAAAGCAGACTCGCAGACTTCCTCATAAGGAGATTTCCGATTCAGGCAGTTCTTCTCATCGAGATAGAGATTAGGTACATAAAATCTATCATTCCGATAAAGCTGCTCCGGAAAATGAAGAAACTGCTTCTTTTCCTTCCGTGTCTTAACTTCTTTGATTGTGATCATGGAGAAACCTCTTGCAATGCATCATCCTCAGAATCTTACCATACAAGATTGTCTATCTTCTTGGTTTTCCAAGCAAACAACAGCTTCAGTCTAGGGTAATTCTGTTTCCTTTGGCTAGCTTCAGCACAAGATCCCGTTCATCCCCTCGATAGATCAGGCGCTCGAGTCGGCTCTTCAGATCGAGGTGGAGCGTCGTTGTTAAGCGGGTGTCATCAATGACGAGGACATCGGCATCATAGTCAGGAAGAAAGCTTCCGACCCGACCGAAGAACTCTCCTCCGCCAAGCGTAGCCAGATAGAAGACTTCCTCAACGTTAAGAGGAGCCGCTTTATCATCGAGATAGCGGAACCGCATCTTCGAAACCTGCATCGCCTCCCGCATCGCATAGAACAGATTGAGGGAGCAGCCACCGGAAACATCGCTGCCTAAACCGACATGGATGCCATGGTCAAGATAAGTCCGGATCGGTGCGATGCCGCTGGAGACATTCAGGTTTGAATCCGGGCAATGAGCGACAAAGACCTGGTTTTCCCGAAGCATCTTGATCTCTTCTTCGTTCTCCCAGATGCAGTGAGCCATGATAGCTCTCTCCGGATTGCCGAAAAGACGATGACGAGCATAGACATCAGAATAATTCTCGGCCGAAGGAACCAATTCTCTGACCCAGGAGATCTCGCTGAGATTCTCATCGAGATGCGACTGAACCGGAATGTGATACCGGATTGAAAGTTCACCTAAACCCTGAAGCAAGGCATCACTGCAGGTCGGAACGAATCGAGGCGTAATGATGTAACGTTCCAAGGAAAACGCCCTGCTTCTGACAATCAGATCTTCCGTCTCTGATAGAGAAGAAGCGGCATCCTTCTCCCGCAAGAAGTCAGGTGCATTGCGGTCCATGTTGACTTTTCCGACATAGCAGGGAAGCTTTGATTCCTCAAGCTTCTTCATCAGCAGAAAGGTCGACTCGGGATGAACCGTTGTGAAAAGAGCAGCTCTCGTTGTGAACGAGCGTCTCAGATCCCGAACAAAGAGGTCATAAGCCTGAGAGGCATAGGATAACTCTTTGAATTTGCTCTCCTCATCGAAGGCGTGAAGCTTCAGCCAATCCAATAGCTCACAGTCTCCGCCAATGCCGACGAAAGCATATTGAGAAGCGTGGGCATGGAGATCAGAAAAACCCGGAAGGATCAGCTTCCCCTCTTCGTCCAGATACTCGGAAGATTCTTCATCGCCACGCTGCGAAGAAACTTTGCAGATTTTCCCATCCTTGATGAAGAGGTACGAAGATGGCAGATACTGAATCTGATGATTCAGAGAAGGAAAAATCAAGTCGCCATGAAGAATGATGTCATATTTCATGTCTAGATCATAAAATGCCTCAACCAAAGATTGAGGCATAGAGTCACGGGTTCTACTTCTTGACGCTGTCCTGATTCTTGACGGCGTTGATCTTGGCGTTGATCGCATCCTGATCGCCAAGGTAATAATGTCTGATCGGCTTGAGTTCTTCATCCAGCTCATAGACGAGCGGGACACCGGTCGGAATGTTGAGTCCGGCGATATCCTCATCCGAGATCTGATCCAGATACTTGACCAAAGCTCTCAGAGAGTTTCCGTGTGCAGCGATGAGGACTTTCTTTCCGGCCTTTATCTCCGGAACGATGACATCGTTGTAATACGGAACGACTCTGGCGATGGTATCCTTGAGGGATTCATGAAGCGGAAGCTCATTGGGATCGACGTTCTTGTAGGCATCCTGAAGAGCCGGATTTCTCTTGTCATCGGGTTCAAGCGCTGGCGGAGCGATATCGAACGATCTTCTCCACTGATGAACCTGCTCCGAACCATACTTCTCGGCAGTCTCCTGCTTGTTGAGACCCTGCAAAGCACCGTAATGTCTCTCATTGAGATGGAAGTCTTTGACGACAGGAATATAATCTTCATCGACACCATCGAGGACGTGCCAGCAGGTGTGAATGGCTCTCTTCAGGGTTGAGGTGAAGGCGATATCGAAGGTGAAGCCAGCTTCTTTGAGAAGCTTGCCTCCCATGATCGCTTCCTGAACGCCTTTCTCAGAGAGGTCCACATCGGTCCATCCAGTGAACAGGTTGAGCTTGTTCCACTCAGACTCACCATGACGGATCAGAACTAATTTGATCATTGTCTTTTCCTCCGGAAATTTTCCTAAGTCATTATATAATAAAAAAACATCGAGTTGTAGGCATATCATCAAAATTTGCCGCGCGGATCATAGCCTATTTAGCTAAGAAGTACTGTAGAAAAAGCAAGCCCTATGTGATATGTACCTCTCTAGTTAGACACTAGGGAGGTATTTTTAATGAAGTACACA
>CAUUFA010000019.1:0-13655 GCA_963544395.1 uncultured Bacilli bacterium | reverse complement strand
TCAGCTATCATTGGAACATCTACAGAAGACAGTTTCCCGATGATACCTTTGCATTGCTTCCGGAATACATCTACTTAGGCGAGTAAATGTTGTGCAAAATTTTGTGCTGAATATTTTGGGAAAATTATAAATTTGTTTGAAATTGTAGCAAACGTTTCTGCGCTATTTTACATCGTTTTGGTGAAAACACTAATGTTTCCGCAAAACCAAAAATCATCCGAAACAAGTTTCCCAAATCCCATCGCTTCAACCATCGAGAAACCAGTCCGATTCACGTCGGACTTTTTTCTTGGAAAATCCCGGATTCAAAGTTAAATAAGGCAAACCGAAAAGAGCCGGATTTCATTGACTAAACCGAGGGGTTATCTTACACTAGTCGGGCTTAGGGGAGTGGTTCGCGTAGCAAAAGCTATGTGGCTATGTCAACATCTTGATCCTATCTGTAAGGATCTGCCATAACCAAAATCAACGAGACTTAAGCAGCATGAGCTAATCGTTTAGTTCAGGCTGCTGTAGTCCCGTTTTCTTTTTCTCCCGAAGCAGAATAGATAACTTGGAGGTATCTGTGGCGTGGTGGCACATTCCGATGTATTTGGTCGATCTGACGGCGATGGTTCTTCTCTCCTTCTTCTTAGGCGATCTCGTAGATACCTTGGACAAGAAGACCAAGATCTCCGGGGCCTTCATCGGCGGAGTCTTGTTAGCCGCTGTCACCTCGCTTCCGGAGCTCTTCACCTCACTCTCCTCCATCTTCTTCGTCAACGAGCCGGAATATGTCGTCGGAGACATCTTAGGCTCCATCATCTTCGATCTCGTCTGCCTCGCGTTGGAAACCTTCATCTTCTTGAAGAACTTCCGTAACGCCAAAGTTCAGAAGTTCCATCTCTTCAACGGCATCGCCTGCTTGTTGATGTACAGCTTTGCCGCCTATGGCTTCTTCGCTCCGGCAAACTGGCAGCTGATGCTCGGTGACATCAACGCGATGGCGATCCTCATCTTCTTGCTCTACATCTTGACTCTTGTCCTGCAACCGAAAGAGAAGGAAGAAGAAGATGTTCCCTCTTCTGCTCCTCAGGCTCAGAAAGGTCTGATCTCCTGGTCGCTGCCGAAGATCTGGATCGCCTTCACCATCGCTTCCCTCTTGCTGATCGGCACCTCCATCGCTCTCACCTACCCCACCAAGTTCCTGCAGAACGACTTCCCTGAATTCCTCTCCGGATCGGTCGCTGGCGCTCTGTTACTTGGCATCGGCACCTCCATCCCTGAACTCATCTCCACGGCCCAGCTCTTCCGCAGAAAGAACTACGATGCCGGATTCGGCAACATGATCGGTTCCTGCACCTTCGACTTTGCCATCTTCGCTTTAGCCGACTTCTTAAGCTGGAGACAGTGGAACAACAAGATGAACTCCCAGGGCGGATACATCATCTAGGAGAGAGGCCTCTTCATCGCTTCTCCTGATGCCGTTCAGTTCGAGCTCTTCGGCCTAGGTGTCTGCGCCACCTTCATCCTCTTCATCCTGCTGAAGATCTATACGAAAGTCTTTGAAAACGAGAAGACCAAATGGCTCGCCTACAGCGCCGCCGGTCTCTGGGCCGCAGCCTGCACGACGATGTACCTTCTCATCTTCATCCTGTAGCGAAAAAAATAAAGGGCTGTCCATTCTACTAGTTGCCTAGAGTTCGGACAGCCCTTTCCCAGTCAGGAACTATACCGGTTCATGAAGCGAAGCATCGCTTCATTCACCTCTTTCGATTCCGGAAGAGAGAGCCTAGTCACATTGTGCACATGCTCCGCTTTCTTGTTCTCCGTCTGAATGAACTTCAGCTCAGAGGGAAAGGAGAGATGCTTAGCATCCTCCTGAAAAAGGAGGAACTGCGAACGTAAGAAGTCAAAGGAAGAGGAAGAGACAAAGAGAGGAAGCCGATTGTCCTCGATGTGCTTTCGAGGTGATATCTCCTCTTGCTTAGCGTTATCTCTCCACTCCTTTCCATAGAAGTAGTCTTTGGCGCCATCGCTCATGCCGGGGCTTCTCACCATCGCCGCATAATCGTAGACCGGGCAGTTGAGAAGCACGCCTTTCAAAGGTAAGAAAGGTACCTTTCCCCGCTGAATCCACTCCGCCAAAAGCAGGGCGAAATGACCGCCTGCGCTATCGCCGGTGAGAAAAACATCTTTTTGCGTCAGGTGAAGAGAAGATCGGTTTTCATAGAGATACGTGAGCAGATTCTGAAGTGCTTCGACCTGCTGATGGATTGCGAAATGTTTGGAGGCGTGTGGATAATCTGCCAGCAGGACATCGTATCCCTGCTTCAGAAACAGAGAGGCATATTCGTAGTTTCCTTTTCTTGTCCCGCCGTGATATCCACCGCCGTGGATATCGATCAGAAGCCTGTCCTTACGGATCGACTCCTCAGCGAAAAAGAGGTCGAACTTCTCTGCTTTTCCACCATCCTTACAATACGGTATATCCAAAAACGCAAGATCAGATGAAGGGATGAGATAGTGTGAAGGATTGGCGTTGATCAGCCACACAAAAAGACGGACGAAAGGGCGAGTGAAGTTCATAAGGTATCTATCGTGAGGGCGATCTTGCCGTCTTCATCGATCCCTGCTCCGGAGAGTTTCGCATGCAGCATTTCAGGATGATTCAGCTGAGAGGAGAAAGCCGAAGCGGTGATCGACTTGGCCAGATCGAGCGTGATGACACCTGCCGAGGCATCAAAGGAGAGCGAGTTTGAGCCATCGAGTCCCTGCTCCATCACGGAGTAGAGATAGTCTTTGAGCGCGTCATTGACATCGACGCTGCCAAACCGCATCTTCTGAATCGTCAGACGGAGCTTGAACCCGTCCAAGTCAGAGGCGTTTGTATCGATCAGAAGATACGTATGGAAGCCGTTGACGTCAAGTCCGACAGTAAGCATCATCTTGTTGTCGAGAATATCGCAATAGGCGTTATCAATAGTCAGATAATTGACGGTGTAAGTGTTCTCATCATCCTGGGTATGAAGGAGATAGGACTGTCCGAAGATATCGCTCTGCATCAAAGCGTAGCCGACATCCTGCTCAGTCAGCGTCGCCAACTTTCCGCTGGCGATTCCTGCCAAGGAGAACTGGCTGGAAAGAACAGAGGAAAGTTCCGTCTTGGTACCTCTCTCTGCGGGAGAGACATAAAGCTTCGGGTCTGCGATTCCGATCGAGGTGAGGTCAAGATCCTTGACTTCGTTCTGAATCGTCTCCGAACTATCCGCATAGCCTTGCAGCAGATACGACATCATATCCGGAAGCAAAGCATCGGTTTTCTCATCTTCGTAGAGGATCGCTTTGTTTTTCAGCAAGGTGACGACCTTATCCCGATAGGCGGAGATGTCGTTTTGAAGAAGCTTCGTTTTTCTGACCTCCGTCATGGTGCTGACTTGGCTTAGCTTCATGAGATTCACCTGACATTCGATACCCCTGTCAGCACTGTTATGAAGCTCCAACATGTCATTTTCAAAGCCGGTCTTCAAAACCGCATAACCGAGCTGGGAGGAGCCGGCGAGCAGACCTTGCATATCCTTGAGCATATCCGCTTTTGCATAGACAAGCTTCTTGTGGGCGATATCAGACTTGATATGGATATTCCTCGCCGCCAACGCTTCGCTGATCGCTGTGTCATCGATATACTTGTTTGCGATCTTGAGAGCGAAATCATCGATGCCCTTGATCCTTCCGATCTTAGTTTCGACAATCTCAAACTCGTAGTATCCCTTCAGCGGATCGCTCTCATCGATGCGGTCGTTCAGCTTGGTGACAATCCGGACATTCGTCTTGAACATCGGCACCTCAAAGCTGGCGTTGAAGATGTAGTTCTCATCGGTGATCTCCACCGTGATGCCTTTGATATACTTTCCGACATCTTCAGGAAGGCTCTTAGAAGCTGTATAGAAGATCTGGTTAAGATAGCGCTGAGAAAGCACGAAGTTCACTTTTCCTTTCGCCTTCGTATCATCGAAACCATGGACCAACTCATGGGTCATGAACTTCTGCTGATCAAAATTGTCCACCCCCTGAAAGCTCACCTGTGCGCCATCATAGAAGCAGCCGTAAACCGCACCGACACCGACACCGAGAACACCGAGGATGATTAGCGGGGCAACCAAGAGTCTTTTAAACATAGATGATTCCTCCTATGTGGCTATATTGTAACTTGTTTTCGTCATTTTCAAGTCGTATTCAAAAAAAAAGTATATTCGTTGATTTCTGATCCGAACGAACTAGAATATTCTTGGGCACAACAATATGAATTTGGAAACCATAATTCAGGACCTGGAAAGCGATAAACGGAACCAGGAATTCACCCTCCGAGGCATCCATCCGATCCTTCAGATCAACCCTCAGGCCAAGGTCCTCATCATCGGTCAGGCACCGGGTAAGAGAGCGGAAGAAAGTTCTCTTCCGTTTTTCGATCGCTCCGGCGTGACATTAAGAAGATGGATGAACGTCGATGAATCCGTGTTCTATTCTCCGGAGATTGCCATCCTCCCGATGGATTTCTATTATCCGGGAAAAGGCAAGACCGGCGATCTTCCGCCAAGACGTTTCATCGCCGAAGAGTATCATGAGAAACTGCTTTCTTTGATGCCGAGTATCCGCTTGACGATTCTCATCGGTTCCTACAGTCAGGCTTATTATCTGAAAGAACTGCGTCGAGAGACTCTCACAGAAACCGTCTTCCACTTCCGGGATTATCTTCCTACCTACTTCCCGATCGTTCATCCAAGCCCTCTCAACTTCCGCTGGCTAGCCAAAAACCCCTGGTTTGAGAAAGAGGCCGTTCCCGCTTTAGAGAAGGCGGTAGCCTCTGCGTTGGCAAAATAGAAGAAACAAAAAACAGCAGGGCATCGCCTAGCGAGCGAAATCCTGCTGTTTTACTTGCTGTTTTCTTAAAGAAACATTCTTGCTTTACGATTGTTCTTTGTTTTTCAGAAGAACACGCCGCGAGCCTTCTCCTTCGTCTCCGCTGAAGCGGTGAAGGGGATACGGGAGGTGTATCCGGCTTTGGCCGCGACAGACTTCAGAGCGAGAGGCTCGAAGATCTTGGTGTTCCAAAGCAGAACCGCATCGTTGTACTGCTCTCTGGCCGCCGTGATTTCCTTCTGGAGATAGCTGTTCTGCTGGAGGCAATCGGCAATCTCCGCATGAGCGGCGATGTTCGGATACGCTTCGAAAGCGACATTGATGTTCTTGGCGATGCCATCGACTTTCTGCTGAACATCGTTGCGGGCTGCATCGTTCTCCGGGTTGACGCCACCGCGGTAGGCAGCGACCTGCGTCAAGATGGTCTTGTCGAGATCCACGGCCTTATCGAGAAGTTTGGCAGCGTTCTGAAGGATGGTGACTCTCTGCTCCATGTAGTTATCGATCGTCGAAGCGCTCGCCTGGACCTTCTGCTGCAGCTTCTGAAGGTAGGCTCTCGCCTTGATTCTCCGATACTGGTAGACAAGTCCTGGGATGATCAGCATGAACCAGAGACCGATCTCTAAGGCTCTCTCTCCTCCCGTCAGAACGACAGGAACCTGCTTCTGGATGACGTGGACATCTCTTCCTTCCGGAGAGATAGGATCTCTCGTCTCATCTAATTCATTGGCCATAATGATAATTTCCTTTCTGAAGGTTTGCCCTATTATACACGATTTTGATTTTATCAACGTCCATAAAAGAAACGGAGAAGCTTCTTGAAATACTCATCTAAGGGGGCATAGAACGACATACGCTTGAGAGTGCGAGGATGAATCAGAGAGAGCTCAAAGGCATGGAGCGCCTGCCCTTGATCGGCGATCGTCTCTCTTCTCTTTCCATAGAGCACATCGCCGATGATCGGAAAGCCGATGTAAGCGAGGTGGGCGCGGATCTGATGCGTCCTTCCTGTCTCTAGGCTGCACTTGAGCAGAGAAACTTTGCCGTTGTTGGCAAGGAGGGTGCAATGGGTGATCGCCTCTCGGCCTTTATAGACATCGACAAGCGCCCGTTTTTCGGTGTGGTTGGGCCTTGTCAGAGGGGCTTCGATCCGAAACTTCTTATCCTTGACCGAACCATAAACCAAGGCGAGATACTCGCGATGGAAATCGCCATCCCGGATCTCATCCTGAAGATTGGCCTGAGCCTGCGGGTTCATCGCCACCGCCAAAAGACCAGAGGTATCCTTGTCGATCCGATGGACAATTCCTGGACGGAAATTGGACTGATCCTCCCGGTCGAAATCAAACTCCTCATCCTGGTTCATCAGGTAGTTGACCAGCGTGTCATTCACATGACCGGGAGCCGGATGAACGACCATACCACGAGGCTTATTGATGATGGCGATGTCGTTGTCGCGGTAGACATAATCGAGATCCACCTGCTCGTCAGGTTTTTCGATTGCCGGCTTCTCGACGATGATCGGCTCATATTCAACGACATCCCCCTCTTTCAGCTTCAGAGAAGGCTGATCGGCGATCACCCCGTTGACTTTGACAAATCCCGACTTGATCTGCTTGGCAATCTGGGAGCGGCTGACATCGCTTAGGGTCGCAAGAGCGGCATCCAGCCTGGCTTTCTCCTCAATGGTGAAGGTCTGTTTCATCGGTTTTCACGTCTTCTTCCGCTTTGGCATCCGAAGACTTTTTCTCCTGTTTTGTCTTCTCAATCTGAGAGAGTCTGTCAGAGAGATCGTCCTCCTTCAAAGCTTCCTCTTCGTGATTCTCCATCATCTTCTTCTCATACTTGCGCTGTTTCAGCACCGAGAGCAGAACTCCGATCGCCAGCACGACGACGCCGATGCTGAGACAGTAATCAGCGATGTTGCAGGTCGGGAAGTTCGGCAAGAAGGCAAAGTCGAGGAAATCGATGACGCCGTTTTTATAGATTCCCTTCCGAATCATGAATCCGAAGCGGTCGATCAGATTGCCAGAAGCTCCGGCAAACATCAATGCGATCCCGACCATCGTCGTTCGGTTGTAGCGGTCCGCTCGGAACAGCAGGAAGTAAAGCAGGACCAAAGAGGCAAGAGCAGAGATCGTGACAAGGATCCACTTCTGTCCCGAAAGGAAGTTCCAGGCCGCTCCATCGTTGAAGACGAGCGTGAAATCGATGAGGTAAGGAATCCCTGTTTCCCGGATACCGATCTGACCCTTGAAATGATGATAGGCGACATGCTTGGTGACGATATCCACCACTAACAGAGCGAGGGAAAGGAAGATCATTCCCAGATACATTCCGAGATGAAGGGAACCGAAATAGCGCTTTGCCCAGGCTTTGACTTTCTCACTCATCCTCGTTGTCCTCATAGACTTCTTCCGGAAGCTTCTCCAACACGTCTGCGCAGCGGCGGCAAACCTTGGCTCCACGGAAGTCAACGGTCTCATCGAAGTAGTTCCGGCAACGTTCGCACATCGTTCCGGCGTGCCTTTTTACCTGATTCATCGTCCCGATCTCGAATCTAGAGACCATCAGGACGCGGGAGGCTTCCGATTCTCCAAGTTCCGAAAGAAGCTTAGCTTCGGCTTCACTTGCCGGCACATAGGTGACATCGGCTTCCGATGAAGAACCTAAGGCTCCATCCTTTCTCTCCGGTTCGATGAGGACGTTGACATTGCTGCGGAGAGAGAGAAGCGTCTCATAATCTTTCGTTAAGGCTTCCGAAACTTCACCAAGATCCGGATAGGACTCTAAGGCGACGTTGGCTTTGTGTTCGATCGGAAGAGTCTCGTAGATTTCCTCCGAAGTGAAGGCGAGGATCGGCGAATAGGCGATAGCAAGCGCCCTGACGATCATAAAGAGGACGTACTGGACATTGCGTCTAGCGGAAGCATCCTTCTCATCGCAGTAGAGCCTGTCCTTGTTGAAATCAAGATAGAAAGAAGAGAGGTCGTTGATGAAGAAGTTGGTGATGGCGTTTGTCGCTGCCGAGAAGTCATAGACATCATAGCCGCGCTTCATCTCCTTGAGGACAGAATTGAGGCGGTTAAGCATCATACGATCGACAAGAGAGAGGTCTTTGGGTTCACCCGAGAAGGAGACATAATGCCCCTCATCCTCCATGATGTTGCTGAGCATGAACTTGAAGGTGTTCCGGATTTTCTTATACTGTTCGGAGCAGACGTTGAGCAGATCCTTGGTGAGCTTGATCTCCGCCGTCGTGTAATCGATGGAGGTCGTCCAGAGACGGAGAATATCCGCACCGAACGTGTCGCAGATCGTGACCGGATCGATGCCGTTCTTCTTCGACTTTGAAAACTTCTCGCCGTTCTGATCGACGATGAAGCCATGAGTGAGGATGTTCTTATACGGAGACTTTCCGGTGTAAGCGACAGAGAGGATCATCGAGGAGTTGTACCAGCCGCGGTACTGATCGTTGCCCTCAAAGTAGATGTCGGCCGGGAAAGGATGATTCAAGGCGATGCCGGAGCCTAGGAAAGAGGATCCGGAATCAAACCAGACATCCATGATGTCCTTTTCCTTGGTGAAGAGACCGTGCGGAGAATGCGGGTTGGTATAGCCTTCCGGAAGCAGCTCCTGAGCCGTCTTCTCATACCAGATGTCCGAACCGTTCTTAGCGAAGAGCTCCTCGATATGATCGAAGAGCTTCTGGTCGAGAAGAGCTTCCCCATCCTCGCCGTAGAAGATCGGAATCGGAACACCCCAAAGACGCTGCCGAGAAATGCACCAGTCATCTCTTCCGGTCAGCATGTTTTCAAACCGCGCCTTGCCCCAGGAAGGGATGTAATGCACCTTCTCCGCTTCTTCAACGAGCTTGTCCTTGATCTTGGAGACGGAGCAGAACCACTGATCGGTGGCGCGGAAAATGACCGGCTTCTTCGTTCTCCAGTCGTGCGGATAGGCATGGATAAGCTCCTCGGTTGCAAGGAGATTGCCTCTCTCTCTCATCAGCTCGATGACCTTGAGAGAGCAGTCCTCGTAGAAGAGACCCTCGACCTTCTCATCGCAGTTGATCATATAGCCTTTGGCATCGACCGTGCAGATGATCGGAAGACCGTACTTCTTGCCGACGCGGTAATCGTCAGCGCCGTGTCCTGGACCGAGATGGACGATGCCGGTTCCGGAATCATCCGTGACATATTCATCGACGCAGACCGGGACCAAGCGGTCCTGATAAGGATGCTCCACCTGGATGCCTTCCGCATCGCGTCCTTCGAACGTCTTCAGAAGCGTCATCGATTCGAAAGGAATCTCGTTCTTAAGCTTCTCAGATAGAGAGACGAGCATGACAAAATTCCCTTTGTCCGTCGCATAAAGACCATAAGTCATCTTCGGGTTGAGACAGAGGCCCTGGTTGGAAGGGATCGTCCAGCCCGTCGTCGTCCAGACCAAGAAGCTGTCCCCCGAAGAGAGGAGGCCTTTGCCATCGGCGACCTTGAAGCGGAAATAAATGGTCGTCGCCGTGACATCCTTGTATTCGACTTCCGCTTCCGCAAGGGCCGATTCGCTCGACCAGGACCAGATGACAGGCTTAAGTCCCTTGTAGATGAGTCCATCCATCGCCATCTTGCTGAAGATCCGGATCTGATTGACTTCATACTCACGATCCAAGGTGAGATAAGGATGATCATAATCGCCAAGAACGCCTAGCCGAAGCATCTGCTCACGCTGGCGGTTCACTTGCGAGAGAGCATACTCTCTGCACTTCTTGCGGAAATCAGCCGGCGCACAGGTGCGGCGGTCCACCCCGTTCTTAGTGACCTGGTTCTCGATCGGAAGGCCGTGCGTATCCCAGCCCGGCGTATAGGGAACCTGATATCCTTCGAGGTTCTTGGAACGGATGATGATGTCCTTGATGATCTTGTTGAGAGCATGTCCGGCATGGATCTCGTTGTTAGCGTATGGCGGGCCGTCATGCAGATAAAACTGAGGTTTCCCCTCATTGTTCTGAAGCATCATCTGATAGAGGCGGATATCGTGGAAACGCTTCGCCATCGCCGGCTCTCTCTGCGAGAGATTGGCTCTCATCGGAAACGTGCCTTTGGGCATGATCAGCGTCTTTTTCAGTTTCATAAGAACCTCCTAAAAGAATATTCAAAAGCAAAATATTATATAAAATATTTATTTTATATACAACAAAGCGAAAGACAGAAAAAGGGCTCCTCAGAGCCCTTCCTGATCAAGTCTCGTCTCGGTATCCGCATCGGGATCAAGCCCGTGGAAGATCTCGCCGAACGTCGGAATCGGTTCACCGTCCTCATCATAATAGACAGTGACTTCCTCATGCCTTATCGCATCGATCTCCTTGGTCGACTTCTCCAAGATGAACGGCGTGTTGAAGGAGAAGTGCAGGATATCCTCATAGACGATGCCGTTGAGCTTCACGTTCTTGAGGATGCCGTGCGTCAGACCAGGATAAAGATAAAGGACATTTTCCCCTCTCAGCTTGGATCTGACCTTCTTCAGGGAATGCTCCGTGCAGAGGGTATCCGCATCACCGCGGATCAAGAGCGTATCACAGCGGATGTTGCGAAAATAATGACGGTTGAGCAAGATGGAAGAGAAGATGGAAACCAAAAGTCCCATCAATCCCTTCGTCGTCTGTCTGCCCATCGTCTTTGCCATCCGGCTTCCGTATTTCTTCGCCAGTTTATGGAACTTCCAGGCATACTTGAGGTAGCCGGAAATCATATGGTTGAAAATGGTGTCATACACGGGAGCGACAAAGATAACACGGGAGATGTTCTTCCGGTAGCGATGGCACATCTTCGCAGCCAGAGCAGCGGAGAACGAGTATCCTAAAAGCTGAATGTCATATCCTTTTCGGATATAGGACTCGATGTCTTGACGGAGGGCTCTTTCGAAATGCGCATGATGGTGCGTCTTCTTCTCCGCCGGCATGAAGAGCTGGACGCAGTGGATCTCACAATTCTCTCTGTCCTTCTGGAATTGACTCTCGAAATATTCCTTCATAGGAAGCGAATCGTGAGTGTCCTGGTTTTGGAATCCGTTCAGGCACAAAAGGACTGTCTTTCGGACAGGGGACGAAAAGGCGATGGCAGGATTCTTTTCCTTGATGACCTGAGCAGTTTTGACCGAAGCGGTTTTCATACAGGCTAAGCTTTGAAACGGTACATGAAGATGCCGGCAGCGACAGCGACATTGAGAGAGTCGATGCCTGACATGCGGATGCGAAGCTTCTGTCCTAAGTTGAGATTCTCTTTGCTGATGCCCTGACCTTCATTTCCGAAGACGAGGACAAACGGCGTTTCCAGAGCAGCGAAGGAAGCTTCATCCTCCCCATCCAGGGTCGTGAGATAGATATGATATCCTCTCTCCTTGAACAGCCGGAGATCTTCTCTGCCGATCGGCAGATGAAACAGAGCACCTTTCGAGCTCTGGATCACCTTACTATTGTATAACGAAACCGAGTCTTTGGAAAGGACCAGGCTGCTGTAATGGAACGATAAAGCGGTTCGCATCATCGTTCCGGCGTTGCCAGGATCCTGAATCCTATCGAGATAGATGACGCAGTCTCCGAATTCCGATGTCATCTTTTTCTCCGCGATGCCCATGACTTCCGGAAGCGACTGATAGGAGGAGAGATTGCGGTAAAGGCTCTCCTTCAGACCATAGATCGGAAGATCCATCGTCGGCATGTGCGTGCCATCCCGAACGATGAGAGCCTTCAAGGCGCCTTCCTTCTTCGCCTCATCGACAAGGTCCTTTCCTTCAATGAGAAAATAGCCTCGCTTCGAATCACCTTTTTTCAGATCCAGCAGCTCCTTGTACGTCTTGTTGTCCTTCGATTCAATCACTTTAAAAGACATAGTCATCCATCCTCCCTTCGAATCTTCCGCTTTCTATCATATGGTTCAGTTCATCATAGTCCGGACAATACAGCTTCACGATCTTATAAAAGCGGTCGTTGTGATGGACTTCATACGTGTGCGCCATCTCGTGAATGATGACGGAATCCGAGATTTCGGGACGATAAGCGAACAGCCGATAGTCAAACTTGAACTGATGCTTCGTCGGAAAACAGACCGCATAGTAGCTTAAGAAGAGGCCGGTCCGGATCTTCCAATCAGAGACATCCTCCCCCATCCGCTTCCCGATCTCAATGACTCTGGGCGTCAGATACTTCAGAAACAAGCTCTTATACTGTGTCAAAGGATCCTTCATCCGAGAAGGGACATAGAAATAATTCGGATCACCCTTCTTCATCGGATCGGAAGTGAAGTAACGCTTCTTCCCTAAGATGTAGGCATAGACACCATCTTTGAGATACGGACGGTCGATGATCCTATCCTTGAGCTTCGGAAGTGTCCGATAGACGAAAGCATCGAGATCATCCGCTCTTGTCGCCGAAGAGATATAAAGCTCCATCGAGCCATAGACAGCCCGGATGCTCATACCCCGATTGTTCGAGCGGCGATAGAGATCAGCACTGAAGGAAGAACCATCGCTCAGGTGGTATGTTCTCTGACCTAGGAATTGACGTTTATCCATGATTTCCTATTCTACCTTATTTGACTTGCAGAAATCTTTATTCCGCTCTAATTTTTCCTTGATTTCGATAGGCTGACCCTGTATAATTCTTTTTGCTGTTAAATACCTGCGGACGTGGCGGAATTGGTAGACGCGTACGTTTGAGGGGCGTATGCCTTCGGCATGTGAGTTCGATTCTCACCGTCCGCACCATATTGAAACAATAGGATTGATACGAAAAATATCAGTCCTTTTTATTATTTTAGGGGTTATTTCGCTTGATTCGGGCATATTTTGCTCGATTTCAGGAGAGGTAGCCACTTTTTATTTATCTTTTCAAGTTAGAGATAATTTGTCGGAAGCACGAAAAGCACGATTTGAACGATAAAAAGCACGAACATACTTGTTTTGGCCATTGGAATAAATGCTGATGGTCTTTTTTATGCAATAGAAAAATTCTTAACTTTTTTTAAAAAAACACCCCGACCAAAACGCCTCCTTTTTCTCCATACAGTGAGCAAGAGATAACACACCTTGCTTGGAAATCAGAAGGAGGTGTTCACATGAAACACAAATTAAAGATCAGTGTTGCGAATGAATCTCCTAAAGGTGGAATCGTTACGTGTAAGAAGAAAAAGGTCAAAAGAGGATTATTCAAAAGACTCTTCGGTATCGACCCAGACAAGGTAACGATCATCATCCCCGGAGACTCCGTGCAGGATGTCACGGAATTCAGGCCGGCATTCGGAAAGGTATATCTTTCGCCGGTGATCGACTTCTACACCCAAAGAGTGGTTTCCTACAGTATTTCGCAACGTCCCGTTCTCAAGCAGGCGATGGATATGCTTGACAAACTGGAGAAGACAGGGCTGATAAGGCCCGGCATCACCGTTCTGCATTCGGACCAGGGGTGGCAGTACCGCCATAAGATGTACCATTCCTGGGTTCTTGACCACGGCATCAGGCAGTCGATGTCGAGACTCGACAATTCACCTACCGAGAACTTCTTCGGTCTTCTGAAGAAGGAGATGTTCTACGGACACGAATACGAGTACACGGATTACCATTCGTTCAGGAAAGCATTGGAGAAGTACATCAGATGGTACAACTCAGAACGAATAAAGCTTAGGCTTCATATGTCTCCTGATCAGTAAGGTAATCGCAAGAATGAGGAACAGCCCATAAAATCGGCGTTCCTCTTTTTT
>CAUUFA010000018.1:0-25095 GCA_963544395.1 uncultured Bacilli bacterium | reverse complement strand
ACCCCAATGTTGTGCTATAGTTCTATTTAAAGTCCAACATTAAGGGTTCAGTACAAATGCGCTGTTGCGTTTTTTACATTCCGATGACGGTTTTTCATTAGAAAATGTTATTTATAATGAGCTAATATATCGCGGATTTAATGTGGATGTTGGTGTTGTTGAAACAAACGAACCAAACAAAAACGGAAATTATGTTAGAAAACAACGTGAAGTTGATTTTATAGCAACAAGAGGAAGCGAAAAATATTATATTCAATCAGCGTTTTCGCTTACTTTACAAGAAGCATATTTTAGAGAAAAAGAGTCAATAAGCAAAATTAATGACTTTAATAAAAAAATCCTTGTTGTTAGAGATCCTATCAAATTAAGAAGAGATGAAAAAGGCATTGAAACCATTGGGGCGGTTGAGTTCCTTCTAAATGAAGATTATTTAAGATAGCCTATAATATTTAAATGCTACTTATTACACTCAACATTTGTTTCGACTATTGAAATGGAAGAATTGCTTATGGCAGAAGAAGAACGGAAAAGGTTCATGGTAAAAGAAATGATTATCACTTAGTTAATCAGGATGTATACATTCTGGTAATCGAAAGTAAGATGTAAGCATTACGGATCCCTTTAGGAAGCTGTTCAAAACAAACTGAAATCTCAAGCCAAGAAATATGAGCGTTCTTACAAGGGGAATGAAGAATATACGCATTTACTGTCCGGCATTTTAAGATGTCCGATATGTGATGGACCTCTTTATGGAAATCGCTATCACAAAAAGAAAAAAGACGGCTCAAGATATAAAGAGAGTTTATATTACAACTGTAAACATAGGCGTCATGTAGACGGCAAACCATGTAATTTTACAAGGCAGATAATTGAAAAAATATTGGATGAAGCGGTAGTAGAAATTATTTGCCAGATGGTAAAGAAACCTAAATTTGTTGAGTTTATGCGAGAAAGTAACAGCCTCAAGGTCGATACCAAAGAGATAGACAAAGAAATTGAGAATTCTCAAGAAGCTCTTAGGAAAGCCTAGAAAAATGCCATATCGTCTGAAATAGATAATCTTGATATTGAAGATAGGCACTACAAAAGAACAAAGAATGATTTAAGCCTAAGGCTCGATAAACTCTGATGCCAAGAGACGAAAACAAAGCTTTGAAACCAACAAAGTTTCCAACGAAAATATATACAAGATTTTAATGAATTTTGAAAAGCTCTATTCTCTAACTAATAATCAAGAAAAACATCGCATCATCGAGTCTTTAATAAATAAAATTGAAATCCACAAAAATAAAAAAGGAAATGGACAATGGCTCAAGGCTAAATATTTCAAAAGTCCTCTTATTAAAGAGGACTTGAATTATGGGCTGAACAATTTGAATACGGTCGAGACTGTGGTTAGCCTAAGGCTGAAAAAAGGCCGATAAAATCGTAATAAATTAAAGAATAGTCGACATATAACGAAACAACTACACAAGTTGACTTTGGTAACATAAAATCGAGCAGAGTTACTCACATTTCCAGGACAGATGCGCTAGGCAGCTGTGAAAATTTGCGAAGGCGGCATGCGCCTTTTTAAAAGAAAACACCTTGATGGTTACTTCTCCTAGCTTTTTCGCATGCCTCGAAAAGGTTTACAAAGGATAATTTGGCCGTTAGTCGTATATTGAAAACATGTGAAATCGGTTGGAAACATATGAAGTTATTGCATTACATATGTGAAGCGAGAATTTGGTATGGATATCATTGATTATCAAACAGAAGCGAACAAGATTCTGCACGACCGGATGGCCGAAAGATTCTGTATCGAATATAAATTGAGCGAACACCAACGGGAAGCAGTATTATGTCACCTTGAAATACCTTCAGGATAATTACCTGAGACAAGTTACGGTCCGTGAAGAAGGCATTTCCACGAGCTGAATGGTGGCCAATTATCCGTACAAAGCAGTTGAGGAACTCTTGGCAAACGCGGTTGTGCACAAAAATTATGAGACCAATAAAAACGTTCAGGCCTACATCATAGAGAGGGAAATCGATATCGTCAATTACAACAGCCCGCTTCCTCCCGTGACGCTGGAAGACCTCAACGAGCGTGCTTTTTTCAAGAGAAGAGATACTATGAATTCGGAACTAAGGGACATGTTCAAGGCGCGCGGAATCATCGAGAGCTACTGCACTGGGGTCGGCCAAGCGAAGAAGGCGTGCCAAAGCAATGGATTCGACTCCATCCATTATAAAATATTCCCCGATAATACCGATGTCACTTCCGCAGTCGTTCGCATCAGCGATGAACTCTGGAAACTGACAAATCAAGAGATTGGAACCGATTCGAAAAATAAGGGAACTGACAGAGAAGAAAAGGGAACTCAGGATGCCTTGGGACTGGTCCGAAAAAAACAGGACAGCCATTATTCTGCAAAGGTGAGTAATCATATGGACCGATTGCTTTTGGAATTCAAAGACTCGCCATTTACCCCAAAGAACATCTCACGCACAATCCATTGCTCTCAGAATACTGCCGCTGTCTATCTTTCTGAGCTGCATGAACTCGGTCTTCTTTCCACGGTAAAAGGAATCGGACACAGCGGATCTCGATTCAGGCTTTGATTAGGCCTCCTGTTTAAAGATTCTCCACACAAGTAAGCGTGTTGAGAGATGGCAGAAAAATTGGTCTGTTCAGCAATCAGAAAAGGGCTGTAATCATGCATGTCACATGAGGATGTGCTTTGATAGTTTTGTGAACACGCCGAATCCAGCCCGGCGGCTGACCATCGTCTAGTCAAGCTTACGTTCTCAGACAATCTTTAGGTTTCCTATAACGTTAACTATTAGGGCTACTTAGCTGCTTTGGTCATCGTTCTTCCTAACAGATGATAAGCGGATATTTGAATGGTGCATTGAATGGTACTTTGGAATTGTTTCTTGATACTTATTATCTGAGGGCAGATTCAAAAAAGGTAATCGGAATCATTTGTCCGTTCAGAAAGGCAAACCCGATGCCCCAACGGCCAAGCCTCTGAGGAGGAATATCATATTCACCAACAAGCCGAACCGTCCGCACAGTATTTCAAATCTGGTGCAGCCTCTCCTTACCGATTTCAGCGATCTGTACTACGACGGCAGCTGCCGCTGTTATCTTTTCATAATCAAGGAAGCCAACGCCGACGAAATCGTCGCACGGACTATACCGGAGAGCCCGATTTTTGGCTTTGCCGTGTAGATGCTGACTCGGATCGATGCTGTCACATGGCTTCCTGAACAGCTTATTGGGGAACAATTTGAAAATAGAAATTTAATAGAAGTTCCCTATTTGTTATTGTATGTTGGGGAATATATTTGCATAATATGTTATATAATGTTCCCCAAAAGGAGTGGCAATAATGGCCGTGACATATAACGAAATACAAGAACTACTCAGAAGTCGTGCAGATCTCCAAGCTAGATTGAATTTGATGCCATATGATGGGACACCTGAAATCAAAGAACGTGGAGATGGCAAATATTTATATCTCAGAAAACGTGTTGCTGGCAAACTGACATCAACATATGTAGGAGTGTATACCGAAGAGCTATATAACGTATTGCTCCGTAATGCCAGAGAAATCAGAACAATAAGAAAAGAACTGCGACATATAGAAAAAGATCTTGCTGATGCGGGATATTCGGAAAATGTATTATCGGCAGCTGTTCTTAAGAATATAGCATTCGCTAGAGCAAATATGAAAATGAATATCTACGATCAGGCAGTTTTAGAGGGGGTTGCCACATCTTTTCCACAGACGGAAGAAATCATAGATAATGGAAAAATCACTGGTATGAAAGCGACGGATGTTCAGAAAATCCTGAATCTAAAATACGCATGGGAGTTTATTTTGGATAAAGATGTAGTAGCGAGTGAATCAGACTATTACATGCTCAGTCATATTGCCAGGCTTGTTAATGAAGGCTTTTTTGCTGAAGGAGGTCGAATGCGTGGAGTGCCGATTACCATCGGAGGCTCCTCTTATGTACCACCATTACCGAATGAAATCGATGTGAAAAACAAAATACGAGAGATTACTGAGGAAAATGATGACGAGATTGATGTTGCCATCAAGCTATGTCTGTTTTGTATGAAAACCCAAATATTTCTTGACGGGAATAAGAGAGCATCTGTTATTTTTGCAAATCACTATTTGATCTCTCGTGGAGGCGGTCTTCTGGTTATTCCTGAAAAAGAAGTTCCGGAATTTAAAACTCTGCTTGTCAAGTATTATGAAGGAGATGACATATCTATTATTTCTGATTTTATGAAAAATAAGTGCTGGAGAAAAATCTAGTTGCAAAAGGCAATATTAGGCGAATTTGAAAACGATAATCAATAAATTTGTGCCCAAGCGCAAATGATAATGCCAGGCATCTGCTGATTACAGATGGCGATGATATTATGGGAAAACAAGAGATGATTAAACTGCATCAAAATGGTGTGCTTCATATTCCACGAACAGGTTTTACCGCCTAACACCGATCATAACCAATCGTTACCAAACATTGAATCGGCGGATAATGATTTACCTAACGTAAACTCCCATGTTTTTTATACGCTTACCGATAAGGCGAGGCTCCTTCAATTCCTTAGGAAGTGATAGGGACGACGTAAACGCCATCATCTCTTTTCTATGCTGCATTTGTCAGCCCGCAGATGACGCACAATAAACGAGCAGGCTTACCTCTGCCATCAAGGATGACACGGTCCCTCTATCTATATGGCACCGAAATTTGCAAGGTATAGTTCAATCTTTTCATCCTTGTAATGATACATTATTATGATGATTTTCCCTTTATGCTTATACTGCAATCCTTATGAATATGAAGTTTTATTCCGTGAGATTTGTAAAATCATTCCGTGTGATTTCAAAACGGCCAAATTGCCACAGATCATCCGGTACAAGGCATTGAGTACGGAGAAGCCGTTAGCAAAGACTTCAACGACATTTTTAAAAGAGGACCGGAAGAATGTGCTGATCGGATTTTACTAGAGAAGCTTATTTCAGCTTTGCATATCAACTTGAAATAAAAAGCAGCTCGTTACCTTCCGTATCTCAAGTTCCTATACGAAGAATACCAAGATATGCCTCGTATGCAAATGAACGATTCCTGCTTGCGGTTGTTGTTTGAATCAGGATATCTGCCTCTATCAAGCGAGTTACGGCATCGGATGTCGTGTTATATGCAACTCCTAGTACTTCAGCCGTTTTGTGAATTGAGAAGGATAAACATTACTGCTGCGGGTTTCACGAAACCTCCCGTCTCCTGAATTTTTTCCCGGAAAGGAATATCGATCTGCCGATATTGCGCATGTATTCCGAGTATGACTTTCGTCATAGATATCTGCCTTAATCGCATATTCGTCCGGGTATTTCTGGATGTTCTGTGGATGGACCCTGAAGACTCTTTTTGCTATGAACTGATTTTTCATTGCGTGAAGGTTTCCTAATGAAATTCAAACCATAACAAAGGAGGCCATTAGGAACTAAGAGAAAGACCGAAAACATCCTTTATGCGGTCAGCAGGCAAAACGTCTCCTTTACGATAACGCATGGCAGCCACGACATCTAAAGTATCACCTAAAGCGCTACCCATACACGGCTTTCAGGATTCTTTCCGGCAAAGCGTCTTTTTGCTCTCCCCTGATGACGGTCTATCCTGCTTTGAAGTTATACACCGGTTTTAAAACGGCTTCGATCGTGGCTGTCTCAGGAAGATAGGTAATGATATCGTCAGGATCTTTATAGGCGTCCGGTGCTTCATCGAGGGTGTTGCGATTGACGGTCGTCGAATAGATGCCTTCCATCTCTTTGACAAAGTCCTCCACCTTCAGCTCGGTTTTTGCTTTTGCTCTCGCCATCTTCCTTCCGGCACCATGAGGAGCGGAACAGTTCCAGTCTTCGTTTCCTTTTCCTCGCGCTAAAATCACCCCATCTTTCATGTTGAGAGGAATGATCAGGCTTTCTCCCTGTCGGGCGGATACCGCCCCCTTGCGGATGATGTTATCCTCTCCGATATAGTTATGAACGCATTCGATCGTCTCCCCATTTTTCCATCCCATATGATCGAAGATGAGATCGCGGATCAGAGCACGGTTCCGTTTTGCAAACGCCTGGGCGATTTTCATGTCGTTGAGGTAGTCTTCTCTTCCCTCTCCTTCGAGATAACATAAAGCCATCGGGATATCCGCCTTCCCTTTGTACAGAAGAGCTAACCGCTTCAGATCTTCAGCAATCTTCTCCGTCTCCCCTTCTTCCTTTCTCTTTTGGATCACTATCTGCTTCTGCGCTTCCCACTGATGGTTCAAAGAGTGCTCTGTGATGGCTCTCTTCTGATAGAAATCAGCAATCTGCGCACCGAATGCTCTCGATCCGCTGTGGATGAGAAGATAAAAGGAGCCATCTTCTCTTCGGTCGATCTCGATGAAATGGTTTCCGCCTCCTAACGATCCTAAAGAACAATCGAAAAGATTCTTCTTTTCCTTAGAGAAAGGAAGCCGCAGTTGAGAATAATCAAACGAATCCATTGCACTCTGATGAATCCCTTTCCCATTAGGAACAAAGGAGCGGATCACCTGATCGAGCTTATTAAAATCGATCCATGACGCTTCAATCTTTGTCATCAGCATACCACAGCCAATATCGACACCGACGACGTTGGGAATAACGAGATTCTTTAAATCCGCCGTGAATCCGATCACACAGCCGAACCCTGCATGGACATCAGGCATGATGCGGATTTTCGAAGCTTTAAAAACAGGAAGAGAAGATAAGTTCTCCAGTTGTTCTTTCGTCTTCTGGTCGATGCTTTTGGCAAAGATTTTGATGTCCATACTCAATCCCTTCCCTACATTTAGATAAACGCGGGCTTTCGCCCTACATCGCTTACCCCAAGAGTCGTATCGCTCACACGGCGCTTAGACACCATGGGCGTAGGAGCGACCTACGCTCGGTCCAAACGGGTCTCAAGGAGACCGAACCCGTGGGAAGCACGATGGCTTCCTGCCGTCAGGGAACGAGGTTTTGAATGTACCCTTGTGTTAAGGAGATTCCCCTACCGGTGCGTGGATAGAGCATTATAGCCGGATTTCTCCGGCATCAACTCCGAAGGCTTATGGTGAGGATACCTATGGTTGCCCCGGGTTCTCATCCCGAAGGCCATAGGCGTATCCCGCTTTCGCGGGATCACTTGGACCTCTGCTCCGTCCACCAGCTTGACTTCCAAAGGCGCAATGCACCGACACCCAAGGGAGATTTCATCCTCCCTCCTCGAGGTTGCCCGTTGAGGATTTCGCTGCTCTAGGTAAGTATCCCTGCCTAGAGGCTTATTCGGGTGCCGTCCAGCCGGCCGATAAGGCCATCTTCAGCTGGTTGCGCTAATATTCTCGCCGATTCAGCCCATAAGAAAAAGGAGTAGATTATTTTTTTTAAGTGTTCCAGATTGTTGTTTAAAAACTTCGTAATTTACGATATAATTTAACTACTAGATTGAGAAGAGTGTTCCAAATTATGGAACGGAGGCTTGTATGGAACAGAAAATCAGAGTCAATTTGACGTATCGGGACTATTACTCTTTACAGAGCGATATGGTCTTATTTCATTACGTCGATGCAAAAGGGGAAACGACAAACAACCGTTTCTTCAACGACCTCGTGAAGAATTTCTATCAGCAGCAGGAGAAGAAAAATCAAGCGATTGTCAAAGACCTCGATAGCATCCTGAAAAACCTCCGCCCAGAGACCTCCAACGCAATTCGTTCAAAAGTTTTGGAGCGCCTCAACGAAGACGAAGAACCTTTCTCCACCCCGCATGACTGCTCCTTTTCTTTCCGTCCTCTCAAAGAAAACGAAGAGATTTTTCTTTATATTGAGACCAATCTCTTAAGCGGAAGATCCCTTTCTTCCTATTACCGACATCTCTTTCATCAGTATCTCTCGTTGACCTCGGCAGAAAGAGAGAGAATCCTCTTTTCCCCCACTCTGGAGAAGATTCAGGAATCCTTAGAGAAAAAGAAAGCTTTACTGCTTCCAACCTCTTTAGGAGGAACTCCCTTCTATCCGTTCATCGTGGAGACCACCAGAGAAGAGAGGATGAACTACATCCTGGGAATGAATCCAGACAGAGAGTTTTATTCCTATCATCTCTATAAGATGAGAGGCATCACTCCGACACAGGAGTCCTATCGCTTCACAGACGAAGAGAAGAAGAAACTGACTCGCTTTGCCTCATCCTCCATCGAATATGCGCAAGCCGATTATGTCGAGATGACGATAAAGCTGACCCCACGCGGAGAAAAGATGTACCGGGCGATCTTCCATAACCGACCGATTCAGAGCAAGAAAGAAGGAAACGTCTATACCTTCATCTCACCTTACGATCAGCTCTTTACCTACTTCATCCGCTTCGGAAAAGAAGCCGAAGTCCTCTCCCCCGAGAAAATGAGGATCGATTTCAGACGGTTCTACCGCCGGGCAAGCAAAGTCTATCGACTTCCAGAGAGAAAGGAAGAGAAGAGCTAATCTGCTTCTTTTTCCACGGTTTCTCCTAACGACAGTCCCATCAGTCAATCGGTCTGATCTGCCATAAACAGCGGAATGTTCAAGACATCACCATCCAGCTAGGCGGGCTCTCAGGCAGCCTTATGGATGTGTATCGTATCGCCTTCCAGATGGTGACGGATTATACCGAAAGAATCGCTTCTTTTCGGTTTAAAAGCGACTTCTCCAAAACCACCGTGCAGGTGATTCAGTACCTTGAAAAACATTTGACGGAATCTCCGCGATGAAAAGAACTCTCCTCTCTATCTTCGCTGAGCCTGTCCCGGATCCGTCTCCGTCTCAAACAAGATACAGGAATCAGCCATCATCAATTTCTTCTGAATCTGAAGATCAGAGAGGCAAAGAGACTCCTGAAAGAATCCGAGCGCACAGTCAGCGAGATTTCCTATTACCTTGGTTTTTCCTCACAGAGCCGCTTTCAGAACCTCTTTCGCAATGCTGTTGGCATGACTCCTCCGCAATACAGGTCGCAGGGAAAAACTGAGTTGAATTTTTGTTGCTTTTCTAAACTTTTCATCGTTTATACTACCAAGCGGAAAGAATGGCTCCTGGATTCGAAGATTCGGGCATTTTTTGATAATTAGAACTTCCTCAGTCCGATAGACTATAGAAAAACTGGCTTTTTCCTTTTTTTCATGGGCGGAAACGCGGAAATTCGAGGAAAACGATGCTTTTGGCATCAGGCAATCGTGATATGGAGGATGACAGCGATAAACTGAGAGCTGTTGTCGAACGTTACATCTCAAGGCGCTGTCACGACAGCCTCTACGAGATCAATCGCTCACGGACCATTCCTTCCGACTAGTTTGCTGACCTGATGCGTGAAGCCATCAAAGACAATCCAATGTACAGCCTCGATGAGATCCAGACCCACGTCTGTTCCACCACTGTCAAAGCCGTTCGGGACGCCATCTACGACAACCGGAAGCAGACTGTCATCATCAAAGGCGAAGCCGGAACCGGAAATCCGTCATCACCTTCAATGCCTTAGGGAAGCTCAATAGCCCCAAGAAGAAGCAAGACCGCATCACCACCTTCTTCGTCACCGTCAATGCCACACCGAAGAATATCCTCTACAACGGGCTGACCGCCCAAAAAGACTTCACGAGAAAAGATCTTGAAACCCACTTCAAGTTTCCGACCGCTTTTGTCGATCGACCGGAGAATGAAGTTCCCTGCCTTCTGATCGATGGAGTCGATTGCGTCTTCAAAATGAAAGTCGACGTCGGATTGAAGAGAGGGACAGACATGCTTCGGGAGCTCATCCATGCCGCCAGAGTATCTGTCTTCTTCATCGATGGTCATCAGGCCGTGACCTAAGACGATTATGCCACCATCGGCATCATCGAGAAGGTTGCCCGCGAATGTCATTCCGAAGTCATCATGAACGAAAAACGAGAACTCCATACCCAATACCGGAAGCAGGGCGGGCCGATTACATCGCCTTCATCCGTTCCTTCTTAGGTTTTGACGAAGAGGAAGTGAAATTCCATCAGGATAGCAACTATCAGTTCCAAGTCTACGATGATCCGAATCAGCTTTTCGATGCCATCCAATCCCTCGATACAAAAGAGAGGAAGCGCCAAGCCTTGCAGGAAGGAAAATCCGAGAGCGAGTATGACTACTACAACGGTCATTTCCGTGTCGTTTCCGGATACACCTATGAGTGGAAGTCTTCTCAAGCAAGCGAGATGGCGTTACGGATGTGGTCATCTCAGAAGAGAACTTTGCCAAGAAGTGGAACCTCCGTTACGGGAGCGGACTGAAAGCCTACTCCTAGGCCGATGATCCTCTTTCCATCGACGAGATCGGCTGTATTCACACCTGCCAAGGTATCGATCTGGATTGTTGCGACGCCATCATCGGCAAAGACCTGATCTATGAGAACGGAAGGATCGTCTGCCATAAGGAGCCCCATCCTAAAAGCAATCTGGCCGGCATCCGGACAGCGGAAGATGATCTTGCTTAGACCTGGATCAAAAACACCTACTATGTCCTTTTGACAAGAGGCATCAAAGGCGCATTCGTCTACTGTCAGGACCCGGGACTGAGAGAATTCCTCAAAATCCGGGTGATCAGTAATCAAACAGCCTGATTCATTGAGGTGTATAGCGTGCGAAAAATTGTATTTCGTGAAATGTAAGCTATTTTTGCCGTCATGAAGTGATATGAACAAAAAAAGCAATAGAACTGACGATAATGTATATTTTGTGTGCAATTTATTTAATTTTAAAAAAACTGGAATAAAGAATGAAAATGCGATATAATATAGATATCAAAGAGAAATTATGACTAATTTTTTTGGTACTGCGATCTTGCCGGTTTTCCTTTTTGCATCGCAACAGAACTTTGTTACGAGAGGCGTTTCCTATACCGACCCCGTGTATTCGAATATCGGTGATGGTTGCCTTATCCGCGAAAAAGCTGTTATCGAGATGTTCGAAAACAAATCGATTCAGGCCGGAAAAGAAGCCAATTACATCCCTTTAGGAGCCGCTTCAGCCCCTCATGCGTTGCTTGCCGATCAGGGAATTGTTGAAATTTCGATTTCCAACGTTCTTGGTAGAGCATACGAGGCCTCGATAGAACTGCAAACTGGCTTGACTTTTTATACTGGTAGCAAATATCAAACTCTTTTCACGGAAGCATTTGTCAAGTGTCAGACCAACCTCACGGCAAAATGGAGCCAATCCGTAACTGCCACTCAATCGATAAAAAACGAAGAAAAATATACACTTGACCTAAGCCATCCTGAGCAGCGAGGCGTTTATAGTTGGGTTTGGGTCACACCCAAAGCCTACCTTGTCGGCGTTCGTCACTATGTCGTGCAAGAAAAGAATTATCGGCATTATGGATCCTATGGTTCGTACCGGGAAGATGCTTCCACACTGCGTGATGATCTTTCGGAGCTTCATGCTCTTCCTCTAGATAATGGTAATAGTGTGTCACTTTCATTTCTGAAATTTCCAGATTTGGAATCCTATACGAGGTATATGAATTGGGAGGCTTACTTATGAAAAATCAGAAAACACGTATGTTGCCTCTGGGTGCTTCTCTTCTCTTATTGTTTTCCTGCCACCCGAGTGTGAAGCCTACTGTGGATAGCATACCGCTACCTTCTGTTGAGACAAAGAAAGCCTTGACCCAAGACGAGGTATTTCATCAGAAAGAGGGCACCTATCTTGTCGTGGATCCCAAAGGACAAAACGCAGAGGCGTTTCTCTCCTCACTTCCGAAAGACTTTCCTTACCCTGTTTATTACACCTCTTCCAAAGTCCTTTGCGAGATTGACCCCTATAGCGAAAAACATATGAGGAGCAATGTCTATGCTTTGATCACGAACGCTGTTCCCGGAGAGCAAGACAAACTCTATCGCGAGAAAAGGGTGATGCTTACGAACACAAAATTTCCCTCTTCTTCCCTTTGGATCGAACACGCTTTTCAATATTCTGTCATCTATGGAATGCCGACCAATGTGAGAAGACCGGATATGAACAGTGTGGCTCTCTCTTTCCGACACGATGAAATTTCAAATTACTGTTTTGGCACAGGGATGCCAGAGTTCCAGGAAAAAGATCATGGTGAAGGCTGTGTTTCTGTTTCGGGAACCCTCTCCCTTAACTATTTGTTAATTGCAAAAGATGACACGAAAATGAAAGCAGCTGATTTTTCCTTGCTGAATTCAGAATACTTTCTCCGTTACAAAGAGCCTTCCGATGAAAAATACAAGACAATCTCTATCTGGCCGGAGTACACAACGCTTCGGGAAGATCAGGTAGAGAACCTCGGACAGAAAGAGCACATGGAAGATGAAACGTTTTCGGTTAATGTGGACAATCCTGAAGAACATCGGACTCTGTATTTCAAATTCCCGATCGCGCTGAAAGCGAAATCTTCCTATGCCATCGGAATCAAGTTTTTTCTTCATTATGAGGATTCGAAAGGGAACCACAGTTGCACCTGTTCTGAGACGTACTTCGGTGCATAGAAACACTCACCTCCATTTATTGCCTTACATGGAAAAGTGACGAAAATTATCACTTTTTTGTTACAAATATAATAGAAAATATCAAAGGTAATTTTTCAATTACCATTATATTTTTATATGCAATATTAAAGACAGATCCTATCAGTAAGCGGTTGAAACTGTTTCATATTATATCAGGAATCTTATATCAGGAATAGACGACGCAGGTAATAAGTCAGACAGCGCGGGAGCAAACATGAAGAAAGAGAATGTTCTGCCTGAGTCGTGGGTTCCTTCTGCGAAGGAAGAGATGGTATCTTTCATGATCCTATGCCGGATAGAATCGCCAATGCGCATCAAAGAAGCATCGCGCCGATCATCATGCGATGGATGTTCCAAAGAGGCATCTCTTCCAACGGCAAGTTTAGAAAAATCGAGCGGGAAAAAGAGAACTTCAGCATCTTTTATTTCACCCTTTCCGAAGCAGAGATGAATGAGATAAATCACCTCGATACCGGTAAGTCCCTTTTCCTCAATCATGAGACGCCGGAAGCTGTCGCCACGTTCAAAGGCTTTCTTAAAGCCAGATAAGGCAGAGCATCTTCTTTGATTTAGGCAATAGTCAGCAAAAATACAAGAGGCGGAAAAGGCGGTCACCTGTTGTGTCAGATGACCGCCTTTTTAGATACGTTACGTATGGAAAGGTCAGCTATTTACTTTGTTTCGTTTGCTGACTTCTTAACGAACAGAGCCTTCCAAAGCAGAGCCGCAAGAAGAGCACCAAGCAGAGGTGCACAGATGTAAATCCAGATTTCCTTAATGGCTTCCGTATCATTGCCGATCAAAGCGAAGAGCGCAGCCGAGAGAGAGCGGGCCGGATTGACAGAAGTGCCGGTGATCCTGATGCCGACAAGATGGACTCCGGTCAAGGCAGCCACGATGACTAAGCCACCGACCTGTGAGAACTTATCATCTGCTGTGACACCTAAGATCGCTAAGACAAAGAGGAAGGTCAAGACAAGCTCAACGACGAAGGCAAGCAGATAGGCACTGAATGCGCTGTCCGCAAAGAGACCTGCTAAAAAACCGCCGGTCACTTCGTTAGCTCCGGTCGCCTTGTAGCCACAGGCAACTGCGCCGAGCGCTGCGGATCCTACGATGGCACCTAAGACCTGAGAGAGAGTAGAAGCAGAAATCCTTCCAGCTGATGTCACCGCGGACTGCCATCGCTAAAGAGACCGCCGGATTGACATGACCGCCGGAGATACGGCCTATCGAATAGGCTAAGACCACGATGGAGAGACCGAAGGCCAGCGCCGTAGCAACGACATTGGCATTGGTGGCAATCGCTGTCCCGCAGCCGATGAAGACAAGGACGAAAGTTCCGACAAACTCAGCCAGATACTTCTTGAAAGAATCACTCATATTTTCATGGATCCCCCTTTTCGCAGATATTCTAGCATCGGTGAAAAAAAGCGGCATAGAAATCGTTTACTTAAAGAAGAAACGGAGAATCGATACCATTGTTTAGAGATAGAAAACGTACTCCTTACTCTGATAAAGCAAAGTAATCAAAAGAAATCCCCTGCCATTCGGCAGGGGAGAGTGTCGCTTATTCTGGAAGAGCAGTGAAGGTGTAAGAATAGGATTTGGAGAAATCCGTTTCGTTGTAAATCTTCTTCTTTCTTGTGCTGATGGAGTATTTGTTCGTGCCATGTGTGAAGGTAACTTCATTGTATGAGCTGATTCCAAGATCGGTGCACTCCTCCTCGTTCCACTTGATGGAAGTGCCGTCTTTGGAGACCGTCAGCTTCACTTCCGAATTGTCATCGAATTTGAAGGTGTAGATACCGGCAAATCCCATGATGCTGTCCGCCGGCTTATACTCCGGAAGAGCAGCAGAATCAAACGGTGCGGGCGCATTCAACTTAAAGTTCATCGTGTAGGTAGAAGAGCTGCCGGAGAAGACCATCGACTTGATGTGGAGGTTGTCCTCGGTCAACGTGACTTCGGCTTTAGTAGATGCATAGATATCCCAATCGTAGGCGAGATAGAAATTGAGGTGATAACCGACACCGAAGGCACCGGCACCAGCTCCGGTCAGTGTGTAGACTTTCGTGTTTTCGTCATAGGTGAAGAACTGAACGGCAACATTGTTCTTAGGACGGAACAAAGAGAGGTCCTTCAGCGGCTGACCAAAGGCTTCGGGATCGTTTTGATCGAAGTAGTTGATCACAATGTCTGATTTGACCGAGTATCCGCTCTTGTCGCCCTTACGGACAACCTCGTGAACGCCATCCTCGCGCTGAAGGAGCGCCGTCACTCCATCTGAGCTTTTATCAAGGGAGTAGATGAAATCCTTTCCCTGATAAGTGTAGTAAGGGAAAACCTGACCATTGGAGTAACGAGATTCACCTTCAATCGCAAAAGGCGTGATCTTCAGCTCATCGAGAGCGTTGGCCAGCGTCTTGTGATACTCCAAGGTCGGCTTAGGCGTGGGAAGAGGTGTCGTCGCATCGTGCTCGAAATCCAAAGCGACACGGACGACAAAGGAGTTGGTTCCTAAAGTATCTGTCACCTCCTTCGTTTTCAACTCCAGCTCGGTGACTTTTTCCGAGGTGGTGATGAGACGGACAGATTCAACCTGGTCTCCATTGATGTTCATATAGGCGATATTGTGGAACAATAAGGCAGCATCTTCCTTTTTGCCGATATCTAAATCGTAATTATAGATATGCTTATCCTTGTCGTCCCGAACCCAGTTATCCGCTGTGATGGACTTGAAAGGATTGGCGAAGTTATCAAACAAAATGACGTTCTTTTTCTTATCCTTGATGACTTCATAGGCGACCTCATTCATGCCGGTCAGGTAATAGTGAAGCGCTTTGCCTTTATCGTCACCTTCCGCCGTGGTGTAGACATAAGACTCGACGTCGGAGCCGGCCGGATCATCAGTGGTCCATTTGACATGGTAGGAAGTATCGCTCATCTTGGTCTCTAACGTGTAGCGAACTTCAGAAGATTTGTCCGCAGACTTGCTCTTGACCGTCTGAACGATCGTGCCCGAAGCCGTGAGCTGACCCTGAAGATCCTTATACATGAGACGGAAACGGCGCGGAGAAGCAGAGGTAGATGGAGAGACAGAAACAGAAGGGCTGATCGAAGGAGTGGCGCTGGGAGTACGGTTGCGGCAGCCTGCTAAAGCGAACAAGGACAACACGAGCAGAACTTTTCTTTTCATGGTTGACTTTTCCCCCTGGATGATAAAGAAATAACAAACAAACGTTAACCATTGTAAAGAATCGATTTCCACTCTTCAAGGGATACAGAGAGAAGAGAACCGGAAACATATTGTGATACCGGTTTCAATCCGGTATCCGATGAATCCGAAAACTAGAATCCGAGCCAGAAAGAGTTAAGAAAACCACCTGGTTTTGCTGAATATTGTTTAAATCCCTGTTTTTGCTTATTTTATTACCACTTGCATTGTTTGTAAAAAGCAATTCCCGGACATCCGTTTTCCTATCGACGAGTCAAGTTTCTTGTCCTATTTCCACAACAATCACCAAAATCCGAAATTTTCAGCTACTGAGAAAGAAGAAGCGCTCCGCCAAGATCTGCGTCGTTACCGAAGTGACACCTCCTTAGCCAAAGGACTCAAAGCCTATCAAGTTTTCCTCAACAAGGAGATGGAACTATTGATCCGTCTTCTTCCTTCCACCGAGAAAGAGATCTTCGCCATTCTAAAGAGTGCAGAACACGGGAAAGATTACGCTTCTGACATTTTGAAAATCCTCAACCGATATCGGTAAAAACGGAAGCCGGCCGAGTCACCTCAGCCGGCCTTTTTCAGCTCTGCTTTTTCGTAATCAGCTTATCCCGACTATCGTGAACAATCCGTTCACAGTGTAAAAGAGAAGCAAGAAGCCGATCGAAGCGCACCTTCATCGCCCCGGACAAGTGGCTGTAGCCAAGAAGCGTCGACATGCTCTTCATCAGCTCCACGCTGCTGAGGGGCTGAAGCGAAGCTAAGAGGACAACCAAACCGTTTTCCAGTTCTGCGTCCGGAATCTCATCGAACTTCCTATTTCCGCCAAGCCTCAGGCCGTGGTTAAGTGTCTCATCGTCAAACCAATACGTCTTCGTCTCATCCTCTTGAGCTGAGTGCAGATCCGCATACGTGCGGTAAGAAAGCACCCTGTCGAAGCAACGCTTGATCGTCGAGGTCATCTTCGTCCTCCCGGTGAGCTTCGAGAGCTTGCGGAGCAAGCAGTCCTCGCGCATCGGCTGCTCCCTGAGCAGGATATTCCTCAGGTTGAGATCGATGATCTGACAGATCTCCAGCTCATTCTGAATCGGAGAGGAAGCCATGGCCGTGATCGGACAAGGCTGATAGGTGGCAAAGAGCGTCGACAAGGCGATCGGAGAGCGGTTTTCCATCACCTTGAAGTCTTTGACCTTCTCGGTCTGTTCCGGAAGAATCTCAGAAGTATCAATCGGTTCCCTCTCCTCCTCTTCCTTTTTTGGCAGGACGAAGAGCGGAATATCGATCCCTTTGTTTCTCCGGTCAAAGTCTCGCACCGCCTGATCGATCTTCTCCTTGAGCTTCTCCTCCTCTCTCTTCCGATTGAGGAACCAGTCGTTCGACCAGAGGCGGTAGAACGAGAAGCCCTGAAGACGAAGCACCTGCTCTCTCAGCCTATCCCTGTCTCGTGCTACTTTCTTATCCTGATAGATAGGACCATCACATTCCAGGGCTAAGACATAAGCATCTTTCAAAGGATGCCGGATACCGAAGTCGATCTTGTCCTCCGAGCTTCCGACCTTGGTGTCGAAGATATAGCCGAGCGAAGAAAGCGAGCGGGCGATATCGCTTTCTAACGGCGAGTCCGTCTCATCGTGGAGATGCACCTCATCGGACAGAGAAGGATTCTCCGCATAGGAAAGATACTGCTTTAAGAGCTTAGCACCGAGCGAAGTCGTCCTCTCCTCCTTGATATCGAAAGAGCGGATGCTCGAGACGATCTGCACGTTGTACTTGGCGCGGGTGATAGCGACATTGAGACGCCTCTCCCCGCCGATCCGGTTGAGCGGTCCGAAGTTATGATAGAAGGTTCCCTTCTCATCGTAACCGTAGCCGATCGAAAGGATGATCCTATCCCTCTCATCGCCCTGGACTGTCTCCAGATTCTTGACAAAGAACGGCTCAACATCCCGGTTCTCGAAGAAGTCGTGGTAGCGATCCTCCTTCATCCTTCTCTTCTCTAAGGCATCCTCGATAGCTTCCTGCTGCGAGATGTTCATCGCGACGACCCCCAAAGAATCCTTCGGATATTTCTCAATATCCTCGTAAATCAGATCGACGACACGCTCCGCCTCATTGCGGTTAACGTGCTGGGAGCGACTGTAGATGCCGTTATCCACATAGCGGAAATCGACACCGAACCCTTCTTTCTTCTTGGTTGAGGAAGGAAAAGTAATCAATGAACCCTGATAGAAATTGCGGTTCGAGAACGAGATCAGATCCTCGCTCTTGCTTCGGTAGTGCCACAATAGCCTCCGTTGCGGGAAAGCGGCGCAGAAATCCAGAATCGATTCAAACGAGCTGACATCGCTCGTATCCTCGCTGTCAGCATCCTCCTCGCTGAGGCTGTTCGTCAAGAAGAAAGAAGTTGGAGGCATCTGCCGGTTATCGCCGACGATGATGGCCTGTTTGCTGCGGTAGATCGCACCGATCGCATCCCAGGGGAAGACCTGAGAGGCCTCATCGAAGACGACAACGTCGAAGTGATAATCCTTCGTCAGGAACGAAGAGACTGTCAGCGGAGACATCATGAAACAAGGCTTGACCTGCTGGATGAGCTCCTGATACTTCCAGAGGATCCGTCGGATCGAAGGGATGTTCCGCTTCTTTTCAGCATCACGTAAAAAATCACCGACGAGCCCGATCGTGCTGTCATAGAGAGGCGGAAGCAGGCTGCTGACCTTCTCTGCGATCTGAATCTGATTGATCTTCAAAGCATCGGTATCATCCTCTTGGAAGTGCGCCACGGTCTCATCGTGCTTCTCCCTGGTGATCTCCCTCAAGGTCGGAGACTGCTCGAGAACATAGTGCGCCCACTCGAGATAGAAATCCTTCTTCAGGGCCTCATCCATCTTCCCTAGTCCGTATCCGGACTGCAGACAGAGACGCAGGAAAGAGCCAAGCTGCTTCTTCTCAATTTCTTCCAGAATATGGAAGAATTTGAGATAACGCGTGAAGTCCGCAAGCCGATCCTGACAGGAGAGGAACTTCTGATACATGTCTTCCAGCGGATGAGACTGAACGTCATATTTCTTCTCATCAAAGTAAGCAGCGAGCATCTCGATACAAGAGGTATCAGAAGAAGGCTTTAGAGCTTCAGCAACCTTTTTCTGAAGGGCAGCTAAAGCCTCGCTCTTGAGCGACGCAAGAGAAGGGAAGATCAGACCGTGCAGAGAAGAAAGCGTTTCAACCTCTTTAGTAAAAACATGAATATTATTTTCTTGGATATCCTCATTGTCTATGGTTTGATGAAGAGCGGAAAGAGCTTCATTCTCTTCGTTCGCTGCCTGCTTCCAAAGCGAGAGTTCGCCAAAAAGCTTCTTGGCGGAGGAATACGATAGTTTCCCTTCCTTTTTCAGGACAGAGAGCCGCTTCATCTCATGGTGATAAGCGTGGGAGAAAAGACGCCTGAACGCTGAAGCATATTGTTTATTGAAACGTTCCAGAAGAGAAGCGGCATTCAAAGAGAACACTCCGTCCTCATATCGCTTGGAAAGGGCAAGATATTTCAACTGGGCGTCGTCTGTCTTCTCTTCGGCCTCTTTGGCAAGCGACAGAATCCGCTTCGGATCCTGATAGAGAGAAGGAATCAAGAAAGAAGTATGCACAAAAGCTTCCGCTTCCTGATAGAGCGCATCTCTGTCAGCGAGAGGAAGCGACTTGATGCTGAAGAAAGAAGCAAGAGCCGAAGTCTCGTTCCGTAAAACAAGAAGCTTCGGAAGATTCACTTTGAGATCCTCAGCAAACTTCACCCGGTCATGATACGGGCAATCGAGATCCTTAAACCCATAGTAGGGATACTCTTCGATCACTTTTCCAAACGAGAGAAGATAAGGGCCCACATCTTTGAGCAACGTCATCGACTCCTTAAGGAAAGCACTATCCTTCGAAGCGATGTCATCGAAAAGATAAGTCGGCGCTAAGACATTATCATAAGAGGCAGCCATGCCGAGGATCTGCTGCGTCGTCATCCCCAAAGGAGACCAGTGGACCGAAAGCTCCTTGGCGTAATCATCGAGCACCTGCTCCTCTTGCGAGAGTTCATTGAGCTTTGACTTGGCCGAATCAGAGACCTTGCTCTTCTTGGCAGTGAGCACCCGTTTGATCTCCGATAAGACCTCTTTCTTGTTGGCTTTTGAGCCGTGCAAGGACAGACAGAAGTCCTCTAACGAAGCGTTCTTCAGCTTGGTGTAGACCACATCGAGAGCTGCCTTCTTCTCCGAGACGAAAAGAACCTTCTTTCCATCGTAGAGCGCCTCGGCGATGATGTTGGTGATCGTCTGGGATTTTCCGGTTCCCGGAGGCCCCTGAAGGACGAAGGAGACACCCTTCTTTGAGAGAGCGATCGCCTCCATCTGAGAGGAGTCTGCATCGACGACATTGTGAAGGGGACGGATCTCTTCTGGAGTGATTTCACTTGGCGTGAGGGCATCCGGATCGGCTTTTGCCGAAGGCTCGCCGGAGAAGAGAGCACGGACCGTGCTGTTTTCTAAAACCGTCTTCTCATTGTCCTTCAGATCTCGGTACATATCGATCTTGGAGAACGTGAAAAGTCCCAGATAGGACTCATTTTTCTCCACCACCCATCCGCTGTAGCGATTGATCTTCTCTTGGACGCGTTCTAAATAGGAAAGATAGTCGTCCTTCTCATTGTCAAACTCCGGAAAATCCAGCTGATAGTCTGCTTTGAGCTTATAGACGAGCGTGCTGTTAGAAAGAGCATCCTCGCCCTCAATCTCTTTCAGCGAATACGTGTTTCCGTTCGGGTTGTGAATCAGCTCGACAGGAACCAGAAGCAAAGGAGAGCGTATCTCCGTCAGCGGATCATCCTTCTCCTTCCATCTCAGCATGCCAAGCGCCAAGAAGAGGATGTTGATGCCTCTCTCATCCTGCGAAGAAAGAGAAAGGGATCTTAAATTCCTCAGCGCCCGAGCTAACGGCGCTTTTTTCGGGAGGACAAAGAACGATTTTCCTCCATCGGAAAGCGAAAGATACGACTTCCTTGCCGCTTCGAGAAGCTCATTTCGTATCGCCTCATCCCCGTTGAATTCCACCTGGGTTCTTCCAGAGGTCGAGATGATCGAATCAAACGGATAGAGATGGAGCGTACTACCTTCCGTCACCTTCTGAAAGAGATTGGAGATTCCCTCCTGATATTCCGCTTTCAGAAACGGACCTTGCGCAGTGAAGTAGAGCAGCCTGTTTCTCTTTCCCAGATCCAGCAATTCATCACAGCACTTTTTGATTGATAGAGATTCCATATTGTGTGTATTCCTTACCTATGGTGATATTGTAAATTCTTCCCTTCTGATTTTGAAGAGAACCTGTTTATTTCCTTGACAAACCATAAAGCCTGTTGCGACATGTTTTTCAAAAAGAAAAAACATAAAATATAGAGTAATAGAAGACAAAACACGTTAAATACTAATGAATAAATATGACTATTGAATTATCGGTGCTTTCGGAAGATGGCGCTTGATGATGGCATTGAGTTTCTCTAAATTCTTTATACTGTTGTGTCACTCGGGCAAAATCTCGTTTTTAAGGCACTTTTCGGGAGTGTGTCGGACGATAAGTACTTTTTGGCGGTAATTTTCAAAGGTCAAAATTTCCACCTTGCGGTTGAGTTTGCCTATATCCATCAGAACCTCTCTTTCCTGTAGGCGAACAGCATTCGCCTGACAAGGTCAATGGTTTCGGATATGTCGATACCCGTCTTATCCTTTGAGATTTGTCTTTCTTCGTAAAGCGGGGCTACGACTATGAGCATTGCTTGCCGCACAGTTTCGGGAAGAGGTTCGAGTTCCGCAAGCGGTCTTCGAAGCACATCTTCCGTCAGTTCCTGTGCCGCCACAATCAGCGAGGCTATGAGATTTTCCTCGTCATCGCCGTCAACTCTCAAAAACTCTTTGGCTTCTTGAAGAGTAATCATACTCATACCTCCCTATTGTATTTTGGTTTACGCGCCCCTCTTTGCGAGAGTGACGAACGGCGAAACAGTCGCACTTCCCTTGTAAGGAGTGAGCGGTTTCGTCCAGATCGGTTTGCCGTCAACCCTGTAGATGAAACGGAACACGTTCTCATCGTAAAGGAATCTGACATGAATAGAGCTTGCGGACTTCACACCGCCCTTGTCGATGAGAAGGTACTGACCGATATCCGCAAGGATGATGTCACCGACTTCGCCTGCGGCGCTGCACTGTTCGATAGGCACAACGGGTCTGCCGAAGAGCGTGCCGTAAGGTTTCTCGGTCAGACCGCCTGCCGGGATATACACGGGTTTATCGCCGATTTTGAGCGCGTAAAGGTAGGGTTCAAGTTCCTGATTGATGTACCACACCGCGTTCGCTCTGGAACGAGACCAAAGTCTGTTCCACATCTTGATGAGGTTCTCCACGGTGATGATATCCGTCTGGCTTGCTTCTTTCGCCACGGTCACGATTGCACCGCTGTTGAGAATACCGAGCGGTTCGCCTTCGCCGCTACCTGAAAGAATGGCATCGTCAATCTTGAAGCCGAACTCTTCTGCGAATGCCTGACGAATAACGGCTTCGAGCGCTGCCGCGTCCTGCAAGAGTTCATCGGTCGCATAGCAAAGACCCGTGAGTTTCTTGAGCGACAGTTCCATCTGTCTGAACTTGGGTTTGCTTGCGGTAATCTCGTCCGATTCGCCTTCCCAGTAGGTCTGCACACCGCCCCAACGAGAGCCGTTCGCGCGGCTGTCTTCGTCAATGGCGTTGATTTTCATTCCGTTTGCATTGGTGCTGATAGGAATCTTCTTGACCTTGCTTGCGAGAATACCCGTTTCGTAGGTTCTCTTCAAGAGTTCGGTCACGAAGTCCTGCTGAACAAGGAAACCGCCGTCCGAGGGAGTGGTTTCGTTAAGACCGCTTGCCGCTCTCGTGGTGAGTCTTTCGTCCACCTTACCGCCCGGCGTTGCCGCTCTGTATGCAGCCATGAGCTGCTCACCGAAAGACGCGAATCTCTTTTCGTTGTCCTTGGCGGGAGTTGGTTTTACTTCGGGTTTCTCGGTCGAACGATCTTCGGGTTCGATAGCGAGAAGTTTTTCCGCTCTGCCGATGCTTTCATCCCACGCACGGATTTCCTCTTCATACTTGTCGATGTCCTTCTGTTCATCTTCGGAGAGGAAACGGTCTTCAGCTTCCGCCTTGTTAAGCACCGCCATCGCTTTGAGTCTTGCGTCCTCTCTCTTTGCCTTCATTTCGAGAATTTTCTTCATATTCATCTGTTTTCCTCTGATTAAATGATTTTGAATTTTGCTTGCAGGTTCTTGAGTTTTTCCTGCTGTTTTGCCTTTTTAACTGCGTTTTCGGCATCTTCTGACATCTTTCGCTGTTCGGTCTTATACGCATCGTACTCTTGCATCGCACGAACACCGACATCGGTTGCCGTGTATGCCGGGAACGTTACGGGCGAGACATCAAACAGGCGAACCTTCTTGAGTTCTCGTGTGTCGATTCCGTCTTTGGATGACCATTCATCGTCTTCCGCCACAAAACCGATTGACATCTGCGAAATGTCCCCACGGCGGATGCTCGTGGTGATGTCCCTTGCCCAACTCGTATCAGGCGGAGTAATGCGGACACGGAGCCCCACATCGTCTTCTACGAGGTCAAGCGTTCCCGCTCTGTTTCTGCCGAGTACATAGTTTGGATCGTGATTGAACAGCGCACGGATATCGTCCCTGCCGATGCTCTCCGCAAATGCACCCTTTCGCACTTTCTCTTTGAACGGGCAAATGCCGCCCAAGGTTTTTGACCACGAATCGAAAACGGCGGCGTGTCCTTCGATACACGTTCCGCCGTCACTTTCGTTTATTCTTATTTCCTTTAGCGGGAGCATTCGGAGTTCCTTTTTGTTCGTTTTCTTCTCCATTGCTACCTCCTTCGTCTGGATTGTTTTGTTTGTTCTGCTGTCCGACCTGCGCCGACATCATCGAGCCGTTGACGAGGTAATCGTCACCGCCCTGTTCCGCCGGGACAAGACTCATATCTTCAAGCCGCCTTATATCGTTGATAGACAACCACCCGTTTTGCCGCCCTATGGAATAGCCTTCCATTCGGGATTTGTAGTCACCTCGTAGCAGTCCGTCGACATTGAACTTGGCGAAATACAAAAGCCGTTCTTTCTCATCAAGGAGTGAACGGCTTATCTCTTGCTCCCACCTTACGAGCCACGGCCGTATGGTGTGCTGAACAAACTCTATGGATTGATGTTCTATATTGGAGAAGGTTGCCCTTTCGAGGTCACCGACAAGGTGCGGCGGAACACGGAAGATACGACATATCTCATTCACTTGGTACTTTCTCGTTTCCAAGAATTGCGCGTCTTCGGGTGCGATGCCTATGGTATGGTATTTCATTCCCTCTTCAAGCACCGCCACCTTATGACTATTCCTTGTTCCCTGATACACTTGATTCCAAGACTGTCGGAGTTTTTCGGGGTCTTTCAGCGTGCCGGGGTGTCCCAACACACCGCCCGGTCTTGCTCCATTGCCGAAGAACTTCGCGCCATACTCTTCCGTTGCCAAGGCGAGTCCGATTGCCTCTCTTGCTTGCGCTATGGGACTCAAGCCTTTTACTCCGTCTATGGACATGGATTTGATGTGGAAGATTTGGTCTGGGCGATACACATAGGTTTGGTTGGTTATTTCGTCCGAATAGGTATACTTAATCTTGCCCGTGGTGCTATCACGCTCCACTACCATTTGGTTCGGCTTTAAGTACCACAGTTCGGTCGTATGCCCTTGCTTTCGGATGATTCTTGCGTATGCGTTTCCCCACAAAAGGAGAGATGTCATCATCGTTTCCCTGAACTCGAAACTCGTCATCTCTTCATTCGGGAACTCATAAAGGCAAGAAAAAAGCGGATGTTGCTCCGCCATTTCATTCTTACCGCCTTTACCTTTCTTAAATAGGTGTAGCGGTAAACTCGCTATTGTCTCCGCCAAGATCTTCACGCAAGCATAAACGGCGGAAGTTTGCATCGCTCGCATTTCGTCCACATTGATGCCGCTATTGCTGTTGCCGATAAAGTCTACATCAACACCCCTGATGAACTCTTGCATTTCCTTTGTCGGTGCTGTTCGTTTCTCTTTTCTGGGAGCATCTCTGCTCCGTCTGAATATTCCCATTTTACCTCCATAAATGCAGAACACCGCCATGTCTGTACTGAACCCCTCTTGTTGGACTAAGGAGAAGGTCAAGGATGAATGAAGTG
>CAUUFA010000017.1:0-26885 GCA_963544395.1 uncultured Bacilli bacterium | reverse complement strand
TGAGTTTGTGATATGATGTTTTCAACGTAGTCTAATTAGATGAGTACATATCACGGTGAGGCAGGTTTTTCATATGGCGACTGGCTTAGTCTTCGACTTCGATGGCCTGAACCGGGCAACCGGAAGCAGCTTCATCGACAGAGGCTTCGGAACCGGCCGGAACTTCACCGGCGACGGCCTTGCCGTCATCATCGAAGGTGAACACTTCGGGGCAGATGCCGGTGCAGGCACCGCATCCGATGCAGAGATCCTTGACTACTTTGGCTTTTTTCATTCTTAACTTCCTCCAATTTCCTTTATTATTCTATGGCGATTCGCCCTTCGTTTCAAGCCTGTGACAGACAGAAAAAGGCGGTGTTTTGGTTAGTGATTTCTAACGGATTTGAGTTTAAGAAGAAATTTCCGATGTGAAGTTGACAAAGAAATCTCTTTAAGGTATAGTAATTCTCGCTTGTAAATGGGCCTTTAGCTCAGCTGGTTAGAGCGTGCGCTTGATAAGCGCAAGGTCGGTGGTCCGATCCCACTAAGGCCCACCATTCTCAAGCGATCAACTCCTCAGCGATGAGGAGTTTTTTTACGTCAGTTAAGCAGGATATCGTCTTTCTGGAAGCGGATGTCGGTGGAAAAGTAGTCTTTGGTGAGAGCGATGAGGGATTCAAGATCTTTGATGCCTAACACCTCATAGGAGGAGTGCATCGCTAGCTGCGGTATACCGATATCCACCGAGGTCAAAGAGACTTCGGAGTTGGAGAGGTTGCCTAAGGTGGAGCCGCCTTTCAGATCGGAGCGGTTGGTGAATTCCTGAAGGGGAACACCGGCTTTTTGGGCTAAGGCGAAGACGAGCGAGGCGGAGAGAGCATCGGAGGTGTAGGACTGGTTGGCGTTGTACTTGATGACGATGCCTTTGTTGAGCCCGATGAAGGAGGTGCTATCGGCATACTCGGGATGGTTAGGATGAGTGGCGTGAGCGTTGTCGATGGATAAGAGGATGGAGTTGGCGACGGCCTTCTGATAATCGTCGTTCTTGCCATCTAGCGCAGAGACGATCCTCTGCATGACATCTTTTAAGAAAGTGGAGTTTGCGCCCTGCTTTGTCAGGGAGCCGACTTCCTCGTTGTCGAAGGAGGCAAAGAGGCTGATGTGGTTTGTCTTCTTTCCAGAGAGGAAACCGAGGAGGGCTGCGTAGGCGGAGGAGAGGTCATCGAGCCTTCCGGAGGCGAGGAACTCCTGATTCAGGCCGATCCTTCTTGCTTTTTCCCGGTTGTAGAGGAAAAGATCGAAGGAGAGCAGTTCACCGTCTTCGATTTCGGCTTTCTGAAGAAGGAATTTCTTGAAATCAAAGTTCTCTTCATCCGTCCCGAAGAGGGGGATGAGATCTTTAGCGGGATCATAGCTGAATCCTTTGTTGATCTCGCGGTTGAGGTGGATGGCGACATTGGGGATGATGAGGAGATCCTCATCGATGGCAAGGAGGTGACTTTCAATCTTTCCGTCTTTCTTCACCATCAGCCTGCCGGCGAAGGAGAGCGGCTTATCTAACCAGGTGCTGTAGATGAGCCCGCCATAAGGCTCGACGTTGAGGGAGAGAAGACCTTGTCTGCGAAGCAGGGGCTCGGGTTTGAACTTGAAGGTCGGAGAATCGTTGTGCGTGGCGGTGATCTGGAAGGAAAGGTGAGTTAGATCTTCAGGAATAGCAAAGGCGATCAGGGAGGTTCCGTTCCGTTTCACATAATACTTTCCGCCTTTGACGAGGGCAAAGCTCTCTTTCTCATCCAAGGCCTGGTAACCTTCTTGGGCGAGCTCCTCTTCCATGTTGCTGACGACATGAAAGACGGAGAAGGAACGATTGAGGAGACTGATGATTTTTTCTGTGTTGTCCATAGTTATCTCTTTTCTTCCTCTTGTTGATCAGGAGAGGAATCTTTTTTTTTTGATCTGTCTTTAACGTCGCACCCGGCTTTGTCTTCTGCTCGCTGGAGAAGACTTTCTGCAGGGCTTTGGATAAAGGGAGAGCGAGAGCACCGATGACAAAGGAGGTGATGAGTCCAGCAATGCCTCGTAAGATCGTGGTCAGGAGCGTGTAAGGGAAGGGGTAAGCCATCAAGTAGGCATCGAGGAACCAGACCCCGGTATTTGCTACGGTGGTGAAGAGGGCGGAGAGAAGGATGACAAGGAAGTAGATCGCCAGATGATTTTCAATCCGGCTTCCTCTTTTCCGATAGAAGTAGGAAGGAAGCGAGAGAAGGAGGGCTCTGATGATAGGAGGAAGGATCCAAAGCGGGGTTGTCGGAGTCAAACCATACTCGCCGGTGAGCTGGATGATGAACTCGCCAAGACCGGCTACCAGACAGGCATCGTAGGGCAGAAAGAAGAGAGAGACGGCGAGAATCGGAAGCGGAGCTAACGTGATCCTGATGCCCTGAAGCGGGATGGTCAGCTTGGCAAAAAGAACATAGAGCGCCATCAGAAGGGCATCATAGACAAGGCGGCGTGTCGCAGATAATTTCCCCATACATTCTCCTTGTGGGGAGGTTTGCTTCTGATGCGGCTGCGGGATGACACCGCGGGAAGCGTTGCTTCCCTTCGTCCTAAGGCGACCTCCCATCCTTAGGCACTTGACGCGTCATCTCTACTCATCAGTAGGTATATTGTATTACAAACCATAGAGTCGCTCATCCGGTCAGGGAAAGTTTCTTGCCACGTTTTTCTTTCGGAGGATTTGGAGTAGAATAGTTGCCATGAAAAAAAATGAAGCGCTGATCTCGGATCTCGTTGTCAAGACGGTGGAGAGCTTCGGCAGGAAGATCTTAGACGATCCTCGGTATCTCCGTCTGAAGGCGTATGTACAGCATGCGGATGTCAGCGTCTATGACCACTGCCTCTCGGTCGCCTGCCTCTCGGTGCGGTTTGTCTTCCGTCACCATCTGAAGGTGGATTTACGCGCCCTGGTGAGAGGAGCTTTGCTTCACGATTACTTCCTATATGATTGGCATAAACCTCATCCGGAGTACGGGCTTCATGGATATACGCATCCTCGCACGGCGATGAAGAACGCCAAGCGTGATTTCCAGATCGGCAAAAAAGAGGCAAACATCATTCTCAGACATATGTTCCCGCTGACGCTGATTCCGCCGAGATACCTCGAATCCTGGATCGTCAATATCGCCGATGATGTCGCCACCTGTCAGGAGTGCCATCATCAGCATGTGATGGTCAAAGAGAAGGAGAGAATCCTTCAGAGGCCTCAGCCGGCTGAGGCTTAGGATCGTTTCGCTTTTGAAGCCAGAAGGGCATCGACATCGACATTGAGCCGTCGTGCGCTTTCGCTGAAGTGCTGACGGAAGAAATCGAGCTGCTGATCATCAGCTTTCTTTGCTTCTTCTAAGCCCATATTGACATGGAAGACATGGATGTATTGTTTTTCGTTCTCCTGTCCATAGCAGTGATATTCGTGCTCGAGGTTTTTCTGACGGAGGAAATCCGCAAAGAAATCAGACTGGCTCTTGAGAAAATCGTTAGAACCGGAGATCATGGAGACCGGCGGATAGGCAGACGTGATATTTTCGAGGACGTTGATCTGAGCTAAAAAGTCGGGATCCAAGAATCTATTCTTCCCGAAATAGGCGTCGTTGAGCGCTTTGGATAACGGGTTGCTGTTTGCTTCCTCACTGAGGAAGCTCTTCGCATCGTAAATGCCGCAATTCAATCCGATGGCTTGGAGATGGATAGAGGCAGGGACTTCGAAATCAAACAGTTTCTGATAGTTTGGGTTCGTGAGGATGGCAGTATATTGGCTCAAGAGCTGAGCCCCGGCGCTATCGCCGACGGCAAAGAGGTCAGAGAGACGGAGATAATATCGCTCATTGTGAGTGGAGATCCAGGTGAAAAGCTGATTGATCTCTTTCAGCTGGGTTGGGAACTTAGCCTTCGGTGCGAGGGTGTAGTTGGGACAGAGGACAGCAAAGCCCTGGCTGGCTAAATAAGCCGCATAGTATTGGTAGACTTCCTTGTTTCCATAGACATATCCGCCGCCATGGATGATGACGATGAGGGGTAAGTAGCCTTCTGGCCTGTCGTTCGGGGTGTAGAGATCCATCTCGTGATCTCGTTTCTTGTCTTCAAAGTAGTTGAGTCCTTTGAGGATATGAACATTTCTGGGGAACCGGAGTTTTCTGTCACGCTTGGTGTCGTTTTGATGGCACCCGTGACGATACAAGGAAATCAATAATGACATCGCGGGAAATCCTTTCTTGTCTTTGTCTCCATTATAACGGAATCTGGCGTAAAATTCGCAAGATTTTTCTCGTGTTTTTTGCTCCAAGACAGAAGATAAAATCAGCTATTTCTTGAAAGTCCTCTTCTGAAATGCTAAATTATTGTGCGTTCCGTGTTTGTCATTTGAATCACGAGCACTTAGCTCAGCGGGAGAGCGTTTCCTTCACACGGAAGAGGTCGCAGGTCCGATCCCTGTAGTGCTCACCATTGCCAACTTAGCTCAGCTGGTAGAGCAACTGATTTGTAATCAGTAGGTCGCAGGTCCAAATCCTGTAGTTGGCACCATCCAAGAACGCAAAGACTGATACTAGGATTTACTCCGAATATCAGTCTTTTCTATAGAAGAAGAGAATCACTTTTGATTCTCTATGTTTTGTCGATGGGAAATACGTTGACAGGGAAAGTTGGACAGCATAGAATAAATTGACAGATGTAACCGCTAACAAGTTTATCGATCCGTCTCTGCTTGATATACTTCTCCCTGTTGAGAAGAGATGGATATATCGGACCAATCTATGGCGGTCCAGTTTCTACCCCCAGCCTATTCGGGGACTATCCGTTGTATAAAATCTCCTAAACTGCTCTCTTGGAAAGAAGACGGGTACAGAAACTCATCATCGAGTTCTGATCCGTCTTTTTTCACAAAAGTTTCATACATAGGAGGATAATTCAGTATGAAAAAATTCGCCAGTTTAGTCGCCGTTGCTGTTGCTTTTAGGGATGACAGGATGCGGCAAGAAAACCGACACGATTCATCTTCAGCTGGTTCCTTCCAACGATCCTTCCGTGCTTCTGACCAGAGCGAAGGCTCTTGCTCCGATGCTCAAGAAATTTGTTCCGGAGTATGATTGGTCTATCGATGTCGGAACCACTTATGCTGCGACAACTACCGCCCTTGCGGCCGGTCAGATCGACGGCGGATTCTTAACCGCTTCCGGCTATGCTCAGATGACGATCGAGCAGCCTGGCGCCGTTGAGCTTCTCCTCTCTGCCGGACGTGCTGGCTATAAAGTTCAGGCTGATGATTTCCCGGGTGTCAAGCCGGAGAATCTCGAAGCTCAGCGCAAGCACATGAATGGTGCTGATGGCTATGTCTATCGGGGTGAGCAGTCTACTACGCTTGTCAACTATTATTGCTCTGTCGTTCTCACGCTGAAGGATTCTGCCCGTGAGGCGAAGGGTCTGGCTAAATTGGATGCTGATAACGATGGCGAAGTCACGCTTCAGGAAATTCATAAAGCCGGTGCCGTCTGGGGAACCATGGGTGCCACCTCTTCCGCAGGTTTTATCTATCCAACGAAGTACATCTTCGATAAAGGCTTCACCAATGGCTTCATCGATAAGGCTGCCTATGCGACAAAGACGGATGCCGAGAAGTCCAAATATATGATCAACGCCGAACAGAAGTCCTATCCGGCCATGATCGAAGCTTTGATGGAAGGAACGATCGATGTTGCTGTCGGATTCATGGATATCCGTTATGGCTCCGCTTTTGTCCAGGAAAAGAGCAAGTATAAGGGTGATGAGAAGCTCTTCACCGAAACCTATACTCAGGCTATCCTCGATCCGATTATGAACGATACCGTCTGCGCTTATAGCAAGCTGGATGCGAAGAAGAAGGATGCCATCAAGAGGGCTTTGAAGGCCGCCGTCAAGGATGGCAATAAGAATACGGAAGGCACGGGTGCCTGGATCCTTTACCAGATCTATTCTCATACCGCTTATGTCGATGGCAAGGATGAAGACTACAATGCTCAGAGAGACATGTATAAGTGGACTCTCGCGCACTCCGGTAAGTAATTTTCAGTGAAGCGAAGTGATTCATGGGGCCTTGTGGCCCCATGAATCTTTATTTAAACGACATTTCAGGAATAGGAGAACCTCATTATGCTCGAATTGAAACATGTCGATAAGATCTACCCGAACGGATTCAAGGCGCTGAACGATGTCAGTCTGACCGTTCACGATGGTGAATTCATCTCCATCATCGGCCTATCCGGGGCGGGAAAATCGACTTTGATCCGCTGCATCAACAAGATGCACGACATCCAAAACGGCGAGGTTCTGATCGACGGAGTTGATATCTCAAAGCTCAAAGGTAAAGCCTTGAGAAACCAGAGAAGGAATATCGGTATGATCTTCCAGTCTTTCAACCTTGTCCGCCGTAGCAACGTGTTTAAGAACGTCATCTCCGGAAGAGTCGGCTATCACAACACGTTCGAGACGATCTTCGGTATCTATTCCAAGAAGGAAAAACTTTTGGCTCTGCAGTCTTTGGATAAGTTCGGCATTCTGGATAAGGCCTATGTGAGAGCGGACCAGCTCTCCGGCGGTCAGCAACAGCGTGTCGCTTTGGCGAGAGCACTCTGCCAGGAACCGAAGCTTCTTTTGGCGGATGAACCGGTGGCTTCCCTCGATCCTGCGACGACGATCGCTGTCATGAACGATTTTGTCCGCATCAACAAGATGGGCATCACCATCATCGCCAACATGCACCATGTCGATCTTGCCAAGAAGTATTCTTCCCGCATCATCGGCGTGAAAGCCGGACAGATCGTCTTCGATGGCCGTCCGGAAGAGGTCAATGATGAAGTTTGCATGAAGATTTACGGAAGAAAGCTCAACAGCAACGAGAACCTCGGTGCTGCCATCGAGCAGCTTCCCGAGGATGAGAAGAAGGACTGAGCTATGGAACAAGAGGAAAACACGAAGAGATCCTCCGGTTTCCTGACCGGGTTCAGGAATGCGATGAAATCCTTCCATACCTGGTTAAGCACTGCTGAGGACAGAAAGAATATCCGTCGCAAGAAGTTTCGTGAGTCGGGGTTTGGGAGATGGCTCGACTCCTGCTTTTTCAAACAGATCGAAGTCGACTTAAGCGATGCTCAGGATGGATCGCTCATCCGTTCGATCCGCAAGCCGAGATGGACAAAGACGATCTTGATCGTCTCTGCCGTGCTTTTGGTGATTATCGTCAGCTTCATCCCCTTCGACTACACGCATGACGTCGTCTTCAACTGGAGCGCCTTCGGTCGGTATTTCAGGGATATGTTCACCCCGAGTCCACTGCGCACCAAGAATGCTGCGGGTTGGTGGTCTTTTTCCTGGGAAAGCTTTGCCATCGGCATCCACTCTCCTCTGATCAACTCGGCTCCCTTCTTCCAAATCTTTGAAATTTGCTTCATCGGAACTTCTATCGGTGCCATCTGCGCCATTCCGGTCTACTACTCCTGTGCGCACAACGTCAACCACAATCACTTCACCCGTGTATCGATTAAGGTTTTCAACGACTTCCTCCGCTGCATCCCGATGTTCATCCTCTGCGTCATGCTCTGCCTCGTGATGGGTGTCGGAAACACGTTGCCTGCCATCTTGGCCGTCGCCATCTTCTCCTTGGGTATCATGTATCAGATGATGTACGAATATCTGGAGACGCTGAATATGAGACCGTTTGAATCGGTCAAGAGCAGCGGTGCAAACAATCTTCAGTCTGTCCTCTTAGGATTGCATCCTGAAGTCAAGCCGATGTTCTTTGCTTATTCGATCTATACGCTGGAGATCAACATCCGTGCCTCAGTCGTTCTCTCCTATGTCGGAATCTCCTCGACCTATATGAACGCCCTGCAGATCTTCATCGAAAACCATTGGTATGATTATGTCGGAGCGATGCTAGTTCCTCTCTTCTTGATCGTCGCTACGCTGCAGATTGTTTCGAACACCTTAGTGAGGAAAATCAGATGAACCGCAAAGAACATATTCAAAATCCTAAGAATCCCTTCCGGAAGGTTCTCTACTTCTTCACGGCAGATACGCAGGGAATGACGCATTACGACGATCCGGTCTCTGCCTATCAGGCCAGACCGAAGATGTGGATTGTCAACACGGTCTTTCTGGTGGTCTTCCTCTTGGTCCTCTTCTTCATGGGCAAGAATGTCGGCATCCAGAGAGCTTTCGACCGTCCGATCAACTGGAAGTTAGTCGGCGAGCACTTCTCTGACTTCTTCTGGGGAAAATCCCAGGCTTACTGGTCTTATTTCTTCGGGTATGGCGATTATTCTTTCTCGGAGAGTGTCGTTTACGGCTGTCTGGTGACGCTTGGCATCACTGTCATCGGCACCATGATCGGTTTCTTGCTCTCCATCCCGTTTGGCTTCTTAGCCTCTCATCGTCTGTTTGGAAGATGGGCGTATGTGGTGGAGATTCTGCTGATTGTCATACGCACCTTCCCGGAGCTGTTGTTAGCCCTCTTCTTCGTCGGTCTTTCCGGTTACACTTGGGTTACAGCCATCCTCTGTCTTTCCATTCACTCGATCGGCATGATCGGAAAGCTCTATGCGGATCAACTCGATGAAAACGATTTGGAAGCTTTAGAAGCGCTCGATGCTCAGGGCGCCAACCCCTTCCAAAGAGTCGTTGTCGCCGTTGTTCCGGAAGTGAAGGCTTCCTTCCTATCGGTCGGATTATATCGTTTCGACATCAACCTCAGAACAGCGACCACTCTAGGTCTCGTCCTGCAGACGAGCGCCGGTATCGGCTATTCTATCTTGCTGGACATCTCGAAGAACAACTATACGAACTTAGGCGCCGATACATTCGGCATCATCATGATTGTCGCTGTGGATCTCTTTTCCTCCTGGCTCAGAAAGAAGCTGGTCTGACCTTATCCTGCATCTGATGATGCGAGATTTTTGACTGTTGTGATTCAGGAGGTTTTTGCGATGAAAAAAAGAGAAGTATTGGCTCGGATCTTTGCCAAGATTGAAGCAGCGGAGTCGATTGTGATCTTCGGTCACGTCAATCCCGATGGCGACTGTGTCGGAAGTGTCATAGGACTGAAGAAAGAACTTCAGTTTCTTTTCCCCGACAAGAAAATCTATGGCGTTGGAAGCAGACCTTCTTATCTTCCTTCTTTCCTAGAGCCCGCAGAGGAGGTGAAGGACGAAACCATCTCTCATTCGCTAGCGGTGCTTGTCGATCTCAACACGATCTCTAGGGTGGAGGATAAAAGAGTATCTCTTGCTTTAGACAAGGTATGTTTTGATCATCACATCCTAAAAGAAAATCCTGGATTTTTGGTCTATCATGAGGAAAAGGCCCCTAGCGCTACTTATGTGATCACTAAGGCCTTTCGAGAACATTATCATCAAATCAGCTCTGAGGCAGCCACCTACTTCTTCTTAGGTCTGATCACCGACACGGCTAATTTTCAGTTGAATGCTAAGCCTTCGACGCTGAGGATGGCTGCTTATCTTGTCTCTTTGGGCGTGGATTATCGCTCGATCTTCAACGAGCTCTACCGGCAGAGCCGGAAGGAACTTCTGTTCCGGAGTTCGCTCTATCAGAAGATTCAGTTCTCTGGACGTGTGGCTTATGCGATTCTTCGGAAAGCGGATTATGAGCCGTATTCGATCCCTCCGGCAGAAGTCGGAGAGAAGGTCGACTTGCTTTCTAGGATCGACCATCATCCGATCTGGGTGCTCTTCAGCGAGAATGCAGATGGCTCTGTCAGAGTCGAATACCGCTCCGATGGTTCTTACAACATGCAGAAAGTCGCCTCGATGTTCGGCGGAGGCGGTCACTTCTCAGCGAGCGGTTGTCCGCAGAAAGACTTCTCGAAGGTAGAGGAAATCCTTGCTGCCTTAAATGCGCTCCCTTTGGAAAAAGAAGCCTAGTTTTCCATGCTGAAACAACCGGTTTATTCGAGGTAGTTGTCTTTTAATATACGGATATCTTCGTCGCTCAGCTGAAGTTTATCATGGATGAAGGCGGGGACAGATCCGGCTTGTTTTTTCATCTCATCGAAAGCGGCTTCCAACCAGTTCTCTCGGACACCGGCAATCATCTTGATGGAGTTGATGACAATCTCATCATCGACGTGGCAGACATCGCGGAGATACCTCTCCCGGTAGAGAGCTTTCTCTTTGGTGTTCTCGTTGGTTTTCAGGTAATCTCCGATGACGGTTTTATGATCGACGCCGAGGCAGGTTAAGAGAATGGCAGCGGCAAGTCCGGATCGATCTTTCCCATCGGCACAATGGAAAAGGATACAACCTTCTTGGTTGTCGAGACAAAGGCGGAGGAATTTGGCGTAATGCTCAGCGCCAAACGGGCTGAGGAAATCGCGATAGACTTTTTCGAAGGAGTTGGTGAGATCCCCATTCAGATCCATCCGGAAAAGATAGTCGACCGTACCTTTGATCGCCTGGTCTTCGATGTCGTAATGGGTGTGAGGGTTGAGATCATAGCCTTCGTTCAGGTCATCCTGAATCGGCATATGGATCAGCTGAAGTCCAGGGACAGGACGGTTGGGATTCCGCCTGATTTCATCCGAACCACGCATATCGACTTCATATCTGGCTTTCAGGATGTCATGGAGGAAAGCAATGTCATTATCGGTGATATGACCAAGATAGTCTGTTCTGACGAGGCGTTGGTATTTCACTTTTCTTCGATCGGAAGAGAGATAGCCGCCTAAGTCTCTGGTGTTGATGGTTCCTTCGAGAGGAATGCGGCTGCCGGGTGTTTTGCTGTTCATAACGCTATTATAGGGAAAAAGAGGAAATAAGGAAAGGTTCGGCTGCTTTGTTTTTCCTTTCTCTTCCTTTGAAATTGGACATGATTTCACTATAATGTTTCTTATGAACGACAAGAAAAGCAACGTAACAGAAACCGATCCGAAGGCTCAGGCAGATCCTGTTCTTGCTCGGCTGAAGTTCAGGCCCGTGAGAGACATCCTCTCTTTTCTCTTTGCCGGGCTGGTGATTTTTGCCATCCTGTTATCCGTATTTCTTATTAAACCAAGGTCGGCAGACAAAGTTCATGCCGAGATCTTCTACCAGCAGATCCAGCTCTTTGACAAAGAGGATCCGACCAAGAACAAAAACATTTCTTTTCCTGCTTCCGGAGAGAAGAAGGTTGTCTTCACCAAAGCGGATAGCGCCCTCTTTCTGCCTGCAGGAGAGACATTTGCTTTTGTGGGAGACAGCGTGACGTTCACGCTCTATGCGGACCGCTCGATTCAGATTATGGAAGAGGAGATCGAGTGTCCGAACCACGACTGCTCAAAGCAGGGCAGGATCTATGCTCTGATGACGCCGATCGTCTGTCTTCCCAATCAGGTCCGTGCGATGATTGTTTCAGATGGAGGAACTCCTTCGGAGTGGGATGCCTGATGAAAACCAAACGCCTTGTCTCGCTTGCCATGATGGCGGCGTTATCTGTCGGTCTTCATTATGCGGAGAGTTTGATCCCTGCTTTTCTTCCGATTCCCGGATTCCGTTTAGGATTAGCCAACATCATCACCCTGTTTGTCCTCTACTTCTATGACGGACCAAGCTATGTGTTTGTGACTTTAGTCAAAGTTCTGTTGGTAGCTTTGATCACTTCAGGATTCGGTCCGGTCTTTCTGATGTCGCTGACTGGATCGCTTCTCTCGGCTGCTATCTCGCTTCTTTTCTATTATCTTGTCCGTCCTTCGATCTATGCTGTCTCGACATTAGGCGCTCTTTTCCACACGATCGGTCAGCTTCTTGCCTATGCGTTCTTTTTCAACACCTTTTATATTTTTTCGTACTTCACGATTTTAGGACCATTAAGCATCGTCACCGGATTGGTGATGTCCCTTTTGGTGTCGATTCTGATTCATCGGCTTCCTGCCTCGCTCCGTTTCGAGGAGAGGGTGAGACGATAAGCAGAGGTACCTTATGCTGGATCTGTTGGAGCTGCACAAATACTTCATCCGGAAGCATCTCAAAGAAGGAGATGTCGCTGTCGATTTCACGATGGGAAACGGACACGATACGGAGTTTCTTTCGAAGACAGTAGGACTTCGAGGTCATGTCTATGCCTTCGATATTCAGAAGCAGGCACTTTTCTCGACCAAAAAGCATCTGGAAGAGAGCGGATGTCCGGAAAATTACACTTTGATTCAGGCTTCTCATCATCTTGTGAAGGATTATGTTCACGAGAAGATCAAAGCAGGCATGTTCAATCTGGGCTGGCTTCCGGGCGGTGATAAATCGATCTTCACCTTGCGGGAGACGACGCTTCCTGCCGTTGAGGCTGCGCTTGAGCTCTTGGATGCGGATGGCATTCTCAACATCGCCATCTACCCGGGGCATGAAGAAGGCGACAAGGAAGGAAAGATGGTGGTCGATTATCTGTCGACGCTCGATCGGCATCAGTTTGCCTGCACCAGAGTCAACATCCTCAACTCGCCAACGAGCCCTTATTTCATCTTCGTGGAGCGTCACGAGTGATTGTTTCGTATCGGTTTTTCTTCTGATTTGTGAGTTAAAAATAGAAAAAACCTATCATATTTTGAAACACGGGGAAAAGAGGTTGATTTTCAGGAAACCCCTCTTTCTTCCTCTCGTTGTGACGATATTCTCCGTGCTTTGAAACAGAGGCTGTCTTCTATGAGAAACAGGTTTCTTTTCTTAGTAAAACCTGCCTGATTCAGTGCGGAAATCCGTTGATATCTGCCGGTGTGTGATCTCGGCTGTAGACGGGGATGATCTCAGTCGGAGGATAGTTTGATAAGGCCTTCTGATACATCTTTTTTGTCTCTTTCCGTTTCAGGTTCTGAAAGCCGGATTCCTGATAGCGGGTTAGGACAGCTTCGATGAAGTCCTTGGTGGCAGAGTGCATCAGGCTTCTGTCTTTCGTCTTGTAAAAAAAGGAAAGCGGCAGAGAGCGGTTGAAGCTCTTTCCGTTGTAGACTTCTGAGGCGGAGATCATATCCATGCAGCACTCTAGCGCATAGACATAAGGCATCGGAGCGAGGATGATGTCACCGGTGGTGACATCGACCCAGTATTCGTAGTGGTGTTTGTTTTTTCTGGTGTGATGGATGAAGGCTTTGGAATAACCGTGCTCTTCCATCCGTTCCCCGGCGATCGGAGAGCGGGTGCCGGAGTAGTTTCTTGCGCTGATGAAAAACTCGGTGAAAGAGTACTTGGAGAGGTCATGGACAAGCCCGCGCCAGGGAATCTGGCAGCGGCAGCAGTTGAGGAAGACGAGAAAGCGGTGCTTGTTCACGGTGTGCAGGTGTCTGAAAATGTGATACTTTGCCATAGTGCAAGATTATTCTAACGCATTCGGCCCGGTTCTGAAACGGGGGTGTCATTTACAAGAACAGAGAAGAACATTTTAAGGTTTTATGTATTCGTCAAAGAAAGAATTTTCCGGCGATTCTTTCTTTTTGATTTTTCTCTGCTTTCTGTGTATAAATATCTATGTGAACGTGTTCATATAAGAGAGAAGAGAGCCATTCGTCTTAGCGGTTTGTCCGTTTTCTCCTGTTGAGCAGAATCACCAAACGATCAAGGAGCTTATTTTATGAAAGACTTTAAGAAGCTGGATCCGAAGGACAATTTCTATCAGACTTCGCTCTTCTTCCCGATGCCGGTCGTCATGATCGGTACGCTGACCGAGAGCGGTAAGACCACGCTTGGGCCTTACTCTCTCATCGCCCCCTTCTGGGTTGCGGGCAAGGACTGCTACACCTTCATGCTCGAGTGCCGCAACGCTTCCAACACCGCACAGAACATCATCCGGACCGGCAAGTGCACGGTCAACTTCATTCCCGATGATCGGAAGTATTTCAAGCAGGCGGTCAAGATGGGCTGGCCGGGCGATAAGCCGGAAGAGAAGATGAAGGATTGCATCTTCACTCTTGAGGATGGTCTGATGAGGGAGGAGCATCCGGAAGGAACATATCCGCAGATTGTCGCGGAATCCTTTCAGGCGGTTGAATGCACCTGGCTTAAGGAGCTAGATGGTGCCGATGATGCTCTGCCGTTAGAGGAAGGCAAGGACCACTATGAGCGGGAGAGCTATCACAATTTTAACGGCATCACTTCTCCCTATGGTGCCCACTTCGTCCTTCGCATCGATAAGATTCTGATGAAGCCAAAATACTGGAATACGATCGTCAACGGCGTCACCGCGAGCGGATTCCCGAAGGTTCCGACTGATTTCGGTTACCGCGATTCGAAGAACTTCTGGTGCTCTGGCTTCCGTAAGCCGAACGGCGAACTGCTGCCACAGAGGCAGACGACCATCTCTTCTGTCCGCTATGCAGCCGAGCGTATCCAGACTGAGGTGAAGTTCACCGATGACGCTTTGGAGAAGCTGGTCAAGGTTCCCCGCATCTTCTTGCCGACCGCTTTGAAGGGCTGCATCAAGTGGGCGGAGGAACATAATGTCAAAGTCATCACCGCCAAGGAGATGGACATCATCAATGACAAGCGTTCCAAGGAAAAGAACAAGTAAAGGAGAAGAGGAATCATGAAAGTAGTATTAGCAGGTGCCTTCGGACACTTAGGATTAGACATTCTCAAAGCCCTCATTCGTGACGGCCATGAGGTTGTCGCTGCCGATCTTCGGGAGAAGGATGTTCCCGAACTCAAGGGCAAGTACACCTTCGCCTCCATCGATGCGACCAAGCCGGAGACGATGAAGGGCATCTGTGATGGCTGTGAGGCTGCGATCACCACGATGGGCCTTGTCGGAAAGAGCGCTAAGCTCACCAACTTCGACATCGACCTCAACGGCAACTTAGCTTTCCTTTAGGAGGCGAAGGCAGCCGGTGTCACGAAGTTTGTCTATGTCTCTGTCATCCATGCCGAGACGGCGAAGGGTGTTCCGATGCTGGAAGCGAAGCATCAGTTTGAGGAGAGGCTCAAAGAGTCCGGCCTCCACTACACCATCGTCAGACCGACCGGCTACTTCTATGACATTGCTCACGTCTTCATGCCGATGATTGAAAAAGGCAAAGTCACTCTGCTCGGTCACAAGGATTATCCGGTCAATGTCATCGACACGCCGGATCTCGCTGACTTCTGCGTCAGCAAACTCACCGAGGAGAGCAATCAGACTTATGAGATCGGTGGCAAGGAGACTTACACCTATCAGCAGATCGCACAGATGTTCTTCGAAGCGGCAGGTAAGAAGTGCAAGATCAGCCGCGCTCCGGTCTTCCTCTTTGATCTGATCATCAAGAAGGCGGCCAAGAAGAAGGATGGCAGCGAAGCCATCATCCGCTTCTCCAAGTGGACTTTGACGCACAGCATGGTCGGAAGCACCGTCTATGGTGAAGCTTCCTTCAAGAAGTACATCGTTTCGCTCTATCAGGGAGGGAAGTGATCATGATTGAATCGACATCCGCTTTTTGGTTTTCGATGCTGCTTCTCTTCGGCATCGCTCTTCTGCTCTGCGCCTCTGGATTCAAGAAGTTTGTCTACTTCATGTCGATCGGCTATGGTGCAGCTATCGCCGGAATGGGCGTTGCTGTCCTGGTTCTCTCTTTGGGAAAGTTTGCTTGGACCGGAATCACCGCGACGGAAGTCCCGACCCTTGTCTTAGCCATCATTCTGATCCTCTATGGCCTTCGTCTCTCCGGCTTCCTGCTTGTCCGTGAGCTTAAATCTGCTTCCTACCGGAAGACGTTAGAGCATGTCGCCGGCAAAGAGGAGAAGAAGATGCCGGTCTTTGTCAAAGCGACGATCTGGTTCTTCTGCTCTGTCATGTATGTGATGCAGGTTCATCCGGTCTTCTATCGGATGATCACTTCGACGGCGCTGGATCAGCACACGGGCTGGATCGTTCCTCTGATCGGTGCAGCGATCGCACTGATCGGGCTTGTCATCGAAATGATGGCTGACTTACAGAAGAATGCGGCTAAGAAGAAGGATCCGCACCGCTTTGTCTCGACGGGTCTCTACCGATTTGTCCGCTGTCCGAACTATCTCGGTGAGATCGTATTCCGGACGGGAACCTTAGTCTCGGGATGCGATGTCTTCGGTTCGTCCTGGGTCGCCTGGCTGATCTCTATCCTCGGCTATCTGCTGATCGTCTATGTCATGCTCAGCGGTGCGAAGCGTTTGGAGAAGAGGCAGAACAAAGGCTATGGTCAGGATCCTGCCTATCAGGAATATGTGAAGAAGACGCCGATCCTCATGCATCTCATTCCGGTTCACTCCTTAGTGAACTGGAAGTGGATCTCGTAAAGGCGATTCAGAATGATTGCTCTTACACAGACTGCCTTCGGCGATGCGCCGGGCTGGACCTTAGCCCTGCAGGGATTCTACGATGTCGTTCCGACAATCTTCTTCATGCTGGGTTCGATATTGTTGCTTCGGGAGTTCTACAGCAAGATGGTCAAAGGAAACTACGCTCTTCTTGTTGCCGGTTCTATCATGGTTTTCTCTGCTGGCGTTCTTAAAGCGCTTCATAAAATCATCATGGGGTTGGCTCGTGTGGACTACGTGATTCTCGACCATCAGTTCGCTCCGACACAGTCGATTGGATTCGCGCTTCTCTTCGTTGCCATGATCGGTATGTTCACACCTTACAACATCTCTCACTTCGATAAGCAGGAGACGAACAAGGTTCCCCTTGTCGCTCTTCCTCTCCTCGCTGTTCTTCTGGCCGAAAAGATCGGTGACTACAACCTTTCCACCTATGAGTCGACCCTTCCTTTCATCGCCTTGATGGTCATCGGTGCGTTAGGCTTTCTGATCATGTTGATCATCATCTCTTGCAAGATGAAGAAGATTCCGGAAGTTATCTTCTTCATCTTGGCGACGATCATGATGTTCGGTATGGGATATCTCTCCACCAAGCGATATTTCGAAGGAGCCTGGATTCAGATCGCTGTCAATCTCATCTATCAGCCCTCCTTCTTCCTCGGCTGTCTGCTTCTGATGAAGCACCACGTCAAAGAATTTGATCTCTTCACGAAGAAATCGAAGTAGGTCATTGTTCTTCTGCCCTGATGCCTTTGGGCGTCAGGGCTTTTCGTTTGTCTGTTTTTCTTCCGGCACGATGCGAATGAAGTTCTCTTCAAGCTCCATCGTTTGGAAGGTGAAAATGAAAGAGAGGAGATGATGGTTTCTTTCCAATAGGAAATGAGCTTCGTAGCCATCTTGGATCTTGTAGATCTCTTTGGCTTTGATGAGGAAGGAAAGTTCCGAATCTGTGAGAGGAAGCGGTATATCTTCGTCTTTTTCTAAAATCCGGACATCCCGGAAGATGATCTCTTCTTCGCCGGTGCTTTGAGGACTTCGGATGCCGTTATAGCGAAGGGTCATCTTCAGCATCCCTTCCTTCTTCTCAAGGGAAGTGAGCTGATAATTGCTCTGATGGAAGAAGATGGTTTGAATGTCAGAAGCAAAGGAATCGCAGGTAGCTTGGTAATCCGCTACTTTTGAACGCATTTCGGTTAGGCGTTTCTGAGCAGAGACAATATCGGATGAGATCCTCTCATAGAGGGAGGAAGGAAGATAGCCAAGGCCATAGAGTCTGAGGTTCAGCAAAGGCAAGTATTTCTTCGGAATATAGAGGTCGGCATGTCTCATCCTGTTCTGATATTGATGCAGGAAGTCCTTTCGGAATTTTTCTTCATCGAAAGGCGGGCGATTTTCGAAAGCGTTTATCTTGTTCTGCTCGTTTGCTTTGAGGAACTGATAGGCTTCTTCTTTGCTCATATAGCCGATGATCCGCTTGGACTGAAGATCGTATTTCGGGAACTTGTGTGGCGTGTAGAACGCATCGACCTGAGAAGAAGGATAAAGGAACTGAGGTTCACTATCGTAGTCGATCCGGCTTTTCTCCATCTCCTCTTTGAGCTTTCTCTGATAGAGGAGAGAAAGGAAGTGAGGATCCAAAGCAAGGCGATCATCGATCGGAGAGAGATTCTGAAGGAGAGAGAGGCAGTCAAGATCCTCAAAATAAATGGGTGTATACAGTTTCATCAGGGAATATCCTCTGTCAATATTGTACCGAAGCGAGGGATAATTTTGTAAAATATCCGCATGAAGAATCAAGAGAAGGATTTTGAGAACCTGCTAGTTCATCCGATTGCCAGAATCCATACCGACTTTCCGGAGAAGTTTGGTATCCCCCGACAAGGCGATGTCATCCGCTCGTTACGGGGAACCATCGTCTTTGAACCGGACTATCGGAAAGAGGGGATGCTGAGAGGATTAGAAGCCTTCTCTTACCTGTGGCTGATCTTCGGATTCAGCGAAAGCGCCAAGGTAGGCTGGAAGGCGACGGTCCGTCCACCGAAGCTCGGGGGCAATGATCGGGTCGGCGTCTTCGCTTCCCGCTCGCCGTATCGACCAAATCCATTAGGGCTGAGTGCGGTGAAGCTGGAGGAGATAGTAGAGGATGCCGATCTTGGTCCTACCATCTTGGTCTCCGGTATCGACTTAGTGGATCAGACCCCAATTTACGATATCAAACCCTATCTTCCTTATGCGGATTGCTTTGCGGAGGCTTCACCGGGTTATGGGAAGCGACCGGAGGAAACGCATCTGGAAGTTGAGATTCCGGAGCCATTTGCTGCTCTCCTCCCGGAAGAGAAGAGAGAGCTGTTAGTTCGGATCCTTGCTCAGGATCCTCGCCCTGGTTTCCATCACGATGAGAGGGAATATCACTTTGAGTTCACTTCGTTCCATATCTCCTTTCATGTAGAATCGGAGAGAAAAGCCGTTGTCACAGAAATTAAACGAAAGGAGAGGCAGATATGAATCGGATCGAGACAGTCAAGTCGTATCTTCAGAAGCAGGATATCGATGCCTGGATCATGGTGGATTATGAAAACCGGAATAAGACCGTGGTCTCGTTTTTGGGGGAGAAGATGCTCACCCGGAAGATTTTCCTCATTATTCCGAAGGAAGGGAAGCCTTATCTGATCACCCATTCGATCGATACGGTGTTTTTAGGAGATGAGGAGATCAAAGAGCAGTTTGACCTCCATGTCTATCATACCTGGAAGGAGATGCTCGATTGGGAAAAGCGGGATTTTTCTTCTTATCGTCGTGTCTTGATGGATGTCTCGGATAAAGGGCTTCTGCCCCGCATTTCCTTAGCTGATTACGGCTCTGTGGATTTCATAAAATCCTTAGGGATTGAGGTGGAATCAAGCGGTGATCTGTTGCAGCGCTTCTCGGCTCTTTATGATGAAAGAGCCTATGAAGGACAGGTTTTAGCCTGCAGGAGGGCGTTAGAGATCAAGCATAAGGCCTTTGCCTTGATCAAGAAACTGGTTTTGGAAAGGGGCGAGACAGACGAGTATACGATTCAGCGTTACATCTGCGAGGAGTTCCATCGGGCGTGGATGGTCTATGATGATCCGGCGATCGTCGCCGTCAATCACAACGCTTCGAACCCACATTATGCACCGACGAAAAAAATACACTCTCCGATTCGTCCCGGCGATGTCGTTCTCATCGACATGTGGGCAAAACTGGATGAGGAGAATGGTGTTTATGCCGATATCACCTGGATGGGATATGTCGGGGAGAAAGTCCCAGACAAGGTCGAGGAAAGATTCCAGATTCTAAGAAGAGCGGTGGATTCTGGTGTTGCTTTCCTCAAAGAGAATCTAGGGAAGCGAAGGGTGGAAGGATATGAAGTCGATGATGTTGTCCGGGCAGTGGTGAACGAAGCCGGGTATGGTGAGTACTTCACGCATCGGACGGGACACAACATCGCCGTTGACGTCTCACCTCATGGTCCGGGAGTCAATATCGACAACTATGAATCTCATGACACCAGGGAGATCATTCCCGGTATCACCTTCTCTTTGGAACCGGGTATCTATGCCCCGGATTTCGGTATGCGCTGTGAGACGGATGTCTACATCGATGAAAACAATTGTCCGATCCTGGTCGGTGGGCGTCAGAAACGGGTGATTCCGATCCTGAAATAACACGTTGCCTGGTTTGTTCCTGAAAAATGGTTTTATCCTATCACATTGAGCTTCAGATGCTTTTTAGATGAGAAAAGGTCAGTCCCGGCTTCGGTCTTTTGGTCGGATGAGACTGACCTTTGAATTGCTGAAAAGGACTTGTTTTTAGTGAAACTACTCTGTCCGGAGCGCTTCTACCGGGTCTTTTCTGGCAGCGGATCTTGCCGGGATGAGGCCGGCGATGGTGGTGAGCAGGACGCTGATCAGAATGATGATGATCGCTGTGATCGGGGAGAGAGAGGCGATGGCAGAAATGGCGGGGAAGCTATTATGAATGGAGAAGTTGAGGATGAACTGCAGAAGATAAGTCACTAAGATACCGAAGACGCCGGCAGAGATGCCGAGGATGAAAGTTTCGGCGTTGAAGAGGTGGGAGACATCCTTCTTCCGTCCTCCGAGAGAACGGATGACACCGATCTCCTTGATGCGCTCCATGACGGAGACATAGGTGATGATGGCAATCATGACGGTGGAGACGACTAAGGAGAGAGCGGTGAAGGCGATTAAGGCGATGGAGACGATGTTGATGATGTTGTTGATCATCGAGATGACGACCTGAAGATTGTCGGTGTATTTGATCTCCTTCCTGCTTTCGGCAGGGATGGTTTTCTCTCCGACAGTCAGGCTATCCGTGCTGTTCCAGCGGGAGAGGTAGTCGGTCACAAGGTATTTGTCGTTGAAGCTCTTCGGATAGAAGCTGATGTTGCTGGGCAGATCGATCGCACCGATGTTTCTCAGCGTCAGGGTTGCGGATTTTCCGCTGGTTGAGCTGCTGGCTCCGGGGTTCATCATGCTGGCCATCGCGGAGAAGAGAGGGGTCATGGAGTTGCTCTTTCCGACGAGAGCGATGTTGTCCTCGTAGGCGACACCTTCTAGCTCATAGCGGTAGGTGTAATAGATGCCGGTGCGGATCTTCATCGGGACACCCATCGAGGAGACGGTCATATCGGTGGATTGAAGTCCGGCATACTCTTTGTTTTCGCTCTTGGCTTTGGCTTCGGCTTCCTTCATGTAAGAGGCGAGCTCTGAGGAGGCATTGTCGTTGCGGAACTTCTTTGCGAAAGCCGGGGTATAGAAGAAACCGGTGCCTAAAGAAGTGTACTGTCGTCCTTTTTTCGGACGGAGGATGCCGGTGATTCTGAACTTCATGCCGTTTGTCCAGGCTTTATTCTCCATGTAGCTGTAGGAGAAGGGAGCGATAGGGTTGCTCTGCTTGGCGAAAACAGTGTCGTTAGGATAATAGGTGAAGGTCTTGTCCATCAGAGACTGTAAAGCGACTTCTTTCTTCTCATGATAACTCTTCTCGGTCGCTTCGCTGCGGTGGCTGTCGTAGTGGCGTGGATCGCTCTCCGGATACTTGTCATCGACGTTGTAGTGATAAACGACATTGAGGAAATCATCCTGAGAGTAATAACCGAGTAAGGTGAGCATGAAGTCGGTGATCTCCTCATCGCTGGAGAGGACGATCATGATCTCATCCTCTTTGGTGGCGATGTTGCCTTGGATGATGTCGTATTGCGACTTGAGGTAGTCGGGGTTATCGAGAGATTGAGAGAAGGTGTCGCTGTACTGGGAGATCATCGATGCGTAGGCGCTGTATCCGGTGGTGCTGAGTTTCCGCTCGAGAATATCCGTGGCGATCGCAGTGATGGAGGATAGGGAGAAGACGTTCTTTCCGTCAGGCTCTGCACCGAGGCCGTTGATGATATCGTCAGTGTAGATGTTGTTCATGATATCGATGCCATAGGATTTCGAGATGGCTTTGTAATAGGATTTCGGCATTGCATCGATATAGTCGATATAATCGGGAGTGATATCGTTCTGAATCATAGCACTTCCCATCTCTTTGGCGGAATTGACAAGGCGCTCTGTCATGAAATCAACGTTGATATATCCGTCTTTGGCTGCTTCTTTGACGAGGTTTTTCTTTTGGCTGGAAGTCATCCTGGAAGCGATGGAGGAGAGGTCGAAGCTCTGCTCTGCTACTCGCACGGGATTGCCGGAGAGCATCTCGTCCTGCATACCGTTGATATAACCGGTGACACCGCCTCGGACGGCAAGGACTGCGGAGACACCGACGATGCCGATGGAGGAAGCGACGATGGTCATCGCTGTCCTTCTGGCTTTCGACCAGAGGTTCTTGGCGGAGAGCTTGAAGGCGGTCCACCAGCTCATCTTGGCTTTTTCGTTCTCACTTCTCTTCTTGGTTTCGGAAAGGTCACTCGTCTTGCTGACGAATCCTTCGTTGGCAAGGCGTCTGATCCACTGAGAGGACTCTCCGAAGGAAGCTTTGGAAGCTTCCTCTTTCAGAAGCTTTGAGTCGCTGATGGTCTCATAGCCACGGAGAGAATTTTCGACATCGCGAATCTCCTCTTCTCTCGAGTAGGGAAGAGAATCGTCTTCGACCTCTCCATCTAAGAGCTTGATGATTCTGGTGGAGTAGGAATAGGCGAGATCCGGGTTGTGGGTGACCATGATGACGAGCCGCTCTTTGGAGATCTCCTTGATGAGGTTCATGATCTGAACGGAGGTGACAGAGTCGAGCGCTCCGGTCGGTTCATCCGCTAAGAGAATCTCCGGCTCGTTGACTAAGGCTCTGGCGATAGCGACTCTCTGGCACTGTCCGCCGGAGAGCTGGTTCGGCATCTTTTTGTACATGCCTTCCAGACCGACCCGGTCCAGGGAAAGCTTCGCCCGTTGTTCTTTCTCCTCTTTGCTGGCGCCTGCAATCGTCAAAGCGAGCTCGACGTTCTCGAGGATGTTTTCATGAGGGATGAGGTTGTAGGACTGGAAGATGAAACTGATCCGATGATTGCGGTAGATGTCCCAATCGTGATCGCTGAAATCCTTGGTGGATTTTCCTTCGATGAAAAGATCACCAGAGGTGTAATGATCCAGTCCGCCAAGGATGTTGAGAAGCGTCGTCTTTCCGCAGCCAGAGGGGCCTAAGACAGCGACGAACTCGTTCTTTCTGAAGTTGAGGGAGATGCCTTTCAGGGCGTGGACGGAGCCTTTTTTCATCTCGTAATCTTTTTTGATGTTTTCTAAACGCAGCATAATCGTGTTCTCCTACTGCTAGGTGCTGTTGTATCTGAAAGGGTGAAACGGCACGCATGAAGTCTATCCTTTTAGGATAGAGATTGCAATCGATATACAAGAAAGAAAGAAAAGGAAAAAGAAAAACAGGGACCTAAGTCCCTGTCTGTAGTCTGAGAGAGGATTAGTCGATGAGGAGAGGATTGCCGCCTAAGAGGCAGAGGATAGCATCGATGACAGTCGGGATCCAAGCCCAGCCGACGAAGGTGTAGACCAGAGCGATGACGATGTTGAGGACAGAGGCCTTCTGAAGAACGACAGACCAACGGATGACAAGCTCAACGACCCAACCGACGAACGGTAAGATCAAGAGAACGAACTTGACGAGATTCGACTGAGATTTAAACCAAGACATCTATGATTTCCTCCTTACTTGAAATCTGACACTATTATAGTAAATATACATTTGTTTCAGTTATGAAATCGCTTAGAAATTTTTTCGTTTTCTTTCCAACCACCAATTCAAGAAAGGAAAACATAGGAAAAATGTTAAAAATAGCTTAAATCTGTTACTTTTCAGTCGCTTCATAAACTTGATGAAAACGATTTCATTTTTGTCTTTTAGTCAATTCTGTGCTGTGGAAGAAACGGAGAAGATCCGCATGTTTTCTCTCATTTTTGATATACTATTCCCAAGTGAGGCTAAGGATAATGTACATTGAGAACAATGACCTTCGCCTTGTCGTCAATGACAATGGCGGAACTCTCTCTTCCATCTTCGACAAGCGGAGAAGCAGAGAGCTGTTATATCAGCCCCAGCCGGATTCTTGGAAGGGGCAGGATATTTTCATCTTTCCGATCATACATCTGCTGAAGGATCATTACTACACGTATCAGGGCAAGCGCTATGAGATGAAATCTCACGGCTTGTTCCGCTATATGAAAGCGAAGGAGAGCAAGGACGGGAACGATCTGATCGAGACGTTCGTCAGCGACAGCGACACGCATCGACAATACCCGTTCGAGTTTGAAGCAAACCTTCGGTATCATCTGGAAAACAATGTCATCTCCTTGTTTTATACGATTGAAAACAAAGGCAGTGTTCCGATGCCGTTCTGCATGGGAGCTCATCCGGCATTCCGTCTTCCGGGAAGAAGAGGAACGACGATGTTCCACATCTCCGAGAACTATATTGAGTTTCCGAAGAAGGTCAACCTCAGACGGGTGATCTTAAGCCCGGAAGAAGGCTTTGTCATGGGTGAGGAAGACTTTGCTTCGGTGAAGAGAGTTCAGCTGCACAAGGATTATTTCCGGCGGTATGGCACGCTAGTTTTCCGGGCGGATGATTTCAGCAGCGTCAAGCTGATCAAGCGGGATCATAGCATCACCATGAACTTCTATGACGCTCCATACCTCGTCTTCTGGAGCGATCCGAATTTCGGTGATTTCCTCTGTATCGAGCCTTGGAACGGGCTTCCGGATGCTCTCGATGCCGATCATGACATCCTGAAGAAGCATCCGATGCATCTTCTCGCACCGAAGGATATCTTCCACTACTGTTACGACCTCATCATCGACTGATGCTCTCTTGTCCCAACGGACAAGGATCTCTATAATGATGGGGCGATGAAAATACTGGTGATTTCCGACCTCCACAACGACGTTCCTTATACGAAGGCGGCAGTGGATCTCTTTCAGAGAGAAAAGTATGACAAAATGTACGTTCTCGGCGATATTCTTGAGGACAGCATCCGTGTCCTCAACACCATTTCGGAACATATTGTAGCGGTCTTGGGAAACTGCGATTCGTGTGATGAAGAGGAGATCGCCAAATTCCGGATGCCGTATCTCAATTATGACTATGCGTTCGGAAAGCTGATCGTCCTTTCTCACGGGCATTACTACAGCCCTTATAATTACGATAAGGACTATGATGTTTTCCTGATGGGACATACACATATCTCGGGAATCTATCAGGATGAGAAAGGTCATATCATCGCCAACCCCGGCAGCCTCTCTCAGCCGAGAGATGGCATCCATTCCTATCTGAGGATGGATGAGAAGGGGCTTGCGATTCTTGATTTCAATTCCGGAGAGACGATTCATTTTCTGGATGATCCATGGAAAGGGAGGGTATTCTGATGAACATTCTGATCGGTTCTGATCTTCACGGCTCGCTGAAGTTCGGAAAGATATTTTTGGAAAAGACGGAGCTCTATCAGCCGGAGAAGATCGTTTTGTTAGGCGACTTATATTACAACGGAGCTAGAAACGTTCCGCCGGAAGAGTATTCGCCCCGTGATTTAGTCAAACTGATCAATGGCTACGCTTCGAAGATCATCGCCATCAAAGGCAACTGTGAATCTGAAGTGGATGAGATGGTCTCGGATTTTCCGTTTTCGGACATCGGAACGATGTTCGTTTTCGGAAAGACAGTGACGATGACGCACGGACATCACTTCTCCTTTGAACATCTCCCGAAGGAACCGGGCGACATCTTCCTTCAGGGACATACGCATATCGGTGTACTAGAGAAAAAAGGCAATCTGATCTTGGCGAATCCCGGATCTGTCTCCTTACCGAAAGACGGACGTCACTCCTATATGGTGATGAACGAAAAAGGGATCACCTTGCGGGATCTCTTCGACGATCATATCTATCTGGAACTGGACTTCTGAAAAAAACGTTTCGTTCACTTCTTTGTCTTCAGACCTGAGGTCAGGAGGTATCTCCTGCCCTCTTTTTTTATGCGAAGGAATCGGTAATACCAAAAAACAAGGAAAAGAACGAAGGAAACAATCAGAAGAGAACCGATGACAAACAAGAGCCATTGCCACCAGTGGAAGCTTCTGAAGTCGATGAAATTCGTTCCGAACACGCAGCAGACAAAGACGCCGATACCACGGAAGATCAAGGCACAGAAGAAATTGTACCAGAACGACATCTTCGTCATTCCGCATAAGAACGACATCGTGTCGTCCGGAAAGAGTGGAAGCAGGTAGATGAACGGGATCGCGGCTTTCCCGCCATAGGTCAGTATGTCTTCGGCTTTTCTTAGGTCCTCTTCTCCAACGACCCAGGCCACCACTCTCTTTCCGCCCCAGCGTCCTAGTTCAAAGAGAAGGATTGTCGATATCATGACGGAACCGAAGGAGGCGCCGAAGGCTTTGGTTAGACCGAGCAGCGTGCCGTCATTGAACATGAGGTTCGCTAAGGTGATGAAGAAGATCGAAGATATCCCAGGGATGATGTTGATCAACGGGGTCAGCGTGAGGAAAAGAAGATAGGCAAGGAAGGCGTTCTTCTTTGCCCAGGTCATAAAAAGATTCTCGACTTTATCCATGCCGACATAGGTTCTGAAAAGGTAATAAGCGACGAAGAGGATGACGCCGATGGTGAGGATGACACTGGCGCTCTTAGAGATGATATGAAGTATCTGTTTCTTTTTTGTGGAGGTCATTGGTTACATTTTAACAGAAAAAGCGGATTTGTCTATTTGTTTATCGTGTTGAAAAGAACAGGTTCGATTTTGGCTTTTGGATTTTAGCCGTGAGGACTTGGTCTCTAGTCCTATTTGTGGCCGCTGATCATCTCTCTGAAAAAAATCGTTTCAGCAATAATGTCAGGAAATACGGGAAAGTATAGAAGCGGCCATCTTTCAGACCGCAGATATAGTACAACCGAATAGGAAAGTTTTATTTTACCGACTAATTGTGCAGTGTGGTGCACAATTAGTCGGTAATTATATAGATAAATCGTGGATTTATTAATGCACGTTCTCTTTATATAACTTATTAAGCAGCTTTATCCACTT
>CAUUFA010000016.1:0-27431 GCA_963544395.1 uncultured Bacilli bacterium | reverse complement strand
GAGATAATTCTATCATACGTGCGCCGAGTAGTCAACCGGTTTGTGAGGTTTTTTTCGGGACCGCGGATGCCGAGCAGGAAAAAGAGGGGGAAGCCAGGCTTCCAGCCTCAATTCACTACGCTTATCTACAACACGGCTATCTTTTCTCGTATTCTTCAATCATCGAGACACGGACAGAATGACGTCCTTCTGCAGGAACCGCTTCAAGAAATATATCGATTCTCCTAAGAATATCCTTAATCCCCATGAATTTGGCACCAAAGGTAATAACATTGGCATGGTTATGCTCTACCAACAGCCGAGAAACTTCATCATTATATCCGATCCCAGCCCGGACACCTTGAACCTTGTTTGCACAGATGCAAACTCCCTCACCAGAAGAACAGACTAAGATTCCTTTATCTGCCTGGCCCTTGGAAACGGCTTCAGCTGCTTTAAATGCAAATACCGGATAATTGCAGCTCTCTTCAGAAAAAGTGCCAAAATCGAGAATATCAATTCCCTTTTCCTTCAGATGGGCCATAATCTCTGCTTTTGCAGGAAAGCCTCCATGATCGCAGCCAAATGCTATTTTCATCGTTCTATTCCTCACTTATCTATGGGGGTTAATCATAACCCTTTGTAAAACTCTGCCTCGATCTGATTCAGCTTGATATCGCCTTCTCGGACCATAACCGGCTTAGTCCTTGTCAAGTCAACTACAGTCGTTGGGGTCCCCGACTCACAGATTCCTCGAACAATACCTTTCACGTCACTGATATCTTTAAAGGTATCATATACCTCTTCAAACGAAGCCGTGGCTCCGGCCCCTGAAAGATTAGCGCTTGTCACCTGCAAAGGAAACGGCAGAGCACTCAGGAAGGAAAGAAGATCCTGTTTCGCGGGAATTCTGATTCCGGCCACATAAGTACCTAAATGAATCTGTTCCGGCGCATTCTCTTTTGCTCTGACCAAAACGGTCAGAGGCCCTGGAAGAAAAGCAGTCATGACATTCCGAATCTGAGGAGTGATGACAAAATACGCGTCGAAATCGAAAGAAGGGGAAGCCATAACCGCAATGGGTTTAGAGGGCCGTCTGTTCTTTGCTCTGCAAAGACGCTCATAAGCTTCCAAGTCATCCCATCGTACGCCGACGCCATACACTGTCTCTGTCGGCATCGCAAGAATGTAGCCTTGTTCTAACAGATTCTTCGCTTCGGGATCTTGATAATTCAGAATTTTCATAGAGGCAATATGACCAAAGAATAGTATCAGCGATCACCCGACGATCTGCGGTGAGGATTCAGTATGTTGACAAACTCATCTGTCTTTGGTTTCTTCTGCTGAATATAGGCGTAATATCGAGAGTAATCATACCCATAATGACTGCAAAGGTCCTTGACAATGACTTTTTTCTCCGAGCGATAAACACGATCAATCGCCTCGAAGGCGATAACATCATGGTCAGCATCCTCGCCTAACCCCAACGACATCGGGTCAGCAATATACTGGTCGCACGCTTCGATTGCCTGGCGAAGAATGCGTTCTCTCCTTTCGGCGGCCGTCTCTTTCTTTTCCTTTTCCTTATATATAGGCTTTCGTCTCGGAAGGTCATCTAATTCATACTTGCTTCTCCAGAGACCGATTGCGCCATTGATGCGCGATTCTCCCAAAACGCGGACGGAAAGGCCATTGTCAGTGAAAACCTGATACGGATCTTCACCCGCTCTCAGCGCATTGCAGACTTTAATCGCAAATTCATCGGTGAAGCTGATCTTCCCTTCTGTGCATTTGACGACGTTCGGATTCTGATTCAAAACGCGCTGTGCATGCTTCGTAAATTTTTTCGATGCCATATGTTTCTCCTATATATCCTAATCCATCTGTCTACTTTTTCTGAGTTTCGTCTGCCATGGCCTGACGATCGCTATCAAGCGAATCGGCTTGCAGCTTAGTACCAAATTTCGAAGAGAGCTTTTGCACTGTTTTCCCGTCCGTCTTGATCAGCAAGACATCAACATCAGCATAGCTTTCAAGGTGAGAGGCAAAGGTCTCAATGGTCATGGAAACGTTGGCGCTGTGTGCTTCATCAATGAAGAGCACGCCGATATGAGCGGGATCTTTGGCATCCGTCACACAAGCCTTGACGAATTGTTCCTCCGAAATCGGAGTGCCTTCTTTAACAGAGACGGTGATGACCAAACGGCTCGGCTTGCCTTCAAGAATTTCGTCGATGGAACGATAGAAGGACTCATAGCCTGGATAGAGAATGATGTTGTTGATGTTTTTCGGTGCCGGTCCATCCGAAGTCATCTTGTGCTCATCCACATCAGGAAGTTTCCTGTTCTTCAGCAGATAATCGATCTGATCTGCTGTGATCGTCTCATTCTGGATCAGCGTCTCCGCAATGAGGATGACATCTTCTCGATGCTCTGTCAGAAGCTTAACGGCATCGGCATGGCACTGATCGATGATCTGACGGATTGCCTTATCGATTTCAAAGGCAACCTGAGTCGAGTAATTTGCCTGAGTAGAGCCATAATCCCTGCCCAGGAAAACACTTCCTCCGGCCTTCTCATACTGAATCGGGCCTAAATCGGACATGCCGTATTCGGTAACCATGCCCCGAGCAATATTCGTGGCAACTTCAATGTCGTTCGAAGCTCCGGTAGAAACATCGCCGAAGAAAATCTCTTCCGAAGTCCGACCGCCAAGGTAACCGGTGATTCTCGCAAGAAGTTGGTTCTTCGTGAGCAAGAAATGATCTTTGTCGGGAGTCATCAGGACATGACCACCCGTCCGACCACGGGGAATGATGGTGATTTTCTGAACTTTGTCCGAATAGGGAAGGAAAATTCCGATGACCGCATGACCCGCCTCGTGATAGGCGACCTGCTTTCTCTCATGGTCTTCTAGATGTGACTTCTTCGCAGGTCCGGAGATTGCTCTGTCAATCGCCTCATCGATATCCGCGGTGGTGATGGCATTGCGATTGGCGCGAACTGCCAAAATGGCAGCATCGTTCATGATGTTTGCCAGATCAGCTCCGCTGAATCCTGTCGTCCGCGTCGCAATGGAATCAAAGCTGACATCGGGAGCAAGCTTTTTGTTGCGAGAATGAACTTTCAGAATTGCAGACCGGCCTTCTTTGTCGGGCAGATCAACAGTGATAGTGCGATCAAAACGCCCCGGTCTTGTCAGAGCAGGATCAAGGACATCGTTTCGGTTTGTCGCAGCCATGACGATGATTCCGTTGTTGTCTTCAAATCCATCCATCTCAACAAGGAGCTCGTTGAGTGTCTGTTCACGCTCATCGTTTCCTCCGCCGACACCAGCGCCTCTCTGCCTTCCGACAGCATCGATCTCATCGATGAAAACCAAGCAGGGTGCATTCTGTTTTGCTGTTTTGAAAAGAGAGCGTACACGGCTTGCGCCGACGCCGACATACATCTCAACGAAATCAGAACCGGAAACAGAGTAGAAAGGAACGTTTGCTTCTCCGGCAACAGCTTTCGCAAGCAATGTTTTACCAGTTCCTGGCGGGCCGACAAGAAGAACGCCATGAGGCAATTTTGCTCCGAGACGAGTATATTTATCCGTCGCATGGAAATAGTCCACCATTTCGACCAGCTCAGCTTTGGCCTCATCGCATCCGGCAACATCACGGAAGCGGATTTTCGAACCGTTCTGTTTTTTTCCGACATTATTGACAAAACCGGCCATCGGTCCGGCACCTCCGCCGGAACCCATGGATTTGTACATCCGGTTCAGGAAGAAATACATCAGAACTATCACCAAAACACCGATGATCAGAGGGACAATCCAGGAAGAAAGGGTGTTGGTTGCCTGAATCTGATAAAGATAATTAGAAGCATTGTAATAATTGTAGGATTTGCCATTTGTGCCCGTGACCCGCGTATAGTTGATGATCGGCAGCACATAGGCCTCAAAATTCTGGCGAGTCAGCACTGCCTGAAACGGATACGTGACGAAGCCGCCCGCAGAGTTTGCGGTCTTGTACTGACCATTTAGAATGACGATTTCATCGGTCTGATTGCTCTGAATCGCCGTGAATTTTACCTCATATTTCTGAGGATCAAGCAGGTACTTGGCGAGATCGCCTGTCGGTCCTAAGACATAATCTCCGATTGTTTTATTGTCATCTGTCAGTCGGAATTCCTTCAGGTCATCTGCCTTACCGTCCTTAACAGGCTTCCCACTGGCATCTTTGTAATCGACATTATAGACGACGGAAGAATCATTGTAGACCAAGCTGGAAGACTGCTTTCGGAAGACGAAAAAATAGACCATCAGGACAATGATGACCACAAAAGCCAACATGAGGATGATGACAGAGACAAAGCTTTTGTTATTCGGATTTCTGCGGTTGCCTAAACGATGATCCTTGTTCTGGGAATCATCGTTGTTATCGCCATCATCCGAGAATTTCATCTCATATTCCTTCTTAGCAGTAACGCTCTGAGGAACGGATTCTGTAGCTGGATTCATAAAACCTCCTTACTGTTGCATAGAATAGCAATTCGCACATCAATAATATAGAGAAAAAGGAGAGTCTTTTCAAGAAAAATACTTTGGATTCAAAGGGGGTAAGAAAAGCCACGATTTTCCGATAAAATCTGCTTGTTTCTCTTTTGTGACAGAAAAAAGTTTTTCAAAAGAACCATTGTGCGAACTTGCCTTTCGGTTGAGAGAACGCCCAACAGAACAACAGCTTCAATGTATGGCCTAATCACGGGCATCTATGAATAAAGGATATTGTTTCCAGAACAATAGGAAAATCCTATTTTATAAATAGGAAGGTTTCGAATCTACACAGGCTTACGTGATAAAGAAAGAGAAAAACTGTCCTTGAGTCAGATTTTGAAAGCGCTTTTCTTGCTTCCAAAAAAGACCAAGAAAATATCAAAACAATATCTGCATCATCACATGAAAAACGAGCTCCCAGCTCCGAGAGACCCTAGATTGAAAAAAATGTTCAGCGAGAAGAGAATTTTCCTTTGTTCTTGCCTTTTGAAGGATGGACGATGATGGATCGGTCCTGGTTCTCAGCGATTTTCTCGACATACTCCATCGCTTCAGCTTTCGTTGCAAACGTCTTGATGATCTTATCAGAACCCGCAATCTTAACCTGCCACTTTCCGTCTTTCTCGCGTTTGGACACGTGATAGTTCTTTCCCTTGTTAGGATCAGCCATACTCTCCCTCCATTTCTTTATGTTTATCATACCTCTAAAAGCAGAAATTCAAAAGAAAATCGGCATCTGTCGAAAGAAGATAGGATTTAAACGCTTCTGAGGTGGAACAGTGACGGATAGCGGCCAGATAGACCGCAGAGAAAGGAAGGATATAAGGAATAAAAAATCGATATTTTTCGATAAACACTTTGCTTTTTAAGTGCATTATAAATAATATTTATGGAAAAATCAGCAAGATTTATCGCTTCTAAGTTTTAACATTATGTAGCTTGTGTAATACAGTTTTTCGTTGCATTATCCCGTTTTGATATCTGTTTTCTTGTGGAGCAAGCATATCGCTTTGCATTTTCTGTTTTACCCTTTATATTTTTTATGCTTGATGAGAGATCGCAAGCCGAAAGAATAAAATGATCTTAGAAAGGATGAACAGAAAATGACCGAAGACAGAACAGCCTGGGAAGGATTCAAAGGCCGCAAATGGAAATACGATGTCGATGTCCGGGATTTCATTCAAAACAACTATGAGCCGTATGAGGGAGACAGCTCCTTCCTGACCGCTCCTACCGATGCCACCAAAACGCTTTGGGCAGAGCTTCAGGCGCTTCAGAAGGAGGAGCGTGCCAAGGGCGGAGTGCTGGATATGGACACGGAGATTGTCTCCTCTATCACCTCTCACAATCCGGGGTATATCAACGAAGAAACGAAGGCGTTGGAGCAGATTGTCGGTTTGCAGACCGATAAGCCGCTCAAGAGAGCTTATATGCCTTATGGCGGAGGAAAGATGGCCGAACAGGCAATCACCACTCACGGATATAAACTCAATCCGGAACTTCACAAGATCTTCACGGTCTATCACAAGACGCATAACGACGGTGTTTTTGACGCTTATACGCCTGAGATGCTCAAGTGCAGACACGCCAAGATCCTCACCGGTCTTCCGGACACCTATGGCAGAGGCAGAATCGTCGGCGATTACCGCCGGGTCGCTCTCTATGGCATCGACAATCTCATCGCCGAGAAGGAAGCCGATAAGAACAACTGCGGTGATGGCACCATGACCGACAACATCATCCAGCTGAGAGAAGAGCTCTCGGAGCAGATCCGTGCCCTTCAGGATATGAAGACGATGGCCGCCTCTTATGGGTTTGATATCTCCGTTCCTGCCAAGAACGCGAAAGAAGCGGTGCAGTGGCTCTATTTTGGATATCTCGCCGCCATCAAAACACAGAACGGCGCAGCGATGTCGGTCGGAAGAGTCTCCACGTTTTTAGACATCTACATCGAGAGAGATCTGGAGAAGGGAATCATCACTGAGGCACAGGCTCAGGAGCTTGTCGATCATTTCGTCATGAAGCTCCGTATGGTCAAGTTCGCCCGTATTCCTTCCTATGAAGCACTCTTCTCCGGCGATCCGGTCTGGGCGACGCTTGAAGTCGCAGGTATGGGCATCGATGGAAGATCGATGGTCACGAAGAACGACTTTAGATTCCTCCACACTCTCGAGAACATGGGCCCGGCACCGGAACCGAACCTTACGGTTTTATGGTCCACAAGGCTCCCTGAGAATTTCAAGAAATACGCAGCAAAGATCTCTGTAGACACTTCTTCTATCCAATATGAGAATGATGATGTTATGAGACCGATCTGGACCGATGATTACTCCATCTGCTGCTGCGTCTCTGCCACGCAGACGGGTAAGGAGATGCAGTTCTTCGGTGCTCGTGCCAACCTGGCGAAGTGTCTTCTCTACGCCATCAACGGCGGTGTCGACGAGATGAATCATCTGCAGGTGGGACCGGCATATCAGCCGATCACGTCTGACGTGCTTCAGTATGATGAGGTCATGGCAAAATACGATGTGATGATGGATTGGTTGGCAGGTATCTATGTCAATGTTCTCAACCTGATTCAGTACATGCACGACAAGTATTATTATGAGGCCGCCGAGATGGCTCTCATCGATACCAACGTCCGTCGTACTTTCGCCACTGGTATCGCCGGATTTTCCCACGTCGTGGACTCTCTCTCTGCCATCCGCTACGCCAAAGTCACCGCAATCCGAGATGAGCGGGGCGTCACTACGGACTTCAAGATTGAGGGTGATTTCCCTCGCTACGGAAACGATGATGACCGCGCTGATGATATCGCGGTGGAAATTCTCCGCAAGTTCATCACCAAGATCAAAAGACATCACACCTATCGGAACTCTGAGCCGACGACTTCCATCCTCACCATCACGTCCAACGTCGTCTACGGAAAAGCGACGGGCACACTTCCGGATGGCAGACCCGCCGGAAAGCCGCTCTCTCCTGGAGCGAACCCCTCTTATGGTGCCGAGAACTCCGGACTCATCGCTTCTCTGAACTCGGTTGCAAAGCTCCCCTATGAATATGCTCTCGATGGCATTTCCAACACCCAGACGATGAACCCCACAGCTTTGGGCCACAATGAAGAAGAAAGAGTCTGCAATCTGACACAGGTTCTCGATGGATACTTTTCTCAGGGCGCGCATCATCTCAACGTCAACGTCTTTGGAATCGAGAAGCTCCGTGATGCCATGGAGCATCCGGAGAAGCCGGAATATGCCAACTTCACGATCCGTGTATCCGGGTATGCCGTCAAATTCATCAGCCTCACCCGTGAGCAGCAGTTAGACGTCATCGCCCGCACCTTCCACGATCATATGTGATCATGAGGTGAACAATGACTCTAGGATACTATCAGTCCTTTGAATCATTTGCCTTGGTGGATGGGCCAGGCGTCCGCTCGGTCCTCTTCCTCGAAGGCTGTCCCTTCCGCTGTCTGTTCTGTCATAATCCTGACACTTGGGAGTTCAAACACACCCATCCGATCTCTCCGCAAGAGGCGTTCGACCGTCTCATCCGCTTCAAGCCGTACTGGAAGGACAGAGAGCACGGCGGGATCACAGTCAGCGGTGGTGAGCCTTTGGCACAGCTTGATTTTCTTCTGGAGTTCTCCAAAATCGTTCATCAGGCCGGCATTCATCTTGCTATCGACACTTCTGGTGCCACTTTCCTGCGAAACGAAATGTTTCTGAAAAAATTCGATGAACTGCTAGAGAACATCGATCTTATCCTGCTCGACATCAAATGCATCGATCCGGAGATTCATCAGAAGCTGACAGGAAAAAGCAACGAGAACGTCCTGGATATGTTCCGCTACTTAGATGAGAAGCGCTTCCCTATCTGGGTCCGGCATGTTCTAGTTCCGTCGATCACCGATGAGAATGAGCTGCTGAAGAAGACCGACGCCTTCATCCGTTCGCTTCACAACGTCGAAAGGGTCGAGGTACTGCCATACCACACCTTAGGGGTGCATAAATACGAGATTCTCGGGCTGGACTACCCGCTGAAGGGTATCTCTTCTCCGACCGAGGAGCGCGTGAAAAACGCAGAAGTTCTCTTACATGTCGACTCGTATCAAGGTTATCTGAAGAAGTGACTCTTAGAGCAGCCTCTTACCGCCGGAAAGGAGGTAAGGAGCGGCTCTTTTTTCAGAGAATGAATTTTTCTCTCCCATTCTTCCGAAGATAAGGTATACTATTGCCATGGAAATGTAAGCGATTACATCACGGAGGAATCACATATGGTTTTTGAGCCTAGCAAAATTCGTAACGTCGCGGTACTTGGCCATCAGGGCTGCGGCAAGACCACTCTCATCGAATCTCTGGCTTACAAAGCAGGCCTGATCGGCAAAAAAGGAAGCGTTGAAAACAAAAACACCCTCTCCGATTTCCTTTCGGATGAGAAGAAGAAGCAGATGTCCATCTCCTCCTCTATCATCCCGGTCGAATATCAGGGCTACCGGCTCAATTTCATCGACCTTCCCGGCAACGATGACTATGTTTATGAAACGATTGGCATCACCCGTTTGGTCAAAGGGGCGATCTTAGTGATAGATGCCTCGAAGGGCGTTCAGGTCGGAACAATAAAATCCTTCAAAGCGCTGAGGAAACGTGGCGTTCCGATCATTCTTTTCATTAACAAGATGGATAAGGAAGATGTCGATTTCAATGCGCTGTATCAGCAGATCCGTGAGACGCTTGACGACAAGAAGTGTGCCCCGTTCTCCTACCCGGTCGGCCGTGAACAGAACTTCGACGGTTTCATCAATATCGTCGATCTGAAGGCCAGAAAGTACAACGGAACGGACTGCATCGATGATGTCATCTACGACGACAAGAAGCAGATTGTCTTTGAGCTTCACAACAGGCTCTGCGAGACGGTCGCCACGACGGATGATGAGATGCTGGAAAAGTTTTTCTCCGGCGAGCCTCTCTCCAATGAGGAAATCCGCAACGGCTTAAGAAAAGGTGTGCTCTCCGGCGACATCTATCCGATTCTTGTCGGTTCGGCCACCAAGGATATCGGCACGAACACATTGCTCAACATGCTTGTCGATTACCTGCCCTCCCCGCAAGATCTTAAACCCTATATCGCCAAGGATGAGAAGGGCAAGGATGTCGAGGTCCTCACTTCCACTGATCAGGAAGCCTCGCTGATTTTCTTCAAGAACTATTACAACCCGTATCAGGGTCTCATCTCTGCGTTCAAGGTCAACTCCGGCATTGTCAGACTCGGCGACGAGCTCTATTGTCCGAACAACCAGAGGACGTATCGTGTCTCCGCTCTGTTCAGCATCTGCGGCGAGAAGCTCGCGCCGATCGAAGAGGTAGGAGCAGGCGATATCGCTGCCTTCACGAAGTTCGATGATGTCAGGCTTTCTTACACCTTCACTTCGCCCAAGAGAGTCATCCAGTACAAGATGGTGCGCTATCCAACCGCCACTTACTATAAGGCTATTATTCCTGCCACCAAGGCAGATTCGGATAAGGTGTTCCCGGCTGTCGAGAGGATGATGATGGAAGATCCGACGCTCGATTTAAGGAAGAATGCAACGACCAATCAGCTCTTGATCGGCTCGCTGAGCTCGTCTCATCTGATGTCTGTGCTCGACAAGCTGAAGGAAGAAAACAAGATCAACTTCACATTGGAGACACCGAAAATCGTCTACAAGGAGACGATCACCACTTCCGGTGAAGCCGAGGGACGTTACATCAAGCAGTCCGGCGGTTCTGGCTATTATGGTGTCGTTGTGATGAAGTTCGAACCCTCTGATCGCATTCAGTTCTGCTCCACCGTTTTCGGCGGCCACATCGATAAGGGCTACTTCCCTGCGGTAGAGAAAGGTTTCAACGAAGCGTTAGAGCACGGCGGTCTGATCGGAGCGCCGGTCATCAACGTCAAGGCGACGCTCACCGATGGCAAACAGCACTCTGTCGACTCCAATGAAATGGCGTTTAAAAATGCCGGCATCCTGGCATTTAAGGAAGCGTATCCGAAATGCAATCCGATCCTGCTTGAACCCTACGATAAGATCACCGTCAATGTCACGTCCGATTATCTCGGTCCGATCCTCTCTGATCTGAGCAAGAGAAGAGGCAAAATTCTCTCCACCGAAGAAGGAGACGAGAACACGCTCAATGTCATCGCCCTGGTTCCGGAAGCAGAGATTCAGGAGTATGCTAACGAGCTGAAATCGATCACGAAGAGCACCGGTTTCTTCAACCTTGAATTCGAAGATTATGAGCCGGTTCCGAGCAATCTCGCCGAGAAGATCACCGCCGCTTATCAGGAGTAATCCGTTCTGTCAGACGAAGGAAGAGATCTCCCAAAAGGTCTCTTCCTTTTTATCGAGGTAGCAAAATCATGACCAAAGAAGAGTATCGGGAAGCCCGGAAGGGGCTTGTCATCGAAAAGGATGAGGAGGTAGAACGGGCCCGTTCCTATTTCGATGAGCAGAAGAAACAGTACCGGGAACAGAAACGGAATCTCAAAACGGAACTTCGGGAAGAGAAAAAGGAGTTCCGAGAAAAGAAAAGAGAAGCCAAGCAGCTCCTCTTGGAGAAGGGAGCTTACCTTCGGACGAAGTTCAACGGGAACAGGACCAAAGGGAAAAGAGTCGGGGAACGTTATCTTTCCGATGCGGAGATTTACGCATTGCGAAAGAAGCTGATGTTACCGAAATACACGCACCAAGAAGAGCTGTTCAACATGATCAGCCACATCGTTGGCGCAGGATTTGGTGTTCTTGCCCTCATCGCAAGCGTCATCGCCTGTCTGCTCTGCCGACCCCACGATGCCCTCAGTCTTTCCACCATGATTGTCTTCTCTCTCACTGTCATCGTCCTCTATACCAACTCTGCCATCTATCACGGACTGAAGATCAACCGAGGAAAAAGCGTGTTTCAGATCATCGATCACTGCACGATTTATCTGCTGATTGCCGGCTCTTACACGCCGGTTGTCCTGCTCGGATTAAAGGAGATATCTCCTTATCATTACGTTCTTTTGGGGGCCGTCTATGCCTTAGCGATTCTCGGCGTGGTGCTCAACGCTACCATGATGAGAAAGCTTCCGGTGAAGATCGTCTCGATGATTCTCTACATCCTGATCGGCTGGTGCATCATCTTCTTCTATCCTTGGCTTCTGAAGAGCCTGAAGATCGGAGGAACCTGGCTCTTAATCAGCGGTGGCATCGTCTATACGCTCGGTTCCATCCTTTATGGCATCGGCTCAAAGCGGAAATACTGGCACTCCATCTTCCACCTCTTCTGTCTCGGCGGAACTTTGTTGCAGTTCCTCTCGGTTTTTCTCTATGTTGTGGTCGGAATCTAAGGTCAGAAAAGAAAGGAAGCACAGCTGCTTTCTGGTTGTCATCCCGTTAAAAAAACTATCGGTTAGGCTTTTCTGACTTCAGAAGCGTGATAACGGGTGTTATCGTTGATGGCTTTGAGAAGAACTTCATCGGAAACATCCCGAACTAACGCCACTCTCGCTTCGTTCTTGGTTCTGTCTGCTGTTGCAGAGACGACACCTTCGACTTTCTTCAGCGCCTCAACGGTGTGAGCTTCGCAATGTTCGCACTTCATACCAGTCACTGTGATGATTTTTTCCATGATCGATACCTCCTATGTATATGTTAGTGAATCATTCTATCGTTTCTATCATCTTGACATCATAACCGGCTTCTTGGATGACTTGCCTGATCTGGTCGTCGGAAAGAGGGCGTGTCGAGAATACATCCGCCTGAAGTTTTTCTAATGAGACATCAACACAGGTGATGCCTGGGATTTTATCTAGCGCCTCTTTGACATGATGCACGCAGTTTTCACACATCATATCCGGAATCTCAATCCGTTGATGATAACTTGTTTTCACCTCACCTTGATATTCATATCCGGCAGCGGTGATCGTTGAGTGAAGTGTTTCTTCAGAGATGGGTGAGTCGGAATCAATCCTGGCTTCCCCTTTCTCCAAAGAGACATCTATCGATTTTACGCCTGGGATGTTTTCCAGTGCTTCTTTGACATGCAATGCGCTGTTTTCGCACATCATGCCTCCGATTCGGATCTTTGCGCTAGCCTCTTTGTCCGAAGGAAGAATAGAGCATGCCTTCTCCGTAAAAAAATCTTCCGGCAGTGTTTTCCGAGGATGATGGCTGGTTTTCCGCTGGCGATAGAGCGGGAAGAAATTGATCCTCAGCGCATTGAGACAGACGGTAAGAGAGGAGATTGCCATGGTTGCGGATCCATACCAAGGCTGCATATCCCGAAGGAAGGCGTTGCCTGTCGAGGAGAAGACACCGGCCGCTAGCGGAATCATGATGAGGTTATAGAAGAAGGCCCAGAAAAGGTTCTCCTTGATGTTCGTCAGTGTGTGACGGCTTAAGCGGACAGCAGCCGTCGCATCTAAGAGGGTCGATTTCATTAAAACGACATCCGCGGAATCAATAGCAACATCGGATCCTGCTCCGATCGCGATGCCGATATCAGCTTGTGTGAGCGCAGGGGCATCGTTGATGCCGTCGCCTATCATTGCCACTTTGCCTTCTTTCTGAAGGCGCTGGATGACGACCTGTTTCCCATCCGGAAGAACGTCGCTGATGCAATGGGTGAGACCAGCCTTGGCAGCGATGGCAGAAGCAGTTCGCCGGTTGTCGCCGGTCAGCATGATCGGTGTGATCCCCATCGTCTTGAACTCTTCTACCGCTTGACGGGAATCCTCTTTGAGAACGTCAGCGACAGCGATGATGCCAAGAAGCTTGGTGCCAAGCGCAAAGAATAATGGTGTTTTGCCTTCGTCAGAGAGCTGCTCCCCTTTTTCTTTGAGTGTCGGTGTCAGAAGATGATGCTCTTCCATCAGCCTGGAATTACCTGCCAGAGCAATCTGCTGACGGAGCTCTCCCTGAACACCGAATCCGGGAAGAACCGAGAATGACTCAAGGAAGGAGGCAGTCAGGTTCTCTGTCTTTGCTTTTGCAAGAATGGCTTTCGCAAGCGGATGCTCTGAGTTTGCTTCTAATGAGGCGGCAAGAGAAAGCAGTTCGGCCTCTGTAACGTTATCTGCTGGAATCACGGCGGTGACAGAAGGGGCGCCTTTTGTCAGGGTTCCGGTCTTATCCAAGACGACAAAATCGACTTTTCCTGCCTCTTCCAAGGCAGAAGCCGTCTTGAACAGGATGCCGTGCTTTGCGCCTTTTCCTGAGCCGACCATAATGGCGACAGGGGTCGCTAACCCGAGCGCACAGGGGCAGGCGATGACTAAGACAGCGATGCTTTTCTGAAGGGCATAGGTGATGAAGGTGAGGGTGGTATCATCGAAATTCTGCCGGACGAATTCTCTGCCGAATATGATCCAACCAAATAAAACGAGCAGAGAGAGGATCAGAATGACGGGAACAAAGATTCCGGATACGCGATCAGCGATGCGGCTGATCTTAGTTTTCGTACCGGATGCTGTCTCTACCATCTCAATGATATGATGGAAGGTCGTCTCTTTACCTGCCCGGCTTACCTTGACTTTCAGTGCGCCGTTCTGATTGATCGTAGCTGCGGAAACAAGGGAGTTTTTCTTTTTATCGACTGGCATGGATTCTCCGGTGAGGGCGGATTCGTCGACGCTCGATTCACCTTCTAGTACCACACCATCGGCCGGGAAAGCTTCTCCGGGTCTGATCAGACAGATCTCGCCGGCGACAAGGTCATCGGCTGAAATGGTGACTTCTTCACCGTCCCGAAGGACATGCGCCTCTTTCGGGGTGAGGCCGATCAAGGCTTTGATGGCGTTTGTCGTCTTTCCTTTGGAGTAGGATTCCAGGGTTTTACCGATGGTGATGAGGCTAGGCACCATGCCGGCGGTCTCAAAGCTTAAGTGCATGGAGGTCTCCATGACTTTTGCAAAATCGCTCTTCATCGCAAAGTGGGACATGAGGAAGAGGAGAACGAAGGAATAGAGGAAGGCAACGCCAGAACCTAAGGCGACGAGGGTATCCATGTTGGGTCCGCCATGAATGAGGGAACGGAATCCGGAGATGAAGAAGGCTCTGTTGATCAGCATAATGAGAAAAGAAAGGAGCATCTCGGTCAGTGCGAAATAGAAGGGGTTATCTCTCAAGGCTCCGAGTGGCCATTGCCAGCCCGAGTTCATATATCCCATGCCGAGATAGAATAAAGGAAGGAGAAGAATCAGGGAGAAGATGAGGCGGCGAAGGAGCAAGGGGGTCTCTTTGTCTTGCAGTGTGTCAGAATGGCTTGCAGCAGGAGTGCTGTTTTCTGCTTCCTTGCTCAAGGATGCCTGATAGCCGGCTTTTGAGACAGCCTCCGTGATAAGAGAAGGTGTCGCCGGATCGTCGTAAGAGACAAGCATCGAATTGGTGAGGAGATTGACGTTGACGCTCTCGACGCCTTTGACGCGCTGGACAGCTTTTGTCACGTGAGCGGAGCAGGAGGCACAGGTCATGCCGGAGACATCAAATTTCTGATTGTTGATTTTGGGCATGGTTCCTCCTATTTCAGTTTTCTCATCAGATCGAGGGCTTCATCGAGACTATTTTCTTTTCCGGATCGGATATCTTCACTGACGCAGGTTTCCATATGCGTCTTCAGGATGAGGTAACCGACTTGCTGCAAGGCGCTTTCGCTGGCAGCGATCTGATTGAGGATATCGCCGCAATAGCGGTTTTCATCTAACATTCTCTGGATGCCGGTAAGCTGACCGATGATGCGGTTAAGACGGGTCTGAAGGTTCTTGAGCTCCCGGGGATCCCGCTTGGTGTGTCGCTGCCGTTCCTGGTATTCTTCGTTCATAAGTCACATCCTCCTTCTTGAATAATATATACCCTACAGGGGTATATTGCAAGGAGGACGCTCCGATAAGAGTAGAAAGGAAAAGCATGGTGAGACAGGTCTTCGGTTCGTGGGTGAGCAAACTCATTGACTTATCAATCCGTTCCTGCTTGAATGGTGCCGACAGAAAGGAGAACGTTATGAGCATTTCTGAAAACGGCAACGGCTTCAAGACCTATGTTTGCAATCTCTGTGGATGGTCTTACAACGAGGAGGCCGGCGATCCTGACAACGGCATCGCTCCGGGCACGAAGTGGGAAGATCTTCCTGCGGATTTTGTCTGCCCCTTATGTGGTGCATCGAAGGACGAGTTCACTGCACAGTAATCTCAAGAGCCTGGAAACAGGCTCTTTTTCTTTGCTGTTTTACTTTATTCTCTGGTGAAAAACGGCTACGATAATGAAGGATAAAGGAGCATTTTGCTATGAATGATAAAACAGTACGGATTCAGGATGACCTCTATCATGCAGTCAACGATGTCTGGCTAAAGCAGGCGACGATTCCGGATGATAGACCGACAGCCGGCGGATTTGCCGAGCTGGATCAGGGTGTAGAAAAGACGCTGATGGCAGACTTTCGGGATTTTGCCTCTGAGAAAAAGAGCTGCGATATTCCGGAGATGAAAAATGCGATCTCGTTATATCGGATGCTGCTTAAGCAGGAGAAAAGAAATGAAGAGGGGATCAAGCCTTTGCTTCCGCTCTTACATGAAATCGAAGGCATCAAAACAGTGGAGGAGCTCAATCGCAGGGCGAAGGAGCTTTCTCTGCTCAATATGGATCTTCCGTTCAATTTCGGTGTGGAGCCTGATATGAAGGATGCGACGAAGCATTCGTTCATCGTTGTGGGCCCCGACATCATTCTTCCGGACACCTCTTATTATGATGAGAAAAATCCGGCCAAGGAAAAGCTTCTTGCGTTATGGTCGGATATGGTCAGAAAGCTGCTTCGGTTCACGGATTTATCTTCTGAGGATCAGGAACGTTATCTGCAGGATGCCTTAGCCTTTGATGCTCTGGTGGCAAAGAAGGTGAAATCGCAGCTGGAGTGGGCAAACTATGTGGACAACTATAACCCGATGCCGACCAAAGAGGTCTGCAATTATGTGGCTCCGTTTGACTTGGCTTCACTGTTGAAGGATCTTTATGGGGAGAAGATGCCGAAAGAGATCATCGTCTATGATCCAAAAGCGATCCGGGAGATGAAGGACTACTTCTCTGGAAAGACGTTCCCACTTTATCTGCACTGGGCATATATCCGCACGCTTATCCGCACGTCCTCTTTCCTCTCGGAGGAGATTTCGGAAATCGGAACGTCTTACCGGAGAGCACTCACGGGGGTCAAGAAGGATCCTGTCTTGGAAAAGAGAGCCTATCAGACGGTATCGAGAAATTTCTCGGAGCCGATCGGCGTCTATTATGGTCGGACGTATTTCGGAGAGGCAGCGAAGAAGGATGTCATCGAGATGGTCAAGAAGATCATTGGGATGTATAAGAAGCGGATGGCAGAGAATGCCTTCTTAAAGGAAAGCACGAAAGAAAAAGCCATCCTGAAGCTGGATACAATCGTCATCAAGATGGGATATCCCGATAAGATCGACCCGTATTATGCTAGCTTGACTGTCGATGAAAATGACACGCTTCTTGAGGCGATGAGAAAACTGACAAAGTGCCATATTCTTCACAATTTGGTGAAGCTGAATCTTCCTGTTGATCGGACAGAGTGGGGCATGCCTGGGCATCTTGTCAACGCCTGCTACAACCCTTCGAGCAACGATATCACCTTTCCGGCGGCTATCCTGCAGAAGCCGTTCTATAGCCTGCAGCAGTCGGTTTCGGAAAATTTGGGTGGCATCGGCGCTGTCATCGGGCATGAGATCTCTCACGCCTTCGACAACAACGGCGCGCAGTTTGATGAGAAGGGCAATCTTGCCGACTGGTGGACGAAAGAGGACTACGCTGCTTTCCAATCTCTCACCAAGAGGATGATTGAGGAGTTTGATGGGATCGATTATTGCGGAGGAAAGGTCAACGGCGAGCTGATCGTCTCGGAAAATATCGCCGATAACGGCGGTATGGGCGTGACGCTCGGCATCATGCACACGTTAGAGCATCCGGATTTCCAGTCCTATTTCCGCAACTGGGGCAGGATCTGGTGCATGAAGGCAAAGGAGGAGTATGTCCGTCTTCTTCTGACAAACGATGTCCATGCGCCGACACAGCTGAGAGCCAACATGCAACCTAGAAACTTCCCCGAGTGGTACGCTGCTTTTGATGTCAAGGAAGGGGATGGCATGTATCTAGCGCCGGAAAAGAGAGTCACGATCTGGTAAACGGAGTTTAGAAGGAACTTTTCTTTTCCTAGAAAGACAGATAGAAAAAGCGGCGAACCTATTTCTTCGCCGCTCTTTTGTTGGTATGAAGTCAGGAATCAGCTGTTGGAAGCATCGTAGCCCCGCTGATCGGTGATGTTGTCGATGGCGATGACGAGGGCGACATAAAGGAGGTAATCGTCTGAGTTTTCAAGATGGAGGACGAAGGAGTCCCGTAAGGAGATTTTCCGTGAGATGTGTCCGACAACCTTGCCGTTCAGCGTGATGTCATAATCATGGCATAGGATGTTTCCTTGAATTTCCATCTCGCCGAGCGTGCATTGAATCAGATAGCGGTCATGGAAGGAAAATATCTTCCGGCGGATATAGGCAATTTGTTTTCCTTCGGCGTCATAGACCATCGCCTGATAAGCAAATAGCCGCCAGAACTTGTTCCGTACCACATACTTCGTCGTCCCATCGAGCGCCTGAATGAATTTCTTCCGCGTGAATGTCCAGAACCTACCTTTGACGAGACAGATTTCCTTCCCTTCCAAGTCAGTGACTGAGGATGATCCTCCAATGGTGAACCATCGATTTCTGATCGCTAGATCCATCGTGCTTCCTCCTGTTTGGTTCATTATATCGAAGAAGAGCGGCGGTCAAAATAAATTATTGCTTTTTTATCTGAGAAAAACAGAAGAGCATGGTTTCAATCAGCGGAGCGGAGGAGATCAAAACGGCATATCTGACAAGGAGATGAGATAGATCGGTGCCGCTGATTGAAACTTTGTTGATATAGATCCAAATCGCGAAGAAGGAAACAAAATGAAGGGCCCAAAAAACAAGGGCGATGATACCGAACGTTACGTTGAGCTTGGAGACGGCGGAAGTGATCTTATGAAAGAAACGGCTCAACAGAAAGGCGGAAAAAACAAGCTCAAATAGAGCGACGAAAAAAGGCGCTTCAGAAACAGGGTTAGAAGATAAGTTTGTTGCAGCGAAGGCGATGGAAAGTCCGATAAATAATGCAGATAACAATGTTCCAAGAATGATCAGCGCTTCGGATGATGTTTTAAAAAATGTCTGAAATCTTTTCATGTTTAGTCCTCCAACCTGATTGTCATATAATTGGCAAGCGGCTCTTCAAATCCTGGATCATCAACAAAGAAATTCGTTTCATATTGTATAAATGGTTTAGACCATGTAAAACTTATTTTTCCCAGTCAATTTTATTTAATGCCATTAGCAGATAATCCATATCCAAACACAAAGGTCAACACAAAGAAAACAAGAGAAAGGAGATAAATAGAATATACAAAGATTCTGAAAGTTTTGTTTTGATGGGCTTTTTTGAAGTTTAACATGACTGTAGCAAAAACAGATATTACAAAAAGAATACAGGAAGAAATTAAAATCCAATAAAATTCAGTCTTGATATTTTGGAAAACATTAAAGTAAGCCTCATGATCGAGGTAGATGACATGACGGAAAGGACAAAGATACAAGCAAAAGCAAATGATTGAAAATAAGATAGGGAAGTTGGTCTTCAAAAAGGCGAATTTGTTATTCGTGCCACCGCTGCTGACCCTCTGTTCATCCATTGCGTTCTTAGCCCCTTTGCCTAAATCTAGCCTGATTTTAACGAACATCCTAGGTAATTGCAACTAATACCATTAATTCTTATCTCTTCAAGATATGTATGCCTAGCTAGAGAAAAACTGAAAGAATCGCCTGAATCCCATTGATTCGGGCATTTCTTTTTCGGTATAAGATGCATACTAGTTATTATGTATTGGGGATATTATGTCTGCAATTTCGGGCTGGGCGAAAGTCATGAGAAAAAAGTATCAGTGCATTCAGGAAGAGAAGGGGAAATATTACCTCTATGAAGTCCGATACGGATATGACAAGGATGCCCTAGGTCAATCAAGGGGGTATGAATCAAAAAGGGAACTTTGCCAAAAAAGCCTGATTCTATCGAGAAATCATGCGTTTGCGAAAGAACAGGAAAAACCCTCATAGAACCGTTTAGAAGGGCTTCTGCGGACCAAATGCGGACGGATTGCGGACAACTTTTCGGGACGGATCTTGGCTAGATGACCCACTCGGAATGTTGTGTTTTATGGTAAGGCTATTCTACCATAGACGACTCCATAGAGGAAGCCAAAAATATCGATGAAATCGGGTCTTTTGAGGCTTGTCCGCAGGTAACTTGTCCGCGCTTCTTCGAAATTTCCCGATGAATAGGGAGTTTCTGTGGCCCCATTTTCCTCGACTATTAAAGACTTCTGCTCTCCTAAAACTTCACTGTCCCTTTGATGAGGACTTATCCCTCATCCATTCCTACTGGGCTTATTCTCCTATCCTTCTTTGGATTACGTGGCAGCCCGCCCTTCCTCTCTCGAAAAGGCAGCGTGATTAGGCCAGATGCTGAGAAGAAGTTTTATAGGTTCCCACGGAAACCGCGGATGGATGCGTTGTCGGCCACAGAGCGGGAGAAGAGAAAAAGGAAATGACCCAGAAATAGGCTTTCTTCGGGCACGAATATGTGAAACACAGGATAGGTGTTCGACTGTCAAATGCTTTGGTGGACCAAATAGTGTCCACAGACGAACCGGCAGAGCCTATTTGGAAAGGGATTTTAATGCACTGTCCAAAAGAATCTTCTTCCGGAGCCGAAGAATCTTTATCAGAAATTCCTTATGAACGTCTGATAGAACCGGAATTTCCGTTATCATCCGCTCAATGGATTCCATATCGATTCTAGGAACAATTCTTTGTAAAGCGGCATCCAATTCGGGATAAGCGTGGGAAGAGAGAATAGCCTGATAATTTCCCCTTCTCCCGTCGATGAGTATAGCGGATGTCGGGGTGTCATAGATTCGTGCGTTCATCTCCGCTTTCGAAGACAGGACCTTCTTAGCCAATTCATCATCCATCTGCGGATAGAGGGAGGAGCCGCAGTCGAAAACCGGCGCGATGGACATGGCGTCCTTCTCCTGATCGTACAGAAAGCCCCAGTTTCCGTTGTGCCTGTCCCAGTTCCCGATGAAAGCATCGACGACGAACATATCCCAAAAGAAATCGGAAAGCATTTTCGAATCGACGGCTCTTTGACTCTGAATGGTGTCTAGGATATCCGACAGTTCCGTCCCATAGCCGTTGGATGGGGAATCCACAATGGCGTTCTTTAGGGATGCGAAATTCTGAAATACAGCACCAGGCCTGGTAAAATCCCGACAGGCCACTACGACTCTGGTCACTCCGTGATAGGTGTAGATTCCCAAGAGAGTATTTTGGGCATCGATGTCGACCGATTGGAAGATGTGGGATCCGAGATATTCCGAAACGGCGCTGTTCGAATAAGAGAGATTCGGATTGTGTTTGGCGTGGGTTGGCAGTTTCAGCATGTACTGTCTGCCGTCATAAAGAACGGCAAACTTGCTTCCATTAGCACCATCATAAGTCTTGTTCCTGATCGGCATGTCGGTGAAATCTATCATATTCATCTTCCTGTCTCCTTAGAAATATCGGGTCCTCAGCCTATCTGCCTGTTCCATGGAGATCAGGTTCTCCACTTCAGCAATGTTGATGGAGCTCCGTAGCTGCTCCTCCATATCCCCAACCAGCGTCGATTTCTTCCGTATGGCTAAGCGATAATCGTCGATGGATTCCCTCAGGAATGGAGGAAGCGCTGACTCCGACTCTTCCCTCTCCAAGGACAAAAGATCCTCGATGGAAGTAACCAGGGCCTTGGATATGGAGAGCAGGGTTCTCCCCGAGCAGTCGAGGATATCCCGTTTGCCGGATGCGATGTCTTCCAGCGTAGTGAGGGGGATTGAGCTGGTCTTGGAAAGACGGTAGACCGTGAATCCCTTCTCGCTGAGTAAATCTTTGAAAGTCATAATCATAATATATCGCTATGACGATATAATTTCAATATTTTATTGGATCAACTCCGAACGTGATGCTTAGGAAGTTAGGTAACAGGATAAAGAGGTGGCTCAATCTGCGCCGCCTCCCCTCCGAACCGGGTTCGGAAGTGGGAAACCCACATGACGGGAACGGAAGAGGAAAAGAGAACGGAAGAGCATACCTAACAGAAGATTTTATTCGTAAACGATTGCCATAATACCTCCTCCATAAAGCGAGGAATGGTTAACTGAAGAAAGAACCGCACGGGAAGTTGTGCGATAGGACTAATGAAAGGCGTGCCATCAGCCATCGAATCCAAACAGGCAAAACAGTTACCCTAGAATAAGGTACCTTTGTTATACTTGTTATATGGATTATTCGAAGGTAATAAGAGAGCTCAGACAAGCAATGGTTCTTTCACAGAAAGAATTCGCCAAAAAGCTGAACGTATCTTTCGCAACGGTGAATCGCTGGGAGAACGGTCATCACAAACCGACATACAAAGCACGTAGGCAGATTCTGTCACTTTGCAGAAAATACGGAATTGATTCGATCGAACAGGAGGAGAGCAAAGAAAATGGATGACTATCAGAGCGAAGCACAACTGGAAAAGGAACTTATCCATGCATTGCAGGGGTTGTCCTATGAATATGTGGAAATTAGCAACGAGGCAGAGCTTTACCGGAATTTTCGCAGGCAGATTAATTTAATTAACGGAATCATCCTATCCGACAAGGAGTTCAGTCGCCTCCTGAACTCAATGCTTGGGAAATCGCGCTTTGAGTCTGCAAAGAATCTTAGGCAGGACCAGGAAATCGAATTCGATTCGGATGGCAAGAAGCATTCGGTGAAGATTTTTGACAAGTCGAATTGGTGCAACAACCGTTTTCAAGTCACACATCAGGTAATGGTCCATGGCAAGCACGAAAACCGCTATGACGTTACGCTGCTCATCAACGGCCTCCCCCTCGTCTAGATTGAGCTCAAACGCCGGGGAATGGATCTGAAGAAGGCGTTTGACCAAATTGCCCGATACCAAAGGGATTCTTATAAAGACCTTTTCTATTACATCCAGATCTTCATTATTTCGAATGGCGTCAACACCCGCTATTATGCGAACAATTTGGAAATCAACAAGGATTTCGTCTTCACCTGGCAGAATGCCGACAATAGGCCCGTGAACAACCTAATGGAATTCGCTGGGGAGAGATTGACACCGTGCGCCCTCGCCAAGACGATAAGCGAATACATGGTGCTCGACAACACGAATAAAGCACTGCTGGCCATGCGCCCTTATCAGGTGAGGGCGGTTGAGGCCCTCACGAACCTGGCAGAGAACACAAAGAACAACGGATACATCTGGCACACTACAGGATCGGGGAAAACAATCACTTCATTTAAAGTCGCTCAAATCGTCCGGACTCTGAAAAACGTCTCGAAGGTTGTTTTCTTAATCGACCGCAAAGACCTGAACGCGCAGACATCGGACGAATTCAACAAGTTCGAGAAGAACTGTTTCACGGGAACACCGACCGGTTCCGACCTTATCCCGGCCTTCCGCGACAGTACGGCGAACTTGATCATGACCACGATTCAGAAGATGTCGAATTGCTGCAAGAAATACCCGAACGAGTTCGCTGCCTACAAAGACTCGACCGTTTTCATCATCGACGAATGCCACAGGTCGAACTTCGGCGAGATGCACAAGAATATCAAGAAGGTGTTCGCCGGCTCTCAGTTCTTCGGCTTTACGGGAACGCCGATTTTTGAAGAAAACAAAGCGGACTTAGATTTCACCACTGCCGCGGTCTTTGGCGAATGCAAGGATAAATATCGAATCGGTGAGGCCATCCGCGATCACGCTGTCCTCGGCTTCAACGTCTATTACTACAACACAGTGAAGGTTCAACCGCAAAGCAGGGAACTCGGCCCCAGTGAGACAGACGACCTTATCCGCAACCCCGACAGAATATCCTCCGTCTCCCAGAAAGTTCTCGATACTTTCGGAAGGGTGACGTTCGACGAACGCTACAACGCGATTTTCGCTGTCAAAGACATCGACTTGCTTCTTCGCTATTACGCTGAGTTGAAGAGAATCGATGAGGGGAAGCACAGAATCTGCGCCTGTTTCACTTTTGAGCCCAATGACGAACTGGAGCCTGGTGCGACAGAATCTCAAAGGGATGCCTTGGATAGAATCATCGCCGACTACAACCAGATGTTCGGCACCTCGTTCTCTACCGACAACGGCCAGACTTCTTCTTACTACATCGATGTCCAGAAGCGGCTCAAATCGAGGGAAATCGACCTGCTAATCGTCGTGGACATGTTCCTGACAGGCTTTGACTCGAAACGCTTAAGCGCATTATATCTGGATAAGAGCCTCCAATACCACCGTCTGATCCAGGCATTCTCCAGAACGAACCGGCTCAACGGCGAGAGCAAGCCCCATGGTAACATCGTCTGCTTCGACACCCAGATACCGGTAGTTGGCAAGGCCGTCCCGCAAAGAATCCTCGGAACGTTCAAGGATGACACGGACAAAGCGATAGCCCTTTTCGCAGGGGATTCCAAGGATGTGGTGCTGGTCGGAAAGCTTGAGGATTACATCAGCAAGTTCATCAAAGAGAGGCAGGCGATAGAGGACATCGCAAAAACACCCCAAGACGTCGATCCGCTCCAAACCGAGGCTGACAAGATCACCTTCCTGAACCTTTTCCGAAGTTTGATAAAGACCGTCAGAGTTCTGAATACCTTCGTAGATTTTGACTGGGACGAGGAAGAACTCGGCATGTCCAGGCAAACTTATGAAGACTACCTTTCCAAATACAAGGATCTAGCGGAAACTTATAAACATCCGGGCCCCGATCTACCACCAGAGGAAGTCCCCGCCGATTTCTTCCTTGAACTCGTTCAGAACGACCGCATCAATTTCGAATACATCATGAACCTCCTTAAAGGCACCATCCAAGGAAGCCAGAAGGGGGCTATGGAGCGACTCGAAGAACTAAAGAGAATCGCTAAAATCTTGGAATCCACTAGTTCGGATTCCTTGAAGTACAAGAAGGACCTCCTCAAAAAATTCATCGACGAAGTTGCCCCCGGATTGGACAAAGATGCAGATGTCGATGCGGAGTTCGACCGGTTCGTTGAAGGCGAAAAACAAAGGGACGTCCAGAAGGAAGCCGAGGAGCTCGACATCGCCTATGAGCAGCTGATGGGCGTAATAAAGGATTTTGCCATCTACGAGTACGTCTCCGACGGAACCATAGAAAGCCTGCTTCCCAAGAAGGCCGTGGAAAAACGGAGGCAGCGATTAAACTCAAAGAAGCCCTATTTCAAAATCAAAGGCGAGCTGAGGGAAGACGTCAAGCGGTACATAGAAGAGACCTGTAAGAAATACTTCTAGCGCAATTTTGATAAATTTCATATTTTCTCTTGACAAAAGGCTCTATGCGTTTTAAGATATTTACGTAAATTGCAGAGGCAACAGAGTATGAAACTATCGGATTTGTCAGAAATCACATTAGGAACCAACATATCGAGGCTCGAGCCTGCCTCAGAAACGGATGAGGTGATTTTCCTGCCCATGGTCACCATGCAGGATATCACTTACTATTCCGGCTACAAGATGGATTTGCAGCCCGCGCATAGCACCGCCAGAATTTCGGCTAGCAAAAAGGAACTATGCCTATTTGCACGTCCGGGAGACCTTCTATATGGGTTCACCCAATTCCGTTCTGTCGTTGTCGGAGATGTCTTGAAGGGTCGATTGGTCCCGTCGAATCTCGCTTTGATTCGAATAAACACCGCTGCTCTAGATCCCTTCTATCTGATGTGGGCGTTGAACGAAGGCCCATGCTCGAAGGAAAAGATCTATCCCCAGATTCAAGGAATGGGGCCAGTGAAACTGATAAAGCCGGCGGATCTGAGAGACCTGGAAATAGGGACTCCCCCGCCGATGGAGAAGCAGAAGAGAATCGGCGGTCTGTACCGCCTTCTTCTTAAGCGAAAGATCATTGGGAAGGCGATAGAGGACAAAGAAAGTATGCTGTTGCTGGCAGCTATGCGAAAAATCGAAAGAGAGGATTAAATAATATGGACACCGCAAAAGTTCAGGAAAAAGAGTCGCAGGAACTTCAGGCCGCACTGTGGGACATGGCTAACAGTCTCAGAGGCAATATGGATGCAAACGAATTCAAGAACTACATCCTCGGCCTCATCTTCTACAAGAATCTGTGCGACAAGGAAGAAAAAGAAGCTGCCGAGATGCTGAAGGATGACGGCATCTCCTTCGCCAAGGCCTGGGAAATCGAGGACTATCGCGAAGGCGCTAACGGTCTCAAAGACCAGCTTTCGAAGAAAATCGGATACTGCATCGAACCGAAATACCTTTTCAGTGCCTTGATCCCTATGGTGAAGAACAAGACTTTCTCCATAGATGTTCTTGAGAAAGGAATTAATTCATTTAACAGCTCCGTTCAGGCTGCGCCGATCGGTGAAGGGCTCAGCGAGGAAGAGAGAAAGAAAGAAGAGCGCAAACGAGAATCGTGCTTTGAGGGGCTTTTTGACGACCTCGACCTCCACTCCAACAAATTGGGAAAAGGCGAGAATGAAAAATCCGAGCTCATCGGAAAAGTGCTGACAAGAATCAACGACATCGAGCTGGATGCCGGTGAAACGCAGATAGATCTGCTCGGAGATTCCTATGAGTATCTCATCGGTAAGTTTGCCGCCTCGGCAGGAAAGAAGGCCGGCGAGTTCTACACGCCTCAGCAGGTCTCAAAGCTTCTTGCGAAACTCGTGACCAAGGCACAGGGGAAAACGAATCTCAAAAACGTTTACGACCCTGCCTGCGGCTCTGGCTCGCTGCTACTGCGCATCAGAGCAGAGGCAAACGTCCGATCTTATTATGGCCAGGAGCTCAACAACACGACTTACAATCTCGCGAGAATGAATATGCTCCTTCACAACCTTTCGTACAAGCAGTTCAGCATCTTCAATGGCGACACCTTGGAGAACCCCTGCCCAGAGCATATGGAGATCGCCAGGACGGAAGGGTTCGACGCCGTCGTTGCCAATCCTCCTTACTCCGCCCAATGGAGTGCGGATCCGAAATTTCTGGAAGACGAAAGATTTTCCGGATACGGGAAATTGGCCCCCCGTTCCAAGGCGGATTACGCATTTGTTCTTCATATGATTTATTCACTGGGCGAATCGGGAACATGTGCAGTTGTCTTGCCGCATGGTGTCCTCTTCCGCGGGGCTGCGGAGGAAACCATCCGCACAACTCTCATCAAAGACAGAAATTATCTGGATGCAGTGATCGGATTGCCCGCCAACCTTTTCTATGGCGCTTCCATCCCCACTTGCATCCTTGTCTTCAAGAAGTGCCGAAAGCAGGGAGACAACATTTTGTTCATCGATGCTTCCAAGGAATTCGAATCCGGGAAGAACCAGAACCGACTCACGGACGAGAACGTTGAAAAAATCGTCCAAACCTATATGAAGAGGGAAGACGTAGACAAATATGCCCACTGTGCGTCGATGAAAGAGATTGAAGACAACGGATATAATCTCAACATCCCACGCTACGTAGACACTTTTGAGGAGGAAAAGCCGATCGACATCCAGGCCGTCATGAAAGACCTCAAGGATCTCAAAAAGCAGAGGAAGGAGTTAGATAAAGAGATTTCGGTGTATCTCAAGGAGCTAGGTATCGATTATGGCGATGACGAACAATAATAAAAAGGGCCTCAATGTCCCGCCTTTGAGATTCCCGGAGTTCAAAGGCGAGTGGA
>CAUUFA010000015.1:0-31041 GCA_963544395.1 uncultured Bacilli bacterium | reverse complement strand
CTACTGCTGCCTCCCGTAGGAGTCTGGGCCGTGTCTCAGTCCCAATGTGGCCGTTTAGCCTCTCAGCTCGGCTACGCATCCCGGCCTTGGTGGGCTTTTATCCCGCCAACTAGCTAATGCGACGCAGGTCCATCCCGCAGCGCGGCCGAGGCCGCCTTTGGTCCCCCGGGCTTCCGCCCTGGGGACGCCATCCGGTATTAGCCCAGTTTTCACTAGGGTATCCCGGTCTGCGGGGCAGGTTACCAACGTGTTACTCACCCGTACGCCACTCGTGCATCGCTGCACTCGTTCGACTTGCATGTATTAGGCACGCCGCCGGCGTTTATCCTGAGCCAGGATCGAACTCTCATGACATGGTTTTGTCGCCTGATAGGATCAGGCGGTTGTTCCTGCGCATGGGGCCGGCCTGGCAGCCGACTTATGTGTTTCTGCCCCCCTTATGGGGGTCAGACTCAATATCTGGTATATAGTTCCGCTACTCGTCCGTTGATGTCCTTATTCAGGAACCGACGTTTGACTTTTGGTGTATGTATATATACTTGTACTGGTCATCCCATTCAGTTTTCAAAGAGCGATCGTATGCGCCGCTCTCCCGAGCAGCGGAGATAATTCTATCATACGTGCGCCGAGTAGTCAACCGGTTTGTGAGGTTTTTTTTACTTTTTTGTTATCTCTTCTCTTATCATCCTTTTGCATAAATCTATAAATCAAAAATACGGGTCAAGCGACCCGCATGCAAGACTACTTAAGTGCAGCGAAGAATAGACTAGATGTGAAGAGAATAGAAGAGAGGATCCTGATTGCCTATTTCCGGATCGTATCCGTTGTCAGCGGCAAGCTTCTCATGTTCATGAGCCAAATCAATCTGCTGACGCGAAGCATCGATCTCCGCCATATTGTGGTATCCAAGTCCAAGACCACGCTCGCCGGCAAGGGCATAATAACGATACGCAATGTCGAGATTCCTCGGATCAACAACTTTGATACGGAAGGCATCGCCGATGGCGCAGAGAGCAAAGACATAGCCTTTTCTTGCAGAATCTTCAATCAACTTATGGCCGACCTGATCATCATAGAACGGAGAATCCGGTTCGAGATAAAGTTTTCCAAGACGATACATAGCCGTAGCCGAACCTAAACCGATAGCCGTTTCGTAATACTTTCTGGAGAGGTCATAATTTCCCTCAACAAGTGCATTCTCCCCCTCATAGATATACCCGAGAAGGATGTTAGCTCTCAGCGAACCTTCATCAGCGGCTGCCTTCGCCAATTCAAGACCATCGAGCTTATCTTGTTCGGAAGAAACATCCGAATCAAGAAGACGGATGGCACGGATCAAGAGCTGATCTGCACTAATAATTTCATTAACAATCTTATTATCTGTAACAACCGGTTTTGATTCTGAAGAGACAACAGGTGAGACAGTCACCTGAGGCTCAGAAACGGTTTCCTGAGCCGTCTCCTTATCTTCAGCTATAAGCTCTTCTGCAACGGCGTTAGCCGGTGTGGTCTCTTCCTTTTCTGTCGAAGAAACGATCATATCTTCGTGAAGCGCAGATTCAGGAGTTAAGGCAGGAGCGGAAGTTGCACTTCCCCGCTTCATCGTCTCACGGATCACGGTGGCTCGCTGCAATGCGAGTTCATCGTCGTCTTTTGCCGCCATATCATAATACTCAAGAGCTCGGTTCAGATTGACTGCATCTGTGCCCAAGCCATAGTAGTAGTAATCACCCATCTCGCGGTAATCCATGCTATCGCAGGGCTCGTGGCGGAAATGATTCATTGCCGCATCATAATAACGCCTGGATTCTTCAGGATTCGCTTCAAGTCCAGGAACACCTGTCCTGATGATTCGTCCCACTTCAAAGAAGGACTTTCCTTTGGTTGTACCCTTTCTCGCAGAGTGGTTGATCAATTTCAGAGCGGAATCAATTTTCTTCTCTTCCTTGAGAAGATCCATACCTTCCTGAAGCTCTTTATCGATTTTGTAGGACATGATATTCCCTCCAATGTAACTGCTAGTATTATAGAAACGAAATGTGCATTATTCAACGATTTTTGCCCATTATGTTTACACGTTGCGAAACAATAAGGCAATCTGTCAGAAGGCAATGTCCCTTTTTAACAAGGATAAATCCGACTCATCAAACTCTGGTTCCTATAAGCTAGCTGAAGGATCTCCGTAAGGTTCCGTCCCTGTCTGACGGAAGGAAAAAGTTTCACTATCCGTCATAATAAGCGAATCTAAAAGCAAAATGTTCAAAGATGCTAGCTGTCGGTATAAGGAAACCGTCGTCGCTAAATCGGAATTGGAAGGTTTCGCATCTCCGCTCGGGTGATTGTGAAGGATAAGGCAGAACTTCGCTGCTGAACTCACAGCATCTCTGACAATTTTTCCTGTGGGAATCAAAAGACAGTTCTCCAGATAAGAGGTGATAATTTCCCGTTTGATCACCATTTTTCTATGATCTAGAAACAGAATGAGTGCTGTCTCTTTCTTTCTTGCAAGAAAAAATGGCCTAAGAGAATAAACCAAATTCTCGAGTGTGGTGACCTGAAACGACTGCGTGAAAGGAAGGCGTCTCAAGATCTCTCTCACGGCAAGCATTCTTGACGCCTTCGCTTTTTTGATGCCTTTGGTCTCAATCTGCTGTCCTTCGGAAAGGAAAACACCAGCGAGTCCCCCTTTTTCAAAGAGGAGCCTCTGAGCAAGCTGCACGACATTTTCCCCTTTGGTTCCGGTATCAAGCAACAGGGCTACCAGCTCTGCATCGGACAGATAACCGGCACCGAACTCAGCGAGCTTCTCCCTCGGTTTTTCAATTCCCGTACCAGCGAAGCAACTCACTCCCATTGGAAAGTGAATCCTCCAGGGAGCGTGACTTTGCTCTTGCCGGTGCTGAAGAACAATTTGTAGCAGATGACGGTGAGCAACCCGATCGCCATCAGCGCCATGATGGCAGTCAGCGTGATCGCCTCGCCGCCTCGAACTTCCTTCTCTTCCGATTCAGTCAATCTACGCATAAGTAAAATCTCCTTCACTCAACCATTGTGAGAGAAGGAGACTTTTTATACGGAATCTGATTATTTCGTGTATTTCTCTAATTCCGACTTGTACTTCGCGTACTTATCTTTTTCCTGCTGGACTTTCTCAGGATTTGCTTTCGAAAGGAAGTTAGGATTAGCCAGCATATTTTCGGAACGCGCGATCTCTTTCTGGAGGAAAAGGACTCGTTCGGAAATGCGCTTCTGGGCATCTTCTGAGCTTTCTTCTTCAATGCTCAAAGCAAAAGTCGGGAAGAAGATGTAGTCATCGCGCATGGCTTCCGTCTTGGTGATGGCTTTTGCAAAGGCAAAACGGGAGAGATAGGGATGAACCATAGAAAGAATGTCATCATGGCCTTTGAACAGCAATGAGACTGGCTGGTTCGGAGCCATTCCCGTTTCTGATTTATGAGCGCGGATGGCGCGGATGGCTTGACGGAGAGACTCGGCTGCTGAGACGGAAAACTCATCAGGATGATAACCGCTCAAAACAGGATAGCTCTCGCAGTAAAGAGACTCTTTGTGCTGAGGTAGATAGGAATATATCTCTTCCGTGATGAATGGTGCAAAAGGGAAGAGGACCAGAAGAATACGCTTGAGGATATCATAGAGAACATTCAAGGTCACTTCTTTGGCGTTTTCATCGTCTCCGCCCATCGTCACTTTCGTATATTCGAGATAATCCGAGCAGAATTCATCATAGACGAACTTGTACACATAGTCTGCCGCCTGTCCAAGCTCATATTTATCCATGTTGGTGCGGACATTCTCAAGCAAGGAATCACATTCAGCATAGATCCACCGATCCAGGAAAGAGAGTTCCTCATCTTTTAAGACTCGGGACCGGAAGTCTTCGCCCAGTTCAGAAAGAATATAGCGGGAAGCGTTCCAGACCTTGTTCAGGAAGGTATGGGCGAACGTGACCTTATTGAGGGAGAAGTTGATATCAAGACCTGGCGTGCCGCCTGTCGCCAAGGCATAGCGCAAAGAATCCGTGCCATACTGGTCGATGACCTCGAAGGGATCAACACCATTTCCGAGAGATTTGGACATCTTCCTGCCTTGGGAGTCTCTGACTAATCCGTGAATGTACACCTTACGGAAAGGCATCTTCTCGGTGAAATGAACGCCTTCGAAAGCCATTCTCTCCACCCAGAAGAAGATGATGTCATACGCCGTGACCATGACATCGAGCGGATAATACCGCTGATAGATGGGATTTTTCTCATCCGGCCAGCCAAGGAAGGCAAAAGGAGCCAGAGCAGAAGAAAACCATGTGTCCAGAACATCCGGATCCTGCTGCCAGAGTGCTTCATCAAGAGGTGTCTCGGAGCAGACGACTTCTCCCGTCTTTCGGTTGGTGTAGACAGGGATGCGGTGACCCCACCAAAGCTGACGGGAGATGCACCAATCATCGGTGTTCTGCAACCACTGATCAAAGATCTTATCGAAGCGGTCAGGGAAGAAATCCGTCTTGGTAGAAGGATTGCTCTGCATTTGAAGAACCGCATCGCTTAACGGCTTCATACGGACGAACCACTGTTTCGAGAGCATCGGCTCAACGACAGCCTTGCTTCGCTCAGAGTGTCCAACATTATGGACGATGTCTTCGATCCGGATCAGATCTCCCTGTTCCGTGATCTGCGCCACAAGCTTCTTGCGGCAGGCGTTGCGGTCGAGACTGCGATACGCCTCCGGAACGTTTTCATTCATCGTGGCATCGTCATTCATCGTCTTGACCATCTTCAGATGATGACGCTTCGCGATAGCAAAATCGTTTGGATCATGGGCAGGCGTGCACTTCATGACACCCGTTCCGAACTGAGGATCGACGTAGCGATCGGCAATCAGGGGAAGAAGTTCCCCATTAGCCGGGTTGATGACGTTCTGTCCTTCTAATCCGCGGTAACGTTCATCGTCAGGGTTGAAGACGACCGCCTGATCTCCGAACATGGTTTCCGGACGGGTCGTTGCGACTTCAAGATAACGGGAGTGATCCTCAAACCAATATTTAAAATAATAGAAATGACCGTTGTCCTGAGAGTAGACAACCTCGATATCGCTGAGCGCTGTTCTCAGTACAGGATCCCAGTTGATGATTCTCTCGCCACGATAGATCAGGCCCTGGTCATAAAGGTTTTTAAACACACGGTTGACCGCCTCACACATACCTTCGTCCAAAGTAAAACGCTCTTTGGAATAATCCATGGAGAGGCCTAACGCCTTCCATTGCTTCGTGATGTAGTCAGCGTGCTCCTCTTTCCACTTCCATGCTTCCTTCAAGAACCCTTCCCTACCTAATTCATACTTGTTCTTTCCTTCCTGACGGAGATGCTCTTCGACTTTCGCCTGCGTGGCGATGCCGGCGTGGTCCATATCTGCCAAAAAGAGGACATCATACCCAGAAAGCTTTTTATAGCGGGCGATAATATCAAGAATCGTCGTATTGGTCGCATGTCCGATGTGCAGGATTCCGGTGACGTTCGGTGGCGGAACAATCATAGAGAACGGAGGTTTTGAGAGGTTTTCCGGCCTCATCGCCTCAAAATAGCCATGCCCGTTCCAAAACTCTTCTTTCCCTTCTTCAACGGCCTTGTGATCGTACGACTTTGTCATTTCTTTCATGAAAAAAGTCCCTCCAAACATGAATTTGAAGGGACGCAATTGCTTGCGCGGTACCACCCCTCTTCGGAAGATCCGCTCTTGATGAAATTTGATGACGGAGCATCATCTCCGGGTATTCCTACCAGGCTCAGGGACGACAGAAGATTCTTAGTCAGTCTTGCTTCCACCATCCAAGACTCTCTATGTGACATCAGAAAAATCACTTCCCGTCAACGCCACTACAATTATAGAAAGAGCTTCAGAAAAAAGCAATCGGAACTAATCGTCTAAAAGCGCATCGATAGGATAGCCGACCTGATTCTCAGAAGGAGTGACACCGAAGTTCTTCAGGATGGTTTTTCCCATGCATCCGAAGCAGGAAGTCTCTTCGAGAAGACGGCCGTTTCGATACGAAGGAGAATAAGAGATGAGAGGGACTTTTTCCCGGGTATGATCGGTTCCCCACCACGTCGGATCGTTGCCGTGATCCGCAGTGATCATCAGCAGATCATCGGCATGGAGACAATCGAGAAGGACTTTGAGATCGGCATCGAACTCTTCCAACGATTTTGCATAGCCTTGCGGATTTCTTCGATGGCCATAAAGAACGTCAAAGTCAGCAAGATTGACGAAGCAGAGGCCGGTAAAGTCTTTGTTCTTTGCGACATCGATCGTCTGAAGCATACCATCATGGTTGGAATCAATATGGGAGGAAGCATCCATGCCTGTACCGGCAAAAATGTCATGAATCTTTCCAATCGCATACACGTAGTACCCTTGCTCACGTAACGAGATCATCGATGTCTTTCCGCTAGGTTCAAGCGCATAATCCCGACGATCGGTCGTACGCACAAAGGAACCTTTCTTCTCTCCGCGGAACGGACGGGCGATGATGCGGCCGACGCGATACTCCGGGCGCATGCAGATCTCTCTGGCGATCTCGCAGTCGCGATAAAGTTCTTCCAGAGGAATCACCTTCTCGATATTTCCGGCGAGCTGAAGAACAGAATCGGAAGAGGTGTAGATGATCAGGGCGTTCTCGGCGATAGATTGTTCACCTAGCTCATCGAGAATCACGGTCCCCGACTGAGAGTAATTCCCGATCAGCTTTCTGCCGAAGCGACCCTCCAGCTCCGAAAGAAGCTCTTTCGGGAACCCGGTATCCGTGAAGGTGACAAGGGGGTTCTTGGTCTCGATGCCCATCATCTCCCAGTGACCGGTAAGGGTATCTTTGCCATTGGAGAGTTCCCGCATCGTCTGAACATAGCTATGAGGATGGCTGACGGCTTTCGTTCCCACGACAGGACATAAGTCGTGTAAGCCGAGGGAGGTCATCGTCGGAACGTTCAGCCCTCCTACTTTCTCGGAAATATGAAGCCAGGTGTTCGAACCGACATCATTGTGGTCTCCGTTGAAAAAGCGATCAGCATCGGGTTCGGCACCGATTCCGACAGAATCCATCACGACGGCAAATATCCTTTTGAATTTACGCATAAAGTTACTCCTTCGCGTTTGAGTATACAGCACTCGGCTCTCCTTCGCAAATGAAGTGATCATCTTTTCATCGTCTCATCGTAATCTTCCTGTATCTTCTTTCCCGCCAGATGGGTGTATATCTGCGTTGTTTCGATATCCACGTGGCCGAGAAGCTTCTGAATCTGAGGAAGCCCGGCGCCGTTTTCGATGAGGCGAGTCGCAAAGGAATGGCGAAGCGTGTGGGGCGAAACGCTCTTCTGAATGCCCGCCTTTGCCGCGCAGCTCTTGATCATTCTAAAAAAGTATTGGCGCGAGATGATCTTGTTGTTCTGGTGATGGAAGAAGAGATTTCCCTGATACTTTTTATTGGCGGCAAGATAGGCCTCGCGGTATAAAGTCATGGCGTTCTTCGCCTCCTCTCCGAAGGGAAGAATGCGCTCTTTGGATTCTTTGCCGAGAACCTTGAGATACTTTTCCTGGAAGTTGATCTGATCCGACCGCAATTCCACGCATTCGCTGACGCGCAGCCCGCAGCTATAGGAAATTTCCATCATCGCCAGATCGAGCTTGCCTTTAAACGTCTGAATGTTCGGTATGGCAAAGAGCTGATTGATCTCTTCCTCTGTGAGATAAGAAGGGAGGAAAATTTCTTTTTTCGGTAGCGGAAGCGTAGACAAAGGCACCTGAATCATCTTTTCGTCATTCATGTAGCGATAGAGCTGACGGATGATTGAGGCTTTCTGAACGATGGAATTCTCGGAGAAGCCTTTTTCCTTGAGGAAGATCAGATAATCCAGATAATCCTGATTCGTGATCTTCGTCACATCCTTGTTTTTCAGAAAGCGGGCGAAGCAGGCAAAGTTTCGATAGTAGGTGTTGAAAAAATCATCCTCTGACTCGGGGTCCTCAAGAAGCATCAGCTGGAAAAAGCATTTGAAGATGATGTCGAAGATCCGCGTGCCGCGGTTGCATATTTTTGCTTTGAAGATAGGCAGGTTTTCTTTATTTTCCATGTTTTTCTAGCTCCGATCCGAAAAAGACTTTCCCTCCGTGTTTCAGCGATGCGTTGATATCCGGCAGGATTCCTTGGCCTTGTTCTTTCTCCTCTGATCTTTCTCTGTCTAAAATCCGCTCTGCCCCGACTCCGACCAGTCGGATCGGCTGATTGCGATAAAAACCATCAAACAGCGATAACGCGGCATGGACGATGTCAGAAAAATCTGATGTCGGAAAGCTCAGAGCGGTACGTCGGGAACGGGTCACGAAATCAGGCGTGCGCAGTTTGATGGAAACGGAGAGGCATTCTTTGTGATATCGGGTGAGCTCACCGCAGACCTGCTCACAGCAAGAGGAAATCATCTCCTTGAGTTCATCATAATCGGTGACATCCTCGCTGAATGTTCTCTCGGCGGAGATGGATTTTGGATCCCTCGCGCTAGGATTGACGACATCATCACCATAGCCCAAAGCGTTCAGCTTCAAAGAGGAGAACATGCTGCCAAGCTCCTTTTTGACGCGGCTGTCGATGGTGGTGGCAAGGTCCCCGATGGTGTTGATTCCGAAGAGGTGAAGGCGAGGTGCTGTCTTCTTTCCAATGCCGAACATCTTCTCAATCGGCAGTGGCCAGAGGAGCTCTTGGACATTCTCTTGAGTCACGATGGTGAGGCCCATCGGCTTTTTCAGATCGGAGGCCATCTTGGCAGTAAAGCGGTTATCCCCGCAGCCAATGGAGCATTTCAGTCCGATGATTCGATAGAGCGTGATCTGAAGATCAAACAGCTGCTCTCTCTCACTTTTAGGGCGAAGGAAGTCCGTCATATCGAAATACGCTTCATCGATAGAAGCGCGTTCCATAAGGGGAAAACGTTTATGCAGATAGCCGAAGAATCGATGAGAATATTCGCGGTAGAGATCAAAATGAGGTTCAATCAGGATAAGTTCCGGGCAGAGGCGTTTGGCTTCGGCAACGGTCATCGCCGAATGGATACCGAAGGCTCTCGCTTCATAAGAGGCTGTCGAAAGCACACCTCGCCGGTAATCTCCGCCGATGGCGATGGGCTTTCCTTTCAGCGAGGGATCGCGGATTGTCTCCGCCTGCGCAAAGAAGGCGTTGAGGTCGATATGTACGATTCTCCGAGTCACTCAAACTCCTTCATCAGGACTTTTGCCTGCTCTAATGCAGCGGAGGTGACTTCCTCACCGGAGAGCATCTTTGCGATAAACGTCTTTTTCTCTGCGTCTATCATCTTTCTCGCCTTTGTCCTTACGATTCCTTCCGAGGTCTCCTTCTCAATCCAGATGGAAGATGAAGAGGAAGCGATCACCTGCGGAAGATGCGAGATGACAATCACCTGGCTGGAAGAGGAAATTTCTCGGATTTTATGGGCGATCAGAGAAGCCTGAGCTCCGGAGACACCAGTATCGATCTCATCGAAGACGAGGAGATCGTACGGATCAAGTCCGTTGAGGACGCTCTTGAGCGCAAGCATGAGTCGAGAGGACTCTCCGCCACTGGCTGCTTTGGCAAGAGGAGCATAACCTAAGCCCTCGTTGAGAGCCACTTCGAAGAACACGTGATCACTGCCGTTTGGACCAAGTTCAGCCGGAACAAAAGCGGTGCGGAACGCGTTTTTCCTCAGTCCGAGAGAGGCCATCTCTGCCCCGATTCCGCAATCGAGTTTCCTGGCTGTCTCTTCTCTGACCTTCCTCAACGCCAGAGCTTTCTCTTCTGCATCCTTTTGCAAAACCGTTATTTCTTCATCAAGGTCAGCTTTTCGCTGAGAGAAGGATCGGCTTAGGTCGAGCTTCGACTCATAGTCGTGCAATTTTGAAAGTATTTCCTTCGTTGTCTTTCCATACTTTCTTTGCAGTGTCTTCAGTTCGAAAAGACGTTGATTGATGTAGTCAAGCCGTTTGGGGTTGACATCCATCGCCCGGAAGCTCTGCTCAAGCTCACGAAGAGCTTCGCTAGCTTCAAGGCACTTCTCCTTGGCGATGGTTGCCGTGGCAGAAAGCTCTGTTTCCTGAAACGAGGATAGCCTGGTGATCGCATGTCCAAGCAGTTCGCTAAGTCCCTCTTCCGAAGGTTCTGTCGCCTGAAGAAAGGTCTGAAATTTTTCTTTCAGCCGTTCAAAGCCACGGCTCTGCTCGTACTCCTCATTGAGCGATTCAATCTCGTTCTCCTGGAGATTGTACTTCTGAATCTCCCGGATCTGGAATTCGAGATATTCAGGATCATATTCCCGGTTCTCCTCGAGAAGGCGGGTAAGAGCCTCTTTCTTTTCTGTAAGCTTCTGAAAGGAGAGGAAAAAAGCAGACTTGGTTTTTTGAATCTTATCCTTGCCGAAAGCATCAATATACCGGATCTGACAGGATTCATCCAAAAGCTCACTCTTTGCGCCCTGAGAATGGATGTCGATGAGATGCTTTGTCACCTCTCGGAATTCGTTGAGTGAGACCGGTTGATCCGAGAGATAACAGCGGCTGGAACGGTCAGGAAAGATGGTCCGGCGAAGAATCAGTGTGTTTCCGTCGAGGTATTCTTTTACTTCAAGATGCTGTTCCTGATACGAGGGATTGAGAGTAAAGACAGCTGTGACAGAGGTTTTCTGTGATTTATCACGGACAAGCGAGGTATCGCTTCTTTCACCGGCGAGAAGAGAGAGGGAATCGACGATCAGGGATTTCCCGGCGCCGGTCTCTCCGACTAAGGAGACATAGCCGCTTTCAAAAGAGAGGGTCGTATCTTCGATCACGGCGAGATTGCGGATATTCAGTTCCTGAATCATACATGTTCCTCCGAAGATGGGATAACAGCATCTTTTGACTGTTGCCGATTGACGATCTCTTTGACGATCTGGCGAACGGAGAGATGGTAGATGGTCATTAGGTCGTCACACTGCCCGAAGGGAACGAATTCCCGTTTAAAGCAGTAGGGGACAAACTCACCCTGGAAGCGGGAGGAGACAAGGTAGCTGGAAAGCACAGAGGCGGTTCCGGCATAGATGCCATAGGGATCGTAGAAGTAGATGGAGCGGTAGGAAAGCATAGAGAGTGTATCTAAAACCTGAGGCGAAGGGAGAAGGTCGATTAAGACGATCCGGTCGAAGGAATCCGGAAGAGATTCAAGAAGAGCGGCACCTTTCGGACCGATGCTGATGACAAGATCCTTGCTGTGATTCCGCTCTAGGACAAAATGGTTTTCATGGTTTTCATAAGAGACGCTGGCGCTGATGGGATCTTTGGTGAAGCGGATGAAAACCGCCCCATCATCTCTCGTCATATGCTCGAGGATATATTTCCCTGAACTCTCGTCGAAAGGCATGTAGCAGCGGGTGTGAGGGATGGAGTGAAGCATCGCGACATCGTAAAGCCCCTGATGGGAGGCGCCATCCTCGCCGACAAGACCACATCGTTCGACAAGGAAGGTGATGTTGCAGCGATTGCGCTGGCAGTCCTCAAAAATCTCATCATAGCTGCGCTGCATGAAGGTGGAATAGATGTCGACGATGGGATGCAACCCGCCTAAGGCGAGGCCGGCCGCATAGCTGACGGCGTTCTCTTCGGCGATACCGACATCGATGCAGCGTGAAGGATACTGGCGGAAGATCTCCGTCAGTCCGGACCCGATTTCCATCGCCGGGGTGATGATGTAGCTCTTGGCATCGTTCTGCATTCGTTGAGATAGATAAATGTTTTTGATCTTGTTTAGTGTCAGAGAATTGTCCGGGACTTTCGTTTCTGTAAATCCGGGATTGACGCCATGATACTTTCCTTCTTCATCTTTCATCGCCGGGGTATAGCCATACCCTTTGTGTGTGAACAGATGAAGCACGACTGGAGCCTTGCCAGAGACTGCCTTCGCTTTCTGAAAGGCGAGATCGAGGGATTGGAAGTCGTGACCGTCATACGGACCGACATATTTCAATCCGATGGTTTCAAATAAGGTGGGCTCGATGAAAAGGCGCTTCATGACATCCTTGGCTTCTCTCATCTTCAAGAAAATCTTCCAGGTGAGTTTCCGTTTGCTCATCTTCTGTCCGAGGAGGTTCGAGGTTCGGAAATAGAAGCGGGATGTGCGAAGCTTGTTGGATTTTTTCCGAAGGTAGCCGACCTGCTGGGAGATTGCCATGCCGTTGTCGTTGAGGATGACGATCAGATGCTGAAGAGACTTCTCCGCAGATAATAGGTTGAGTGCCTCAAAGGTCAGGCCATTGGTGATGGAGCCATCTCCGATCAGAGCGATGGTATAACTGTTATCCCCTTTGAGCTGCTTGGATTTTGCGATGCCGTAAGCGATGGACAAAGCATCGCCGGCATGTCCGGAATCGTAGCTGTCATACGGAGATTCCTCACGCATCGAAAAGGGAGAGATTCCTCCGGTCTTGCGGATATAGGTGATGTCGCGTCCGGACAGTATTTTGTATGCGTAGGTCTGATGTCCGACATCAAAGACGATGGTATCGGTAGGAAAATTGAAATTCCGAAAGAGGGAAATCGTGGTCTCAACCATCCCGAGGTTCGAGGAAAAATGTCCGCCGTTATGCGAACAGACAGAAAGGATGGTAGATCGGATATCGCTCGAAAGTACCTTCAGCTCTTCTTCGGTGAGAGAGGATAAAGGTTTCTTCTCTTCCTGCTCTTCCATGTTCACCTGATCTCATCCGTCACCGTTTTCTCTAGGGCAGCAAGGCGGGCTTCCATCTCCTTCGAAACGGCTTTGCCCCGCTCGTAGAGGGCGCTGGCCTTATCGAGGGGAAGGGAGGTATCGGAAAGTTGGGCGAGAATCTGCTCCGAGAGCTTCTCGAGCTGTTCATAGGTCAATGTTTTCAATTCGTTTTCTTGATTCATAATACTTTTTCCTCCGGGATGATCTTCGCGTCTTTTCTGCCGTCTGGATAAGTGATGGTAATGAGGTCTCCTTCTTTCAGCTGCTCACTGCTTCGAATCAGTTCTTTGTCGCGGTAGAGAAGGGCGTAGCCTTTCTCCATGAGCTTCTTCGGGTTATAGACTTCTAGCAGCTGAATCTGATTCCGGATCTTGTCTTTTTCCGCCGAGAGTCTGGTACGATACGAGGAGAGCAAAGAGCTAGTTAGCGTGTTAAGGCTGTTTTTCGATAGGTTGAGACGTGAGAGGAACAGGTCTCTGAGGCTTCGTTTCCTCTGCTCCAGATTCTTTCTTTCAGACACAAGACGAACCTTGGGAGAGAGGGCTTCAAGCCTTTGATTGATGCCTTCTAGATACAAGGCATGAGCGTTGATGACTTGAAGCATTTCGTTCTGCAGTATCTGATTCCGATCAGATTGGGCCTGTTTGATGTCCATCAGTGAGGGATTGATGAGGCTTGCCCCTTCGGTCGGAGTGATCGCATGGGCGTCAGAGACGCGATCCGCGATCGCCGTATCGATGGTGTGACCGATGCAAGTGATGACGGGAATCGGAGAAGTGGCGATGGCAAGTGCGACTTTTTCATCATCGAAGCAACTGAGATCTGTCTTGCTCCCGCCTCCTCTGCCTAGCAGCATGACATCATAAGGTTCTTTCACGGCGCGCCCTATCGCCTTCACGATACTGGAGGCTGCCTGATCACCCTGAACGATGATCGGATAGAGAACAGTGGAGACCGGAAAACGGTCATGAAGGGTCTTGAGTATATCCTGATAGGCGGCGCCGGTTTCGGCAGTCAAGATGGCAACCCTTTTACAGAATCTGGGAATGGGACGTTTACGTTTCTCATCGAGATAGCCGAGGCGGTCAAGCTTCTCCAACGTCCTCTTTTTGGCGAGGAGATTTTTCCCCATCTGGGATTGAATGATCTCGATCGGCTCATGCCCCCAGAGAGTGACACTGGAGCCGTGAGGATAATAGGATAGTGACCCCCTAACGAGGATGACATCTCCAGTCTTGATTTCCTCAAGATGCAAATCCTGACCCGAGAAGCTGGAGAAGGCACACTTCAGCAGAGGAGAGTTTGTCTCCTTGTGTCCCTGATCTCCGAGTTCGATGTAGCTGTATTTTGATAAGCGGATGGAGTAGACTTCGCCGTAGACGGAGATATCCTGAAAAGCCGGGTTCTCAAAACAGGCTTTCAGAATCTGGGACAACTGAGATACGCTATAGGCATTATTCGGTCTTGGGTTCATACTCCGGGATGCTCTTATCCAACACGGCGTTGATGAAGCGGTGGTCTCCGTCTTTGAGATAATTCTTGGCGAGCTTCACGCCTTCGCTGATGACGACTTTGCGCGGTGCTCCCTGAAGGTAGGTGCCTTCGGTGACGCCGACGAAGAGAATCGCCTTGGCGACGTCATCGAGACGGTCAAACTGCCAGTTGACGAGATGAGACTGAATCGTGTCTTTGATCTCGTCAAGATGCTCAACCCCATAGGCGTAGATGGCTTTGGCATAGATGGGAACCTTGCGGATATCTGTCTCTCCGAAGGTGCTGAGCAGCACTTCGGTAGCATCGAACTCCTCTTTGTTTTCCAGATAGAGGAAGACCTGGTAGAAAGCCTGCATGGCTTTTGTTCGCTCATCGGTACGGGTGTAATCTTTCATAATTGTTATCTCCTAAAGGCCCTGATGAGGATCGACCTCGTTATGAGCCGGCTTATTTTTTTCTTCTTGCTGTAAACGGAAAGCAAGCACAGTAGCTATGACATAGAGAACAACGCCAGCGAGGTGTAGAAGGGAGAAAAGCAGAACATCGATCCAGGAAAACGGAATCGGATAGTGATGAAGGAGGATAAAGTCAGGAAGAAGGAAGAGACTGTCAACAAGATAAAGGCAGCTAGCCACATAAAGGAAGGCGTGCTTTCCTTTGGAGGCGTCATACTGGAAGAAGAGAAGAAGGAGAGAGAGGGCTAAGGTGATGATGGAGGAGGATGAGAGCACGGATTTCAGGCTGTAAGAGGCGGAGGTGAGAAGAAGGGCAAAGCCAGAGGAAGCAAACATGAGCCCGAAGACAGGGGAGGTCACAAAGCCATCTCCGGCATCGTTGATCTTCGTGAAGGATTGAACGAGGACCATGCCGATGAGATGAAGGATGGTCAGAAGGAGAAGCAGGGTCAAGACATGTCCGTACCGGGTTTTCCTTCGTTCGTACAAAGAAGGCTCACTCATCATGCTTTATCGACGACATCGAGAAGGGAGACGTTGACTTTGACGCTGCTGATCTCCGTCGCGTCGTAGATGGCATCGTAGACGGACTTCTGAATCAGAGTCACGGTCTGAGCCGGCTTCGAGCCGCTCAGCGCAACGATCTCGATGAGAACCGAGACATTGTTCTTCTTATCGATCTCGGAGACGATGCGGCATTTTTTCCGACCGTTCTTCAGTGAGATGCGATCTTTCAGCTCGCCCTCCATCAAAGAAGAGAGCGTGTTTTCGGCGATCTGAGTGAAGACGAAGGCAGAGATGGACGTCTGCCCTTTGGCTTTCGGTCCACTGACATAATAGCTGTTCATACCATTCAATCCTTTCCTTATTTCTGATTCTGCTTCAGACCTTTCATCGTGAGAGAGATTCTCTGGCGCTTCAGGTCGACATCCTTGACTTTGATTTTGACGATATCTCCCGGTTTTCCAACAGTGTGAGGATCAGCGACATAGTGATCAGAGAGCTCAGAGATGTGGACCAAACCGTTGATCTCGATACCGATATCCACGAAGAAGCCGAAGGCTGCAACATTTCGGATCGTCCCTTCGAGCACCTGTCCCACTTTGAGATCCTTGATGTCGGTAACGGATTCATCAAGCTTTGCGCTCCTTGCTTCCTGCCGGGGATCGCGAGAAGGCTGGATGAGTTCGTGGACAATATCGCTCAGGGTCGGAACACCGACATGGAGGGAAGCGGCAAGGGAGGAAATCTCCTTTTCTCCGAGCCGCTGAAGAGAAGCTTTCTTCATTTCTGCTGTGCTTCCTTCAATCTCGGTAAGCAGCTGTTTTGCGACCCCATAGGATTCCGGATGGACGGCGGTGTTGTCGAGCGGTTCCTTCGATTCCGGGATGCGGAGGAAGCCGGCGCAGTTCTCAAACGCCTTGGGTCCGAGATACGGGATTTTCAGAAGTTCTTTCCTGGAGGTGATCGGTCCGTTTTCTTCGCGGTAACTGACGATGGATGCAGCGATCTTTGATGAGATGCCGGCAACGTAGCTGAGCAGGTCGACGGAGGCGGTGTTGAGATCGACACCGACATAGTTGACGCAGTCTTCGACGACGCCGCTGAGCGCGCTTTTCAGCCGTTTCTGGTCGATATCGTACTGGTATTGACCGACGCCGATAGATTCCGGAGGAATCTTGACAAGCTCGGCTAAGGGATCCTGCAATCTTCTCGCGATGGAGACTGCACTTCGAAGGTTCGGTTCAAGTTTTGGGAACTCTTTTTGAGCCTCGGCGGTAGCCGACCAGATGGAAGCACCGGATTCGGAGACGATGGCGATCTGAAGATCGGCAAGTTCAGGAACTTCTTTCTTCAGCTCCAGTAGGAGGCGCTGAGATTCCCGGCTAGCGGTGCCGTTGCCAAGGGCGATAGTAAACGTACCATGTTTGAGGATCAGCCTCTTGAGATTTTCCTTCGCCGCTGCCTTTCCTCTCTCTGTCCAGAAGGGGTTCTCGAGGACGAAGGTATCGAGGAGTTTGCTGTTTTCATCGATGAAGGCGAGCTTGCAGCCATGGTTGAAGCCTGGATCGAAGCCGAGAATCCGCTTCCCTTTCAGCGGAGGATAAAGCAGAGTGGCATAAAGGGAAATTTTGAATTCCTCAATAGATTTTTCACTGGCGTCATCCATCAGATCAGAGAAGATATCGTTGGAGACAGAAGGGTAGATCAAACGATCGTAGGCATCGTGGATCATCGTTTCAAATCCACTTCGATAAGGAGTTTTGGCAGGGATTTCAAACAGGAAGAGATGATCGTAGATAGCATTTTCATCGAAGACGAACTTCTTTGTGAGGCATTTTTTGATGACACCGCGGTTGATGGCGAGAACATTGAAGGATTTCAGATCGGTGATCTTTCGGGAATACTGAGCATAATTATCGTAGATATCGGAATCGGCATCTTTGGTTTTCTCACTGGTCAGAAGCCCTCTCTTATTGGCGAGATTCTTGATGAACGTTCGATAATTGGCATTGTCGGAGATCTCTTCGGCAAGGATGTCCCATGCCCCTTGGATGACCTTCGCAAGGGTGTTGAACTCTTTGGACTCCGGATCGGTGCTGATATATTTTTTTGCCTCTTCTTCAAGCTTGCCCGAGGTATCTGTCCGAAGGAATTCAGAGAGGGGCTTCAATCCGGCAGCGATGGCTTTTGAGGCTCGGGTCTGGCGCCTGGGTTTATAGGGCCGGTAAAGGTCTTCGACTTCAGTCAGACTCAAGGAGTCTTCGATCTTCTGTCTCAGCTCCGGATCGGTGATGTTCTGTTCATCGAGCGATTTGAAGACGGTCTTCTTCCGATCTTCCAAGGAGCGTAAGAAGGTCAGTCTCTCCTCAAGCTTACGGAGATCTTCATCGGTGAGTCCTCCGGTAGCTTCCTTGCGGTAACGGGAGATGAAAGGCACGGAGTTTCCCTGATCAAGAAGCTCGATAGCGACGTTGATTTTTTCAGAAGATAGGTGAAGCTCTTCACTGATTTGCTGATTGATATTCATCGTGATTTCCTTTGTGTTGACTAGCTGACGTAAGCGAAATAGATTTCCTCCGTCTCTTTGCTTTGGAAGAGGACTTTGAAGGTGTCGGAGTAAGCGGTGAGAGAGAAGTAGAGAGCAAAACCGGCGCGGATGTTCTTTCTCTTCTCTATTTTCCTGACATCCGGCGAGAGGCTGTAATTGATCTGGTATCCGGCCATGAAGTAGCTTCCGCCCTCTTCGGGAGTGAAGACAAAACGAACATCGGTGTAATCCTGAACCGGATTGTTGAGGATAAAGCGGTAGAGGAATTCCCCGGTATCGGATTTTTTTTGATAGTCTACCATAGTCTGGAAGCCGAAAGAATGCGTGGCAAAAGCGCTATTGGGAAGAGAGGAGAGCCTCTCCTCATCGGCTTTGAGATCAAATTTCTTCTTCCGGCAGGAGGGGAGAATCAGGAAAGAAAGCATCAGGACAAAGAGCAATTTTCTCATAGTACGAGTATATCACAGGCGAGAGGTGTTTCCGAAAGGAAACAGCGGTAAAAAAAGAAAAATGAAGGGTCAGTCAGTTGAGCCAGTCTGCAAAGGGCGGTGTTCACGTTTGGCTTTCTCCAGAGTTTTCTCCTCGATTCCGCTTTCCTCAATCTGACGGTCAAGTTCTTTTCCTTTCTCCTCATAGTCATCTAAGAAGGTGTGATCTTTGCCATCCAGACGATAGCCGAGAATTTTCTCGAGATTGACGTTGGAAGCCGCTTTGAAGATGTTCTTTTCCACAATGGGAGAGTATTCCTTGGTCAGTTTCTGAATCAGCAACTTTGTCTCATAGCGCTGAGAACCGCTGCCGCCGTTATCACAGACGGCGCAGTTCTCGGTGAAGCGGCAGGCGCACTGGATGAAGGTCAGATTGTTGTGGCGCTTCCAGCGGAGGATGTCAGCTTCGCGGATCAGATAGAGAGGACGGATGAGCTCCATACCCTGATAGTGATCGGAGTGGAGCTTCGGGAGCATCGTCTGAAAAGAGCCGGCGTTGAGCATATTCATCAGCGTCGTCTCGATCACATCGTCATAGTGGTGGCCTAAGGCAATCTTGTTGCAGCCGAGATCTTTGGCAATCCGATAGAGGGCGCCCCGCCTCATCTTGGCGCAGAGGTAGCAGGGTTTTCGGTCCGTCTGGTTGGCAATATCGAAAATATCGGTGTTCACGATGGTCGCAGGGATGTCTAGCAGCTTCAGGTTGTTCCGGATGATCTGCAGATTGATGTCGTTATAGCCGGGATTCATCACAAGAAACTTGACTTCGAAGGGGAACTCTGTGTAGCGGAGCAGATGCTTAAAGAGAAGGCTCATCAGCATCGAGTCCTTACCGCCGGAGATACAGACGCAGATGCGATCGCCCGGCTGGATGAGCTGATAGATTTTCAAAGCTTTGGTAAACCGCCGCCAGATGCTGAATTTGAATGTAGTGATCAGCGACTGTTCAATCTCTTCATTTCTTTCCATAGAGAATCTCCTTCAGGGTTGAGGCAAACAGCTCGAGCTCATAACGTTTTGTCAGGGAGGAGAGGGATATGCGTATGGAGCTAAGCGCCCGCTTTTTATCATGATAGATCGACATAACAGCTTTGCTCGGTGTATTGGGAATGGAGCAAGCGGATTTTTGGGAAACGGCAAAGCCTCTTTCGCTGAGCTCAGCGAGGAGAGCAGCACCGGTGAAACCCTCGGCGGAGAAGTTGATGATATAGGGGATTATCTCCCATCGAGTTGAGAGTGACTTTGTCCATCTGCTTTAGCTCAGAGAGAAGATAGTCGGCTTTCTCTCTGACTTTCTGCAAATGTGAAAGCTGCTCTTCTAACGCCGGTCTTGTCGCGATGTAGCTTGACTCAAAGAGGCTCAACGGCTCAGTTCCGGCGCGGAAGAGGGAACCGCTTTTCCCGCCGTGGATCAGCGGGGTCAGGATGATATCTTTCCGCTTGATGAGGAAGCCTGTCCCTTTTAAGCCACCATATTTATGCGGAGTGAAGGAGATAAGGTCGATGCCGTTTAGATCGACAGGAATCTTCCCGATCGCCTGAGTCGCATCAAGAAGCAGGTAGCCGCATTTGCTCTGACGGATGATCTCCTGTATTTTCCGGTAATCCTGGATGGCTCCCACTTCGGACTCGACGAGAGCGAGACAGGTGAGGATCGTGTTGCCGTTTAAGAAAGAAACGAGTTCCTTTTCATCCATCTTGCCTTGCTTCGTCGTAGGGACGAAAGAGACATCCGCACCTTTGTTCTTGAGATAGGAGAGGACCGCATTGACGGAGTTATGTTCAAATTTGCTAGTCAGGATTCGGTTTCCGTATCCGGAATAGCTCTCATAGATGCCTTTGATGGCAAGGTTGTTGGCTTCGGTTGCGCTGGAGGTGAAGATGACTTCATACTCCTTTTGACTCAGCCCGAAGAGCGCAAGGAAAAAGTGCTGCAGCTCCTGAAAATGACGGAGAGCTTTTTCTCCGAAGACATGAAGGGAATTCATGTTTCCGTGGTAGAGGAGCTCCGAGTTGATCAGGGCTTCCAAGGTCTCTTTGCGAACGGGATAATCCGCTGCATAGTCAAGGTAAATCATAACGCGGGTTATTTTATCACAAAGCGATACCGGAATAAGGCAAATGCTCATCTCCTGAAACGAGGCGAGAAGAAGTCAAATTCTTCAAAATCGATGTGTGAAGTGATATATTTTCACACGGAGGAGTCATTCATGAAACAAGAGTTAGAGATCCGTGATTTGGAGCTTTTTGAGAAGAAGGTAAGTCAGAACAAGGCTTATACCATTGCGAGGCGCGCCGTCACGCAGAACGGCATCTATGCCTCGGCGATCGATGAGAACGTCAAGAAGTCTTTGCAGAACACATTTTCTGTCGATGTCGATGCTGGGGATATCACCAACCAGAGGCAGTCTGGCCGGTGCTGGATGTTCGCCGGTCTCAATGTCCTCCGCACCATCCTAATGAAGAAGCTCAACGTCAAGACCATCGAGCTCTCTCAGGCTTATCTGCAGTTCTACGACAAGCTGGAGAAAGCGAATTTCTTTTTGGAGAAGGCAATCGCCTTGCGAAATGAGGAGCCGAATTCCCGTCTCAACGTCTATCTTCTTGATTCCGGGATCGGCGATGGCGGACATTTTGCGATGTTCGCTAACCTAGTGAAGAAATATGGTGTCGTGCCTTCCGAAGAGATGCCAGATTGGGCGGTCTCCAAGTCCACTGGGGAACTCAACGCTGTCCTCACCTCTCTTCTTTCCAAGGATATGAAGCTGATTCACGAGGAGGCGAAGAAAGGGACTGAGGAAGATAAGATCCGGGCGAAGAAAGCGAAGATGCTCGATGAGGTCTATCGCGTCTTGACCATCGCGATCGGCGTGCCTCCGAAGACCTTCACCTACACCTACAAAGAGAAGGGAGAGAAGGAGGCTAAGCCTCAGGTCAAAACCCTTGCTCCACTGACTCCGAAGGAGTTCTACGATCAATACATCGCTCAGGACTTCAACGAATATGTCCCGTTATGCGATGCCCCGATCGAAGGGATGAGCCGTTACCAGAAGTACACGTCTTCTTATGTCAACAATGTCGTCGGCGGAGATCCGGTCATCTTCTTCAATGTGAAGATGTCTGAGCTCAAAAAGGCCTGTATCCGTTCGCTCAAAGGAGGCGATGTGCTCTGGTTCGGTGCGGATGTCTCTTCTGAATCGATGCGGAAAGAAGGATTCTTAGCGAATGATCTCATCCGGGTCGATGAGCTGATGGATATCACGTTACCGAGCGACAAAGGGGAGAGGTTGACGTATCGCTCTTCCTTCTGCAACCATGCGATGACGCTCACGGGTGTCAACCTGACTAGCGGCCGGCCGAACCGCTGGAAGGTCGAAAACTCCTGGGGCAAGGAAGTCGGATATGACGGTTTCTTCGTCATGGATGACAGCTGGTTTGACAATTACGTCTATGAAGTCTTCGTCAATCGGAAGTATGTCGATCCTGAAGTTCTGAAGAAATATGATGCCTCGGTAGCGATCGACGAGCTTCCTTTCAACACGCTCTACCTGCAGATGAAGTAAAGCCTCGCATCGAATTTTTCTTAAGCCGCCTGCTTCACTTCAGTCGCAGACGGCTTTTCCGTTCGGGAAGAAAGACTCTTTCGTCCCGGCTCAAAATCGTCTGCTCATCTTCCCTCAGGCAGAAAAGGATTTCCTTCAGGATGTCTGTCGGCTCTCCACGATCCCTTGTCTCACCTCCTTTTACCATCATCACATAACAGTCATCGCTCTGGCATAGCTGCGGAAGAGAGCACTTTCTCTTCTTTTGCTGATCCTCCTTCTCAGGCAAAGCATAGATCAGAGAGATCAGATAGGGTTCGCCTTCGTGATCTAAGCCGAATTCATTGCTCAGCTTTTTCGACAAAGTGATATGGCGATGTTTTCTTAGTTCTAGCTTCGAAGGATTTGCAAAGGAAAGCTCGATGCCGAGTGTGACGCCTTCGGTGGTGATTGCCTGCATCGCCAAAAGGTAGAAGGTCTCTTCCGGGTGCTTAATCCAAATGACTTTCTCGCTGATGATATGGATGTCCTCCCTGTTCAGGACATTCCGAACAAGCGCGGTCAGAAAGTTCTCGCCTTTCTTAACTAACCGAAGCAAGGCTTGATGCTGCATTTCGTTTGCCTGATCTTGATGTTTCATCTTACCTCCTCTCTTTACTAACGATTGTCAGGCATAGCGATTATTTTTATGCAAAATGAAAAACTGCTGATCGATCGTAGGATCAACCAGCAGGATTTTCTTGTTCAGCGGACGACGATGGAGACGATCTTGTTGCGGACGACGATGACTTTGACGATCTCTTTGCCCTGAAGGAACGGGGTGACCCGCTCATCTTCAAGCGCCTGTTTTTTCAGGGCTTCAAGCTCGTGAAGATCGGCATCTTTCTTGAAGTCGATGGTGGCTCTGAGCTTGCCGTTGACCTGAATGGCATAGGTGGCGGGGACGTTGCTGAGCTTGGCTTCATCAACTTTCGGCCAAGGGGAGTAATCGATTCTGTCCTGATGGCCTAAGAGCTGATAGCACTCTTCGGCGATGTGGGGACAGATAGGGCTAAGAAGCTGAGCTAAGCCTTCGAGCATATAGAGAGGCAATGTATCGGCTTTGAGGAACTCGCTGATGCAGACCATGATCTGAGCGATGCCGGTATTGAAGTGAAGGATCTCGTAATCTTCCGTGCACTTTTTGACGGTAGCATGATAGACGACATGCAGCGCTGGGTTATCTTCTTTCGACCACTTCAAAGTGAATTCATTTTCGGTGTAGAGACGATAGAAGCGATCGAGGAATTTCTTCGCGGCCCTCGGTCCATCTGGAGACCAGGGCATGGACTGATCGACGGGTCCTTTGAACATCTCGTAGAAACGGAGCGCATCAGCGCCGAACTCGCGGATGACATCATCCGGAGAGACGGTGTTGCCTAAGGATTTGGACATCTTCTGGCCGTCGGGTCCGAGGATAAGTCCCTGATGGTAAAGTTTTTTGAAGGGTTCATCGGAGGCGAAGATGCCTTCGTCGTGAAGGAACTTATGCCAGAATCTGGCATAGAGAAGGTGAAGGACAGCATGCTCAGCTCCGCCGACATAGACATCGACCGGAAGCCAGTGATCCAAAAGCTTCGGATCGCCGATGGCGTCAGGATTATGAGGATCGATGTAGCGGGCGTAGTACCAGGAGGAGCCAGCCCACTGTGGCATCGTGTTGGTCTCTCTTTGGCCTTTCTTTCCGTTCACTTCGACGTTAAGCCACTCGGTGGCTTTGGAAAGCGGCGGCTGTCCATCGCCGGAGGGCTTATAGTCGTCCATCTCCGGAAGTTCGAGCGGAAGATCTTGATAGGGGACAGGTTCAAGCGAGCCATCTTCCATATGAATAATCGGGATTGGTTCACCCCAATAACGTTGACGGGAGAAGAGCCAATCACGGAGCTTGTAGTTGATCTGCTCATGGCCTTTGCCAAGTTCGATCAATCGTTTGGCGATCGCATTCTTCGCATCGCGGTTGTTTAAGCCGTTGGCAAACTCGGAGTTGATGTGTTTCCCATCGCCTTCATAAGCGCCTTGAGAGCAGTCGCCTTCGATGACCTGAATCATCGGAATATCGTGTTTTCTAGCAAACTCAAAATCGCGCTGGTCGTGCGTCGGAACTGCCATGACTGCTCCGGTTCCATAGGTGGTCAGGACATAGTCTCCGATGTAGACGGGAACTTCTCTGCCGTTGATCGGGTTGATGGCTTTCGCGCCGATGAAGACGCCGGTCTTCTCTTTCGAGCCGTCGGTTCTCTCCTGATCGGATTTCGAGGCGACTTCTTTCCGGTAGTTAGCGACCGCGTCTTTCTGCTCCTGGGTGGTCAGTTTGTCAACGAGAGGATGCTCGGGGGAAAGGACGACATAGGTGCAGCCGAAGAGGGTGTCGGCTCTCGTTGTGAAGACATCGATGTGGTCGGAGGAGTTGACGACATCGAAGGTGATGGTGAAGCCTTTGGATTTTCCGATCCAGTTGCGCTGCATGGTGAGGGTCGAGGTCGGCCATTCGATGGTATCTAAGCCATCGAGCAGTTTATCGGCGTATGCGGTGATGCGAAGAACCCACTGCTTCATGGGTTTCCTTTCGACAGGAAAGCCGCCGCGCTCGGATTTTCCGTCGATAACTTCCTCGTTGGCAAGGACGGTGCCTAAGGCCGGGCACCAGTTGACCAATCGGTAATCCTCATAGGCGAGGCCTTTGTCATACATCTTCAGAAAGATATACTGGGTCCATTTATAATAGGCGGGATCGGTGGTCTTGATCTCTCTGTCCCAATCATAGGAAAAACCTAAGCGCTTGAGCTGACAGCGGAAGTTATCGATGTTCTGATCGGTGTAGATTGAAGGATTCTTGTTGTTTTTGATGGCGAACTGCTCGGCGGGTAGACCGAAAGCATCATATCCGATCGGATGGAGGACGTTGAAGCCCTGCATCCTTTTCATTCTGGATAAGGCATCGGTCGCCGTATATCCTTCGACGTGGCCGACGTGAAGGCCGACGGCGCTCGGATAGGGGAACATGTCCAGGATGTAGAATTTCGGTTTGCTGAAATCGTAGGCATCAGTCCGAAAAGTCTTCTCCTCATCCCATATCTTTTCCCATTTTTCTTCGATAGAAATAAAATCGTAACCCATAGGAAATATCTCCTCCTGATGTAACTGAAGTATTATATACCAAAAGGGAAAAGCGAAGAAGAGCGGTGCGGAAATATCGTTTTTTCTGAAAATCGGAGGAATCGGTTCTGGTTTGTCCGGTTTGATGTTTTTCTGCTTGAACTAGAGAAGGTCTTATGATAAATTATCCCTTGCATTCGTAGCACGTATGCAGTCAGCCGTCTGATGACGTCACAGGAAGTAGCCAAAGCTATAACGGTGAAAGACGTTCATCCGGGCTTACGGGCATATGCCTATCCGTAATGCGAACGTAACGGAAAGGAGAACTCACATGTCTCGTTACACTGGTCCGGTCTGGAGAGTTTCCAGGCGACTCAACTATTCGATTTTAGGAACTGGCAAGGAACTTGCCAAGCGTCAGACCATCCCTGGTCAGCACGGCGATGCCCGTCAGAAGAAGAAGACAGAGTATGGCGCACAGCTCACAGAGAAGCAGAAGCTGAGATTCACCTATGGCTTATCGGAGCGTCAGTTCAGAAGATTCTTCCTCATCGCAAAGGCGAACAAGGATGTCTCGACTGGCTTAGCTCTTTTCCAGCTGCTTGAGTCCCGTCTCGACAACCTGGTCTTCAAGATGGGCTTTGCCGCCACTCGCAGACAGGCCAGACAGCTCGTCTGCCACGGCCATGTCACTGTCAACGGCAAGAAGGTCGATATTCCTTCCTACATCGTCTCGGTCAATGATGTCGTCTCCTTCAAGGAAGCCGACAAGACCCTGAAGATCGTTCAGGCTGCTATCGCCGCGAAGCCTTCTATCCCCGGATATGTCTCCATCGATCCGAACAAGGTCGAGGGAACATATGTCAGATTCCCGGAAAGATCTGAGCTTCCGGCCGATGTCGATGAATCACAGGTCATCGAATTCTACAACAGAAAGCTCTAATTTGTCTGTCTGTTCTGCTGGATTCCTCACCGGATCCAGCTCTCTATGGCGGCTATGGTGAAGAGGTTAACACATTCGGCTGTGAACCGAAGACGCATGGGTTCGATCCCCATTAGCCGCCCCATACAAGAAAACGCGACATTTGTGTCATCACAGATGTCTTTTTTTATGAAAAAATATAGATATTTAGCCACTTTTTTAACTTTTTGGCATTTTAGAAAAAGACGGCATTGTCGTTTTTAATCATATACGTATTTAAAAAACACGACAAATATGTTAAAATATAGCTAGAATAGATTTGACTTATTCGCTTTTTAGAGTGATAGATACAACTTAGGAGGCTATTTCATGAATTATACAGAGACTTTAAGAAATTATCTTTTAGATAACAAAGGCACAATCTTCGATGTTAATTATGAACATGAGAAGAAATTTGGGATGATTGATAAAAGAACAATGATTAGAATTCTCATGCGTTTAGATAAAGACGAGCATATCATTACCTGGATTGATAAAGGCGTTTATTTCGTGAATGATGGAACAGAATGTGACGAGAATAAAATTATTAATTGGTACACAAAAGATCGTAGTGGATGTTTAATTGGTGGCTTTTTGCTTAAGAAGCTTGGAATCGTTGATGAATATGATGGACCGATTGAAGTATTGACTAGAAGGACTGTAGCAAATAAGACAATAGGAAATATCAAGATTGTCAGAACGAAGATGCTATCAATAGGCTCTTCTGAAAAAGAATTGATTACTATCCTGGAGATTATCGAAAAAGCAAAACTAACCAACTGCAATTTATTGAAGATGACGGAAGAGATTTCTAAACGATTATATGCATATGATGATTTAACTTTTGAACTTATAGTGTGTGATGAGAAATACAAAGCATCAACAATTGTAAGATTGGAGTCGCTTCTTAAAGAAAAAGGTAAAGAAAACAGATGTATGGAAATATTCATGAAAAACTATAAGGAGTAATGCATAGAACTTTTTATTTCGGAAAAGAAGAGATTGAATTTATTAGATGGTGCAAGTGCATTAGTGAATGCAGAGGCATTATTAGATTATTTAATATAACAACATCAGTTTCTAGAAACTTTAGACAATATGAGGAAGCAAAGATCGTAATGAACCAATATAAGGTTCTTTCCGCTTCATTAAATAAAGAAGAAAGAAAAACTCTTAGCAAGTTAATAGGAAATGAGTATGACTATCATGTTGAGGATACGTGGGTATATCAATTCACTTTTTTGAAATGGCAAGAAGTTATATTCACAAATGGTAAAAATAGATTAAAGGATATATCTGCGAAAGAACTAGGGACTATCATGAAGAAAGCAAGAATAGAAGCTGGATATACAATAGAAGCTGTATCTAGAATTTGCAATGTTTCAAATAGAGCAATTCAGAGATTTGAGTCTGGTCAATATTTCATCAAAAGCGAAACTTTGATAAAACTCATGAAGATATACGATATCGATTTGAGAAAAATATGAAAATATCAACTAAAGAATATTCAGGAAAGGTAAACACATGCCGATAAATTGAATCTATTTTCTGTATATTTTTAATTGCATATTATGGTATTCTAAAATTAAGATAACAAAGATGATCTGTTAGAAAGAGAAAAGAAATGATGAGAAAGAAACTTATGCTAATAGGAACCTCAGTAGCCTGTGCGTTGTCCATGTTTTGTGGTTCGCTTGGAAACAATAAAAGTGTACAATCTACAAATGTCGCTACAGTAAGGAGCGGAACTCAAAACATCGAAAATAACGACTCGTTTTTTGATTACTATGAAGAAGAAAATGATGACGTTAAGTACAAGGCTGTTGCAAAAAAGAGAATATCATCAGATTCTTTGCTTGGATATGAAACTGTATCATTATTTGATGATGAAGATTATTTAATAACATACGAATTAATTACTAACTCTGAAGAATCAACGGTTACATTAAATGTTTATTTTGATAATACTAATGAGCATATTATAGAAGATTTCGTTGGAGTGCCAATGACAAATTATAACGATGAGCATGATGTCTTATTTACGATAGATGATCAACACATATTTTTGTCTGAGATTCTAAACTCGAGCTCTCAAGAGCAATGCTCATTATTGGTAATATTTTGCATAAAGCGTTGAATATTAGTATGGCCGCAATAACTTATATAGAACCTATAATAAAGATATTCGCTTATTCCAGCGACAATATTTTAATTTTACTATATAATACAGTAAAAAATACGAGTTATTTGGTTAACTATGGTATAAATTCGAACAAGACACAACCGAATGGATATGTATACAGACAAGATAAATATAGCGATTGGAATTTTGGCTTCACTAATATGGAGGAGGCCGGCTGCGAAGTTATCGCAGGCTACAATCTCTCTTATGCAAAAGGAAGAGACTTTTCTTTGGCAGATTGCATATTTTTATACGAATCACTGGGAATCGAAATAGGACTCGCTCAAGGTTTCTTTGGATCTAACCCTTATCAAATTTCTTATTTTTTGAGTGCAATATTTATGAGTTACAAAAAGGTTACAAAGTATAAAAACTTCGAAAATTTTATGGATGATGGAAATGATTATTATGTCATTTTATCAAGATGGAACAACGAAAGTGCTGGTGCCATGATTCACACATTCATGATAGATAAAGATTGTGATTACTCAAAGAAATACCACGCGTATAACGAAAAATATCAAAACACTTCGAGAGATACGAATGATTACGGAGATTATTTCGGAGGCTCAATTAATAACACATTTATTTGTGCTTATTTTGTTTCCAAATAGAGGTGCTACGATGAAAAATAAGTTCATATATTTTAATTTAATTTCGTGTTTGTTATTTATGACAGCTTGCAACGATGCGCGAATTGCCGACATGGAGAACATGGTGTGGAGAGAAGAACTTTTCAACATAACAGCGACTTCCAAGGAATTACATGAACGGGTTCATGGCGGGCCACTCGATGATTTCTCGGAAATGTATATAGGTGATGTAAAGTACAAATGTACAATTGGCCTTTCTAATAGCAACTTTTATCTAGATCTATACAACGATGATAACTCTCAATTGGTCTTTTATGGTTATGATAATCAGAGTTTTTTGGATGGATGGTATGACACAGCGAGAAAAGTAAAAGATCAAGAATACGACTATTATTTTAACGTACGTCTTATTAATTCGTGCCAATATTATGAATATTGTATAGATAACAATTTGGAGTTTCCTACCAGTCTAACTTTCTATGGATATGAGCAAAAGTAAAAAGCTTTTTGTAGTTATCTTATTCTTATGTCTCATTGCATCAATTTTATCTTCTATAACAACTGTTTTAATTTATAATTCAATTTCAACGAGAAATAACTATTTTGATGGAAATATTAATAAGGTTGTTGAAATCGCCTCATTTGATAACGAAGAAAATAAAAGTTTCGGCACTGGATGGTTTATAGACGGCTGTACGATAGTGACTAATTACCATGTTGTAAGTTATCTTTATCAAAATGAAAGAATTGAATTTGAGAATATTGAAATTAGATTTTATGATGAAGAATCATATTATAATTCATCAATCATTAAATACGATAAAATCAAGGATATAGCATATTTAAAATATGACGGCAATCATTATCATTCATATTTTAAAACTTCATTAGATTACCATAATACAGATAAATGCTTTTCGATAGGCAACTTCTTGAATTATGGATTATCATATAAAGAAGGATATATTAGTCTTTCGTCAATAAATTTAGAATATAATGGAACTTATTCGAATTATATTCAGTGTTCTATAACTATCGGACAAGGTGATAGTGGAGCTCCACTTTTTAATAAAGATAATGAAGTTATTGGAATGATAACTTTTAGAGTTAAAAACTTAACAGGTGATGTTGAACAAGGGTTTGGATATGCGATACCAATTAATAACATCTTAATGTTATGAACGTGGTTAAAAAAGACAATCGTACGCGTACGAATTCATAGCACTATCGTACGAACAGCGCCCCTAGCCGTATGGACTAAAGGAAATGCCGTACGAATTGTATTAATTGGGTTGTGCTAACACATCTTACTACTAATGCTCTGATACTTGCTATCAGGGCTTTTTTTGTGCTATTTTTCAGAATTATTGCTGATATTTTCAATTATCTTAAGTATCAAGAAATCAGTCCATGCGCAGAAAATGTAAAAAACACCGTCGCACAATTAACTATTTGTCCCTCACAAAAAACTTTTCCTCTGTACTAGAAACTTTTCATAGGTACTAGAATTTTTTATCTTTTCTTGATAATTTACATGCTTCAAGGAAATAAAGCTGAACCACACAACTTTCCTGTCAGTTTATCGTAGTTAATGCTTTCTGCCTATTTCCTGTTCTTTGAATGCAGAGAGTCTCCAATTGCATAACTCGCTCTGGAGAGCAAAATCTCCGAGATATTGAAGTCGATAATAGCAATAGAAATGTAAACGCTTGACGCAAAAGTTTAGCTGGCCTATAATCCCGTCTTTTGCAGTTAGGGGGGCAAAAAAATCCCATATAGTGCCGCAAACTTCGGCTTTTATGGGATTTTATGATCGATACCGACTGTAGCGGAAAAAGGCTATATCCCGGCTTCCCTGAGCATCGCCTTCATCCTCCGCTTCGTCACCGCCTCCTTTTCCATGTTTTCAAGCCCGTACGCCTCCTCGATCGCCTTCATGACCGTGTCGCAGCCCTCGCCGCCCCTGTTCCCCAGCTCATAGCCTGCGCCCCCCTCGATCGCCTGCGTCCCCTGGAGCGCCTCCTATATCTGGGCCGAAGTCGCCTCGCCCCCGTCCGTCGTCCTGTCGACGGCCACGAGCCTGTCGGGCGAGTTCGGGTTCGCCCTGAGGCCGCCCTTCACCTTCTTCATGACGCGGGCGATCTATCCGTCCAGGATGCCCTCCTGCCATTCCCTGGCTCCCTCGAAGCAGATGACAACGGTCCGCTCGGCGATCACCGTCCCTAAAGGATTAACCTCTTAGGGACAGAGAAAATCATAAAAACTTGGAAAGGAGGTAATTCTCATGTCAAATGAAAAGAACAGGACAAACAGCCCTTTATGAGCGTTTAAGTCGAGATGATGAGC
>CAUUFA010000014.1:0-36745 GCA_963544395.1 uncultured Bacilli bacterium | reverse complement strand
TCTCAGTTTCTCGAAATGGACAGCCAGCTGTGCAAAGAGATCGAAGAATGCAAAGACGGAGAATCTCTTTACCGTCTTAAGACAATGAGGGTTATGTTCAATGTCCTTATGTTCGCTGGACTCAGGAAAGGCGAGGCAAACGCCCTGCAGGTCAGCGACTTCCATAATGGCGATATCCCGTATCTGGATATAACAAAATCGTTGTCTCAGAAAATCAACAATCTCAAGCAGACAGGTAAATGGACTATGACACCTCCGAAAACAGCATCATCCGTTCGCACGGTTCCTATACCGAGCCAGCTGGCTAAACTGCTTAAGGAACACATCGACGGATTCCTGCCGACGATTGACGAATCATACGGTCCATGCACGTTCCTGGTAGGCGGATACAGACCAGTGCCTGATAGTAATCTTGATAAAAAGCTCAAAGAGGAAACGAAGAAGCTGGGTCTTCCTTCAATCTCCATTCACGAGCTGCGGCACAGCTATGCGACGTATCTTGCCAACAGCGGAGTAGGCATTCAGATAATCTCTAGACTGCTTGGTCATAGTTCCATCGAAGAAACGTGGAAAACATATTCACATCTCTATCCAAACACCAATGCGGAAGCTGTCAGGATGTTCAGCGAAGGCATCGAAAAAGTAAAAATCAGCACAAATTAAGAACGCAAAAACGAAAAAGCCCACAATTGTGGGCTTTTTAATCTAGATGGTTGAAGCGATGGGATTTGAACCCATGACCTCTTGGTCCCGAACCAAGCGTGCTACCATGCTGCACCACGCCTCAATGTACAAGCTCATAAATTCTAGCATTCCCCCAAAGAGAATTCAAGACTAAAAATTGCCAGAAGGAAAAGGCCGTCAGATTTCTCTGACGGCCATAGGCTTCTCTACTTCTTGACAGGCTTGATCGGCTTGATCGGCTTGATGTCAGGACGCTTCGCCGGTTTGTGAGCGATCGGGGCGATAGGGTGGAAGGCCGGTGCCTTCTTGTCGCTTAAGGGGTTCTCTTGCTGAGCCGGAGCTTCCGTGGGGGCGCTAGAAGGTGTGACAGGCTTGATCGGCCTGATCGGAGCGCCTGGTTTCTCGGTGACTGGCTTCTCTTCTTCATTCACCTTGGCCTTGGCTTCTTCTGCCTTCTTGGCTTTCACCATCTCACGGATGGACTTGCCACTGAGGGAAGTTGTCGCAGAAGGTTTCTCCTGAAGTCCGCTGCGAAGATCTTTGACCTCGCTGACCTCGCCATATCCGTTCTTCCGGATGGCGTTCTCTCTTCTCTTCTGCTTCCAGGCCGGTTCGTTGGCTTGGTTGGCGAAGACAGGATTGGCTTTCGGCTGAACCTTGGTGACACCCATGCTGAAGGCCTGCTCTGGCGTGAGGTCGCCCTGATAAGTCTTGATCTCGTAGTTTCTGAGCTCGAATCTGACACGTCTGGCTTCGACAGCCTTGATCTCGCTGTGACGGGATTTCTCGGTGGAGTGAAGCGGACCGGAGATCGGAGCGAGCTTCTTCTCTTCCTGGACTTCTGCCGGCTTCTCTTCCTTCGGAGCGACAGCGACTGGGGTGATCGGCGTGATGTGAGCTCTGTCTTTTCTGCCAAGCGGAACGGGGACGACAGGAATCTGCTCGGTCTTGGTTTCGACGACTTTCTCCTCTGTGACTGCCGGCGTCTCTTCTTTCTTCTCTTCCGCTGCTGGAGCGACCGGTTTCTCTTCGGGGACATAGGTCGGAAGGATCCAGCGGTTAGCTTCGTGATTGTCAGGAGTTACGACAGTCTCATGCGAATTGTCGGCACTGATCTGCTTGGAAGCAGAACGATCGACACTTTCGCTCTTAACCTGCGGCTCGTGCTCCTCTTCCTGAGGGCGACGGTCGGAAGCAGGAAGCGAATTGATGGCATAGACGATCGGTCTCTTCTCTTCCGGCTCGCTCTCTTCCCTGGTAGTCGGAGCGGTTGTTTCGACAGGTTCCTGAGGAGCAGGAATGGTGTTTTCGACAGCATCCGGTTCAGCTTTTGCTTCTTCCGGAGCAGGTTTGGTTTCTTCAATCGGCTTTTCTTCTTCAACTGGCTTTGTCTCTTCGACAACCGGTGTCGTTTCGATCGGCCTTTCTCTTTCATCCCACGGATTCGCATCGAACTCATCGATGCCAGGCAAGACATCGACCGGCTCGCCGGCAGGTTCGAGGTTGGCTAGGATCTCGGTTTCAGGGGCATCCGGCTTCTTTAAGTGCGTTGGCTCAAGATCATCGAGAATCTTCCCCGCTGAGGTGTTGTAGAGACCAGGCAAGTCTTTGAGATCGGAAGGATTGATGGCTTCTAAGGAGTTGAGGAGAGCAAGCTCGCGGATGGTGGGGTTCACCTGACCGCTTTCGACGATGATCTGCGAGGTGCGGGAAGCAGCGACGATCGGAGGTTCTTCAGCGAGGACAACGCTCTGAGAAGGGGCGACTTCCTCTGATGTTTCGGAGGTCTCAGCAGCAGCGCTGAGCGCGGCTTTTTTGGATCTGCCGACGGTGGAGAGAGCTAAAAGGATCGCTTCTAAGACGAGAGTACCTAAGACGGCGTAGAACAGGGTGTTCACATAAGGATTTGTCGTTGCGAACTTCAGTACGAAGGGGTGAAGCTTACCATTGCGGAAGGAGTTGGCGAAGCGGTCGAACAGCTTGAGCAGGTCAGCGAAGACCGGTATGTCTTTAATACGGTTCCTCCAGCAGAAGGAGAGGATAGTTCCAAAGACGAAGAGGACACCAAGGATGGTGAGGATACAGAGAACCTTTCTCCAGGCCTCCTTCTTGCCCTGACGGACATTCTTGAACATCCTTAAGAATCCGGCAACGATCATACAGAACCCAAGGATAGCGCCGAAAGCCATGATGCAGAGATAGAATCCGGCCGTCCAGGCTTGGCTGTGTCCGCGGAACTCAGCGGAGACAGAGAAGTTGTTGACCACGTGGTACTTGACCCAGGCGATGAGATTCGCTTCCACCGCTTTGAGCGATGTAGTCTGAATCCACGCATTGACAGAGCTGCGCAATGGGGTGAGCAGTATGATGACCGCAGCGAGAACCGCAAGGATCACGATGATGAGGATGACGAAGAGAATGTTGAAGACGACCGATGCGGGAGAACGTTTACGATTCTTTTTTGACTTGACAGCATTTCCGTTCGCCATAAAGAAACCTCCCTAGGATGCTTTCTGATAGCATTCCTTCAAAGATGAAAATAGTTTATCACTATGAAAGTTTTAATGACAAGTATATAAAGAAACTTTAAAACGAAAAAGAAAGAAACAACTTTATTTTTACGTGCTAGTTGCTTGCTAGGCGACAAAATTTTTGATCCCTGAGAATGGAAAAGCCCACCCGCTCGTGATGAATCAGGTGAGCTTTTCTGTGTGCTATTCAATGGAACTTAATTATCAGATTTCTGGCTATATCATACCTTTTTTTCTTCGGCAAAGCAACCCTCATCCCACTGTCTTTTTCACTTGCCTCTCTTTTGCCTCAGTGCTGGATATTCCTTTGTTTATCGCAGAAATTATTGATTCTGGACCATTTGCCTATGGTAAGATGAAGCCACGAGGTATTTCTATGAAACCAAATGCGGGTGTCTTCTTTGACTGCTGGGAGACGGTGCTGAAATTCGAAGAGAAGGTGAACGATTGGAATGTCCGTCCTCTCTTTCATCACGCTGTCAATCGGAAAGAGATCGACTGGGATGCGGTTCAGGAATTCTCTGAACGCTTCTTCCATGACTACTATCTTTCTTTTTCCCTTTATGAAATAACCGTTAACGAATATCTGAATTTGTTAGTATGGACTTTCCACATCGCCATCGATGCACCGCTTAGCGTCATCGCGGACGAGATCTTCGACTACCTTAATCCCTCTCCAGTCGAAGGGCTTCCGGAGCTGATCAAGTCGCTCGATGAACGAGAGATTCCTTATGCCATCCTCTCCAACACCATCTATACACAAGATGCGTCGATGAAGCTGATCGACAGGCTGATTCCCGGACATCACTTCCGCTTCTTCTTAGCCTCTTCCGACATCGGGGTGAAGAAACCGAATCCGCTCTTCTTCCAGACCGGTGTCATCCATGATAAGAAGGATATCCATGAGTCGGTGTATATCGGTGACTCTTTCTATCAGGATGTGGTCGGCTCTTACCGGGCCGGGTTTAAGAAGTCCATCTGGCTCAACCGCAGAAAGAAGGATCGGCACCTGTATCAGGATCGAGTTCCGAACATCGATGCTATTCCGTGCGAGGATGTTTCTTCGTATGAGCCGGTGCTCTCAATCATCGAGGGGATGGATTGATGAATTACCTTTACCCGGATGCTGATGATCTTTACTATGAGTCGCTTCCTGTCACCTTGACAGCAAAAGGACAGAACGTCAACTTTCAGGAGCTCTTGATGGATTTTCAGGAGGTGGCGACAAGCCACATCGAAAGGCTGGGGTTTGGCGAGAGCTACAAAGCCAAACATCACTTCTTCTATGTCGTCTGCCGGATGAGAGCAGTGTTCTACCGGGAAATCTTAAATGGGGAGAAGCTGACGATCGTGACATTTCCGAACCGGATCGGCGGGCTTCAGTTTTACCGATACGCTTATCTGCTTGACGCTGAGGGTAAGCCTGTCGTCGATCTTTCTTCCCTCTGGGTCATGATCGATCAGACGACGCGGAAGCTTTTACCGGCGAGATCCTTTTCGAAGGACTTTGAAGAGAAGCTTCCTCTTATCAACGAAATGCCAAGTCTCAGCGAGCGGCTTACCGCCTTGGACTTCCAAGGGCTTGACATGGTCAGAAAAGGCGATTACTCGGTCTCCCAAGAGGACATCGACTCGAACCACCATATGAACAACACAGCTTACCTGAAGATGGTCCAGTCTTTGGGGTTGTCAAAACAGGTGAGATCCTTTGATATCGATTTTGAAAAAGAGAGTTATTTAGGCGAGGTGATTCACCTCTACGCCTTTGAAGATGAGAGCAAGAAGTGTGTCGTCGGAACGAAGGGAGATGGAGATCTTTCGTTCCGCTGCCAGATGAATTACTGAATTTTTCATTTTTTGTGGTCAATGGTTAGGTGAAGATGAATTTCACCTGCCCGCGATGCGGAAACAAAGATCCGCGCTACTTCGGCGAAAAAGACGGAATCCCGTATTGCCGCCTGTGTCTTTCCTATCAAGGGAAAGAGGCAGACCCTCATTTTCGAGTGAAAGAAGGGATTTTGCTCTCTTTGGATTATCCTCTCAGCCCGAAGCAGGAGGAAGTCTCCTCTCAGGTCTTTCATCTGCTCGAGCAGAAAAAGAACGTGCTGATTCATGCAGTGACCGGAGCCGGAAAGACGGAGCTTGTCTATCAGAGCATGGAGCATTTCCTTCAAAGGAGACTTCACGTCGGGTTTGCCACGCCGAGAAAGGATGTTGTCATCGACTTACTCCCTCGCATTCAGGAGGCATTTCCAAACGCTGATGTGATCGCGCTTTACGGCGGACACACGGAGAAAATAGAAGGGGACATCATCGTCGTGACGACGCATCAGCTCTATCGGTATCCGCAGTATTTTGATCTTCTGATCCTCGATGAGATCGATGCTTTCCCGTATCGGGATGATCCTTTGCTTCACGCTTTCTTCTATCAGAGCATCCGCGGGAACTATGTGCTTCTTTCGGCGACACCAAGCCGAGAGGATCTTGAGCAGATCAAGAAGGATAACGGAGAGGTCGTCACCTTGTTTGAACGCTATCACCGGCACCCTCTTCCGGAGCCTGAATATGTCAAGACGAGATCCTACACCGCTTATTTTCAGTGCCTTTATCTTCTTAGGAAGTTCCTTTCTCAGAACAGCCCCGTATTCATCTTCGTCCCGACTATCGAAGTCGGGAGGAAACTCTACCGTTTCCTCTCGCTTTCCGTGCGCCAAGGAGCCTTCGTCTCCTCCGAGGAAGAGAGCCGGAAGATAGATATCCAGCGCTTCAAAGGCAATGCCCTGTCCTTTTTGGTCACGACATCGATTCTGGAACGCGGTGTGACGGTGCGGAATCTTCAGGTCATCGTCTTCGATGCCTCTCATCCTCTGTATCAGAGAGCGACCTTGATTCAGATCGCAGGCCGTGTCGGAAGGAAGATCGGAGCAGAGGGAGGACATGTCTATTTCCTGGCGGAGACGATGACGAAAGAGATTCAGGAGGCAGTCGATGAAATTCATTCCTACAACCGAAGAGCCCATCTATTGTAGGGCTTGCTTTCAAAGGATAAACGCCTCACCGATCCGCCTTTTTCTCGAACCTCATCCGTATCTCTGCGACACGTGTATTCAACAGATTGAAAAGAAGATGGAGTGGCGGAAAAGCTTTGGAATATCGACGCTTTTCTTATCGGATTATCAAGGGATCATGAAGGGGTGGCTTCAGCAGTACAAGGAGTATGGCGACATTGCTCTCGCTCCTTGTTTCCTCTCTCTTTTCAAGCCGTTTCTCAGCTTCTTTTTTCCGGGTTTCCTCTTTGTTCCTCTGCCCTCTAGCCCAAGCCGGATCAAGGCGCGAGGCTTTGCCCATCTAGAGGAGATACTGAAGGCTGTCTCGCTTCCTTATCTCACCGCCTTGACCAAAGGAGAGACGGAGCAGAAGCTGAAGGATCCTCTGAAGCGAAGGGAAAAGCAGGGTATCTCGCTTGTCGTGGATGAAAAAAAGATAGAAGGGACGAATATCGTCTTGTTTGATGATGTGATGACGACGGGTTCGACCTTCCGGGAGAGCGCCGAAGTGCTTTCTCGTTATCATCCAAAGAGGATGAAAGGACTGATTCTGATGGACAATTTCCGGCAGGAAGATTTGCGGGTGAAACACTCAAGCCAGTGAGGATAAAGCTTTTATCTTAACTCTAATTTATTTATAATAAGTCACAGCAATTGTTGCCTAAAGGAGACGTTATGAGCGAAATCTTGAAAAAACAGCAACGGGTCTCATTGATCGTTCTTGTCTTGGAAGCCCTGGGTATTCTTGCCGTCACATTCTGCTATTTCTATTACCCCTCTTCGGAATCGTATTACTTCATCGCCATCGGTCTGATGGCGCTCTATGTCATTCTGGATGCCGCCTTAGCCTACTTTTTCAACTTCCGGGTCGGAAAAGTCAAGAGCAAGACGGAGCTCACTTCCGCCATGATCATCGGGGCGGATGTCAACGAGGCTTATAACTTCGGTCAGATCGGCATCGCGGTCTGCGACCATGCCAACACGGTCATGTGGACCAACGATTTCCTTTCGATGCGGTTCAACAACCTCGTCGATCACAACATCTTCGAGATTCTTCCCGGCCTTTCCTCTCTGACGAACAAGACGGGAAAGAAGGATGTTGTCAAGATCACCTATGAGAGCCACGTCTACAATGTCGAGCTTCTTGAAGAGGCCCACCTCTACGTCTTCAAGGATGTCACCGATTTTGAGAATGCCGATATGACGAACAAAAACCAGTCTCCGGTCGTCGGCTATATCGCCATCGACAATTATGCCGATGTTCAGATGGAGACCGCTGAGGAGACGGTGTTTGCCGATATGCTCGCTAAGACAAGGTCTTTGATCAATGGCTTTGCCTCCGCTTCCTCCTCTCTGATCCGCCGCATTCGCGATGACCGTTATCTTTTCATCACCAAAAATGAGAACTATCAGAAGATCCTCAAGGATAAATTCTCAATCGTCGACCGCGTCAGGAACTCCTTCCCGGGCGGAAACGGATTCACCCTTTCTATCGGTGTCTCCTACGGCTTTGATGATTATGCCAAGCTCGCCGAGATGGCTTCTTCCGCCCTGGATGTCGCGTTAAGCCGCGGTGGCGATCAGACGGTCATCGCCCCCTTCTCTCAGCCGATGATCTACTTTGGCGGAAAGAGAGAACTGCAGCCGACGAGAAACCGCGTCAAGGTCAGAACGCTCTCCAACTCCTTCATCACCATCTTACGCAATTACCGCAACGTCATCATCATGGGTCACACCATCGCTGACTTCGATGCGATCGGTGCTGCCTTAGGTGTCCACCTGCTCTGCCAGTATATCAACGTGCCTTCTTCGATCTGCTGGGAAGACCAGCTCATCGAGGACAAGTGCCGTTTAGCGGTGCTTCGTGAATTCTCGAGGGAAGAGATGAATTCGATCTTCGTCGGATTGAAGGATGTTCACTCTCTCATCCACGAGGATACCTTGCTGGTCTTAGTCGATAACAACGATCCGACCCGCGTCATCTTCCCGGGCATCGTCAGGGATTTCAAGGATGTCGCCATCATCGATCACCACCGTCCGGGCGTCAATCAGCTGACGGATACGGTCTACACCAACATCGACTCTTCCGCTTCTTCCACGGCGGAGATTCTCACCTCTTATATCACTTACAACGCCAACAACATCCCGCTCGATAAAAGAACAGCCACCTTCTTATTGGCCGGCATCTGTCTGGATACCGTATCCTTCAAGGAACATGCGACGGTCTCGACGTTTGAAGCCGCTTCGCAGCTGAAGAACTACAATGCGGATTCTGAGAAAGTCTACGATTTCCTAAAGGAGGACTTTGAGGAGTACCGCCAGAAGATCTCTATTCTCAACAGCGCAGAAACGCCTTTCTACGGCACTTTGATCGCCACGAGCCCGGATCACGATATCCTCTCGAGCGTCACCCTCTCTCAGGTCGCCAACCAGGCGATCGACATCCGCGGCATCTTCTGTGCCTTCTGCATCGGCAGGACGAGCGAGCACGAGGTCAAGATCTCGGCGCGAAGCGATGGTTCGGTCAACTGTCAGATGCTGATGGAAAAACTCGGTGGCGGAGGTCGCTTCACCATGGCGGCGACGGCGTTTAATGATATCAAGGTCGATGAAGTCAAGGATAAGCTCAAGAGCGTTCTCAACGATTATCTGGAAGAAGCCAAGGTCAAGAACACCGAGGACTCTTCTCAGCAGGAATGACGCACTTTCAAAACAGCGATAAAGGAGGTTCTCAAAAATGAAAGTATTGATGAAACAGGAAGTCAGGAAGGTCGGAAAGAAAGGTGACATCGTCGATGTCTCTGATGGCTACGGAGCCAATTTCCTCATTCCCAACGGCTATGCCGTCCTCTATACGGAACAGGCCAAGGCGGATTATGCTAAGGAGTTAGCCAAAGAGGCTCAAATCAGGGCGCAGAAGACAGAGGAAGCGAAAGGCATCGCAAAGCAGCTGGAGTCCATCAAGCTGGTGTTTGATGCCTCTGCCGGAAGAAACGGCGATATGATCGGAACGATCTCCTTCAAGAAGATCATCGATGCCTTGAAGAAAGATTACGGCATCACGATCAGCAAAGGTCAGATCCTCGACAAGGATGTCATCGTCAACGGATTCGGTGATACCCATCTGAAAGTCGATATCTTCAATGGTGTGATCGGTGTTGTCACCGTGCACGTCGATCTCAAAGAAAAGAAGTGAACCTATGGCTGACTCTACGCTGCAGCAGAACGAGGTAGCTGTCTTAGGCAACATCCTCTATGACAATTCGGGCAACACGATGCTCACTGTCGTCACTCAGCTGACGGAAGATGATTTTGTCGATGCCAGGAACAAAGCGATCTATCAAGCGATTCTGGCGATGAACAGCGCCAACATCAGACCGGATAAGGTCTCTTTGATCAACGAGCTTTCGAATGAAAAGAATCTGGAACTTGCCGGCGGAGAGGACTACATCGATGAGATTCTCGACTACAGTGTCAACCTCTCCTCGACGCAGAACTATGTCTATGCGCTTCAGGATCAGAGCCTGATGCGCAAGTTCGTCGCCAAGCTCGACCACATCCGCACCGCCGCGACGACGGAATCCATCACCTCGGTCCCCGACTTCATCGGCAACGCCGAGAAGGAGCTGACGGAGGTCACGCACAAGCGGCGCAGCGAAGGCATCAAGCGGATGGATGAGGTCTCAAACAACATCGTCAAGAAGCTGATTCAGCAGACGAAGGACTTCAAGGAGAAAGGCATCTCGCCAAATGGCGTCACCGGTCTTCCTTCCGGCTATCAGGCAATCGATAACAAGACCAAAGGCTGGCATCCGGGTGAGCTCATCATCGTCGGCGCCAGACCTTCTGTCGGTAAGACAGCTTTCGCTTTGAATCTCATTTACAATGTCGCCAAGAAGGGAAAGCCGGTCATCTTCTTCTCCTTGGAGATGAGCGCCGAGTCGATCGGCATGCGTCTTCTCTCTCGGGCCTCCGGCCTCGACACCATGACGATCGAGTGCATGTCGTATCGTGACAACTCCGTCGCCGCACAGATCCTGATCGATCGCAACAGCGAGGAGGATACGGCGAATGTCTACAATCTTCAAAGAGGATTCAACGAACTGATCGATCTGCCGATCTACATCGATGATAACCCCGGCTCGAAGATGCTCGACATCTCAGCCAAGTGCCGAAAGCAGATCAACTCGATCGGAAACGTCGCGCTGGTCGTCATCGATTACATCGGTCTGATCACCGCTGATACCCATTCCGATTCCCGCCAGCAGGAAGTCGCCGAGATTTCCCGTCAGCTCAAGCAGATGGCAAGGGAGCTCTCGATTCCGGTCATCGCCTTGTCTCAGCTCTCCCGTGAATCGGCTAAGCGCGGTACGGATCATACGCCGCAGATGACCGATATCCGTGACTCCGGCTCTATTGAGCAGGATGCCGATATGATCTTCATGCTTTACCGCAAGGACTATTTTGACGACGATAAGAAGAAGGCGATGGAGAGCGGAAACGACAATCTGAAGAAGGATGCCAACAATCCGATCTCTCCGGTCGATGTCCGTTTAGTCAAGAACCGAAACGGCGCGATCGGCGAATTCCACTTCTCTTTCGATAAGGAGCACTGCGACTTCGAGGAAGTCACGGATCAATACGGGGACGAACCGGATGCTTTTTAATGTCATCTCCTCCGGAAGCAAAGGGAATGCTACTCTTCTGATTCAAGATGGACATTGTATCCTCATCGATTTTGGGATTGCGAAGAAAAAGGTTGAAAGTGCGCTCGCGGAGTACGGCTTTGGGTTTGATGATCTCGATGCCGTCTTCATCACCCACGCACATTCAGATCACGCCAGCGATGCCTTTCAGGCACCGTTTGAAAAGATCTACACCTCGCAGGAGTCGCTGCCGAAGATTGAGAAGACCTTCTCTGGCGCTCATCGTCTTCTGCCTTTTCAGCGCATCTGTCTCTCGCCTTTTACCATCACGCCTCTTCCGCTGAGCCACGACTGCCCCGATACGATGGGCTTTCTTGTGGAAGCAGGAGGGGAGTCACTTGCTTACATTACCGATACCGGGTTTGTTCCGGAAAAGGATTTTTCCTATCTCACGGGGCTTGACTACTACATCTTTGAATCCAACCACGACCCGAAGATGCTCTATGAATCGAAGCGACCGGATTATCTGATCCGCCGCATCATCTCCGATAAAGGCCACCTTTCCAATCAGGACTGCGGATACTATCTCGCAAACTTCATCACCGGCAAGACGAAGGAAGTGGTGTTAGCTCACCTTTCCGAGGAGTGCAATACACCCTTTTTAGCCAAAGATACAGTCGAAAAGGTGCTTCAGATTCAGCTTGGGTATCTGCCGGATATCCTCTTACGAACAGCGAGTGAAAACGAGGAGACGAAGGGAGGCAAGGCGTGACGATACGCTTTCTGCTTCCGGGAAGAGCGAGGGAGCTTTTCCTTCAGGAAGGCTATGAGGAGTATCTTCGGAGACTGAGCCGTTATGCCAAGGTTTCGCTTGTCTCTCTTCCGGAGGAGTCTCTTCCGGCTTTTCCAAGTCAGGCGGAGATTCAGAAGGCGCTTGATAGTGAGGCGGAGAGAGCGCTTCGTCAGATCAAGGAGGACGATCATCTCTTTTTGGTCGATATCCATGGCAAGATGTTAGATTCTTCGGCCTTTGCTTTACGGCTGAAGGAGGTCACGAAGACGAAGGGAAATCTGGTGTTCTTACTCGGCTCCTCCTATGGACTTAGCGACCGGCTGAGAGAGCGGGCGGATGATTCGTTTTCTCTCTCCCCGATGACATTCACCCACTATCTCGCGTTGCTCTTGACCTTGGAGCAGGTGTACCGGGCGTTTAAGATCAGCAGCGGCGAGGCTTACGACAAGTAGTTTTTTCTTGACAAAGCCTTCGGTATTCTCTATACTTCTTTTTGCTCTTGGGATATAGTCAAGCGGTAAGACAACGGTCTCTGAAACCGTGATGCCTTGGTTCGAATCCAAGTATCCCAGCCAATGAAATCTTCGCCCTGGAAACAGGGCTTTTCTTGTCTCTGTTTTTTCTCTTCTCTTTTTCCGCTGGCAAAAAAAAGAGAAAAGGGTATTTCTCTTTCTGTAGAAAAATGGAATCTTATCCTCGGATAGAAGGAAAGCCTTTTTCGGAAGAATAATCGTAGATTTCATCGGAAAAACAGCCTCTATTTCATTAGAAATAGAGCCGGTTTTTTGGTATAATTCTCCAAGACTGGAAATTTTCGACATGGATATCAGACAACAGCTTAATGAGAAACAATATCAGGCCGCTTCAAGCCAGGGCCAATACCTGAGGATCATCGCCGGTGCTGGGACAGGAAAGACGCGGACTCTCTCTTACCGCATCGCCCACTTGATTCAGCAGGGCTTCATCCCTCGGAGGATGGTGGCGATCACGTTTACCAACAAGGCGGCGAAGGAGATGCTTAACCGCGTCGACGGAATCCTGAAGAACGAGATGGAATTCGTTCCGGACTCAAAGCCCCTCATCGTCACCTTCCACGGCTTCTGCGTCCGCTTCCTCCGCAAGGAGATTGCCTTGGTTCCCGGCTATACTCCGAAGTTCACCATCGCCTCGGAAGAGGACCAGAATGCCATTTACAAGAACATCTTCTCCAAGATGACGAAGGGTCTCTCCAAGGAGTTCACCAAAGAGGTCATCGGAAAGATCTCGTCTCTGAAGACGGATGGCGTCTTCGTTGAGGAACTATCCCGCGACAATGTCCGTATTCCTCTCGATGCGCTTTATAACTTCGATGAGCTTCAGCATGTTTATACCGCCTATCAGAGCTATCTGAAGAACGAGAACCTGCTGGATTTCGATGATCTGCTGATGCTGACGGTCAAGGTCATGGAAGAGCACGAGGACATCCGTGCTCTCTGGAGGAGGAAGTATGACATCTTCCTCATCGACGAGTTCCAGGACACCAACAGCCTCCAGTATTATCTGGTGAAGCTTTTCCTCTCTCCTTCGGCCCGCCTGACCGTGGTCGGTGATCCAGACCAGACGATCTACACCTGGCGAGGGGCAGAGAACCGGATCATCAAAGATGATCTTCAGCGGGATTTCCCTTCTCTGGAGACTGTCGTTCTTGACGACAACTACCGCTCGACGCAGAACATCCTCGATGCCGCAAACCGCCTGATCAAGAACAACCGCGACCGGATGGACAAGAGCCTCAACGCCGCATCGAAAGTCATCGGAGATAAGGTGGAGTATTTCCGCGGGGCGGATGCCAACAATGAAGCTTACTCGATCGCGACAAGCATCAACACCCTCCATCGGAAGTTCGGCACGGCTTATCAGGACATCGCTGTCATCTATCGTTCGAACTATCTTTCCAACCCGATCGAAAAGCAGCTCACGATGCTACGGATCCCTTATGAGATCTACGGGGGCTTGAAGTTCTATGACCGGGCGGAGATCAAAGATGCTATCTCTTATCTCAGGCTGGCGCTCAATCCGGATGAGTTCTCGTTCAAAAGGATTCTCAAGGCACCCAACAAAGGCATCGGCGAGAAGATGATTGAGAAGGCTGAGGAGCTGAGAGAGTCTCTCGGGGAAGAAGTGAACCTGATGACGGTCTTTCGGGATTATCAGCAGAACCTCGGTTTAAGCAAGAAACAGGCGGAGAATCTTGAAATCTTCTTCCAGGCCTTCGATCGCTTCTTCGCCACCTATGCAAGCGATTCTAAGCCTTCTGACATCGTCACTGCGATTCAGCAGTACTTCCAGGAGACGGGATTCCTTGCCTATGTCCATCAGGAGGATAAGAAAGCCCAGGAGAAGCTCTCCTATACGGCGGCTTCCTCCACCTCCAAGGTCGACAACGTCACCGAGCTTCTTGCCACCATCACTGACTTCTTCGACCACGACGTCCTTGAGGATGATGGTTCATCGCATACACCGACGCTCGATGATTTCCTGATCGAAGTCGCCCTGCAGTCAGGTCAGGACGAGATGAAGGATACCGACAAGGTTGCCCTGATGACGGGACATGTCTCGAAGGGACTTGAGTTCCCTGTCGTCTTCGTCACCGGTCTCAACAACGCCATCTTCCCCACCGTCCATGCCATGCAGGCCATCGGTTCCAGGGCGATCGAAGAGGAGCGGCGACTGCTCTATGTCTGTATGACCCGAGCGAAGAAAAAACTTTACCTCAGCTCTTTCGGCGGACGCAACATCCGAAACGGAGCACCGTATGAACCTTCCCTCTTCCTTCGGGAGCTTCAGCTTCTCACGCCGAGAAGAGAAGAGAAGAGTTACGACGCCTACCGAGGATCGCACCGCACCCCGACAAGCCTCTTCAGCACCATGTCTCCGAATGCGGCCAAGGTGCTTGGCACCTCGATGACCTATCAGTCCTCGGGTGAGAAAGAGACCTATCGCATCGGAGACAGAGTCGTGCACGTCACCTTCGGAAAAGGCGATGTCATCGCCGTTGAAGGCGATAAGATCACCGTCGTCTTCCCCGAACCTTATGGTCAGAAGAAGCTGATGGTTGGATTCAAGGCGTTCCGTCGACTGAAGGAGGGGGAATGATATGGAACCGTTCGATCCAGAGAGAGAAAGAGTCAAGGAGCTCACTGAGCTTCTTAACCGCTACAACCACGAATACTACGTCCTCAACAGCTCTTCGATCTCCGATGCGGAGTTCGATCAGCTGATGGAGGAGCTTCAGCGCTTGGAGGAGAAGAGACCCGATCTCAGAGACCGGCTCTCTCCGACGACGCGTGTCGGCGGCGGAATCGCTGCCGGTTTTCCGAAGATCACGCATCGGAAGTACATGCTTTCGATCGACGATGTCTTCAACGAGGAAGAACTCTACGGTTTCGATGAGGCTGTCAGGAAGCTCACCGGACTAAACGTTATCGAGTACATGTGCGAGGTGAAGATCGATGGCCTAAGCTGCTCGCTTCAGTATGTCGATGGCGATTTAGAGTCGGCATCGACAAGAGGAGACGGCACCGTCGGTGAGGATGTCACGCAGAATGTCCTGACGATCCCTTCGATTCCGCTTCACATTTCGGAAAAGCGGGATTTTGAGATCCGCGGTGAGGTCTATATGCCGAAATCCTCTTTCCAGGCGCTCAACAAAGAGCGGGAGGAGAACGGCGAGGCGCTTTTTGCTAACGCCCGAAACGCCGCTTCCGGCTCCCTGAAGAACCTTGATAGCCGCATCACCGCCAAGCGTCACCTCGAAGCCTGGTGGTACTATGTTCCCGATGGGCTCGAACTTGGGTTCAAGACGCATGACGAAGCCCTTCGCTACGCTAGCTCCCTAGGTTTTCGGACCAATCCGGAGCGGCGGCTTGTCCACGGGATCGAGGCAGTCATCGCCTACATGCACGAGTATGCTCTGAAGCGCCCTTCTCTTCCTTATGATATCGACGGCCTTGTCATCAAGGTCAACGATATGCGCCTTTATGATGAAATCGGCTACACGATGAAAGTTCCGAAGTGGGAGATCGCCTACAAGTTCCCGCCGGAGGAGCAGATCACCAGAGTCGAGGATATCGAGATCACGGTCGGCCGGACCGGAAGAGTCGTTCCGACCGCGGTGCTTGAGCCGGTGCGTGTCGCCGGTTCTCTGATCTCCCGGGCGACGCTCAACAACGAGGACTACATCCGCGGAAAGGACATCCGGATCGGAGACTATGTCTCGCTTCACAAGGCTGGAGATGTCATTCCGGAAGTGGAGAAGGTCATCCTATCCCGGCGAAAGGAAGGACTTCCGGTCTATCGTTTCCCGACCGAGTGCCCGTATTGCCACAAGCCGCTGAGCCGCATCCAGGGACAGACGTACTGCCTCAACGAATCCTGTGTCTCCAGGAAGATCAACAGCCTCATCTTCTTCGTCTCGAAACAGGGGATGGATATCGACGGCTTCGGCGAGAAGCTAGTCGAGATGCTCTTCAACGAAGGGCTCGTGAGGGAAATCCCGGATTTCTATCACCTCAAGGAGCACGAAGAGGAGCTGATGATGCTTGATGGCATTGGCAAGAAGACAGTCGATTCCCTCTTCGACAATCTGGAGAAGTCGAAGCAGAACGATCTCTATCAGCTGCTTTGCGGACTGGCGATTCCCTCAGTCGGCAAAAAGACCGCAATCGTCTTAGCCGATCACTTCCAAAGCCTGGATGCTCTTGCCAAAGCGTCCGAAGCAGAACTCTCTGCTTTGCCGGATGTCGGTGAGATCACGGCAGAGAAGATCCTGACGTACTTCGAGGATCCTCACAATCAGGAGATCATCGCTTCCTTGCGTGCGTCAAGTCTCAACTTCTCTCTTCTTCATCCGACCCTTGAGGCGAAGGACAACTTCTTCAAAGGCAAGAAGTTCGTCCTGACCGGAGCGCTATCTGTCTCCCGCGAGGAGATGACGGCCCGGTTAGAGAAGCTCGGAGCCAAGTCCGCTTCCTCGGTCTCGAAGGCGACAGACTTTGTCTTAGTGGGGAAAGATCCCGGTTCGAAGTATACGAAGGCTCTCGCTCTTGGTATCGCCATCTACACGGAAGAGTCGATCTTACCGCTTCTTGCAGAGGCAGAGTCTGAAGAATAAGTCATATTAAAGCAGGTATAGATGTTATATAATGAACACGTTTTCAGGAGAATCCAAGATGATCAAAGTCACGAAAGAAGTCATTGAATTATGTGCGGATAACCTGATGTTCAGATTATCGGAGAGTCAGGCGGATCTGATCTACGAGGAGTTTGGCACCGTCCTCGCTCAGATCGATTTCCTCAAAGGCATCGAAGGTGTCGATGAGGCCACCGAGATGACTTTCCCTTATTCCGAGCACCAGAGGATCATGCGGGAAGATAAGCCCTGCAAGCCGATGAAGAGCGAAGATGAGCTGAAGAATTCTCACACGAGGCTTGGCGCGCAGATCAAGCTTCCGAAAGTCGTAGGTAACGCAAATGACGAAGTGGATGAATAAACCGATCTCCGAGCTCCATCAGGCGCTCATGAAAAAAGAGGTCACAGCCTCCGAATTAGTCGAGGAGTGCATCGAGAGGATCCAAGCGGATCGCTGCAACTCGTTTGAGGCGCTCTGTTTTGATAACGCCAGGAAAGAAGCGGCGAAGATCACCGAGGTCAAGGAGGACGAATACCTTAAAGGCATTCCCTATCTTGCCAAGGACAACTACTCCACCAAGGATGTCGAGACGACCGCTTCCTCCAACATCCTCAACGGCTATGTGCCTCTTTACGATGCCACGGCCGTCTCTCTCCTCCGTCGCAAAGGCATGATTCAGGTGGCTCACACCACTATGGATGAGCTGGCGATGGGAGGAACCGGAACCACCGGACATAAAGGCGTGACGACAAACCCTTACGATCCAAGCCGGATTGTCGGCGGCTCTTCCTGTGGCTCAGCTGCAGCGATGGCGCAGGGCATCGCCCCGTTAGCCTTAGGCAGCGATACCGGCGACTCTGTCCGTAAGCCGGCTTCTCTTTCCGGGACCTGCGGTTTCAAGCCGACCTGGGGCCGGATCAGCCGGTTCGGTCTGTTCCCCTTTGCTCCTTCGATGGACACGATTGCTTACTTTACCCGCAATGCGCTCGACTCCGCCTATGTCCTCTCTGCTCTTGCCGGTCACGACAAGAAGGATATGTCCTCCTCGTATCGCAAGAAGGAGAAGTATCAGGATTATGTCCTCAATCGGAAGACCTTGAGGAAAGTCGGTTGTTTCACTGCGGTGATGAATGCGATTCAGAATCCTACCATCCGCTCTTCGTATCAGAAGCTTCTTACCGATCTCCAGAAGAAAGGCTACGAGGTCATCGCCTACGATTTCCCAGAGCAGCTTCTGGATGCGCTATATCCGACTTATATGATCATCTCCTGTGCAGAGGCCGGCTCAAATAACGCCAACCTCGATGGTGTGAGGTTCGGTCCTAGTGCCACCAATCAGCCTAAGACCTATCGGGAGTACATGATGGATTGCCGGACAAAAGGCTTCAGCGATCTCATCAAGCGTCGCTTTGTCATCGGCTCCTTCGCCCTTTTGGCGGAGAATCAGCCGGAGATGTTCAGCCGGGCTCAGAAGGCGAGACGTCTCATCGTTGATGCGATGAATCGCTTCTTCGATGAATGCGATTATCTGATTGTGCCGGCCGCCTATTCATTGCCGAAGAAAATCAACGAGCTTTCCACCGCTTGGTCGACCCGCCCTGACTTCCTCGACAACATCCTGACGCTCGGCAATTTCGGCGGTTATCCTTCCATCACCACGCCCTTATGCTTTGAGGAAGGACTTCCCCTCGGTGTCAACGTCACCGGAAGAATCTTCGAGGATGGCTATGTCTTAGGCATGGCCAAGGAGATCGAGGAGATCACCGGTCTCCACGATCTGGTCAAGGAGGTGAAATAATATGGAATTTGAACCTACCATCGGCATTGAGATCCACGTTCAGCTCAAGACCAAGTCCAAGATGTTCTCTAGTGCCCCGTGCTCATTCGGTGCAGAACCCAACGCAGAGACGGTCCCTTTTGATCTGGCGATGCCAGGGACGATGCCTGTCGTCAATAAAGAGGCTGTCGTCTACGCCATCCGCGTCTGCTCGGCGCTGAATATGACGATCGCTAAGACGCTTTACTTCGACCGGAAAAACTACTTCTATCCGGATCTTCCCAAAGGCTATCAGATCACTCAGCAGTTCTATCCGATCGGAACCGCAGGATCGGTTGAGATCAGCGCAAGCGGGAAGACCGTCAAGGTCGGGGTCAACAACGCCCACTTAGAGGAGGATACCGCCAAGCAGATCCATCTGGCGGATGTCTCTCTCCTCAACTTCAACCGTGCGGGAACCCCGCTGCTTGAAATCGTTTCTGAACCGGATATGCATTCCGGTGAAGAGGCGATGAAATATGTCGAAGCCATCCGGGAGATTGTCACCTACCTCGGCGTCTCTGACGGCAAGATGGAAGACGGCTCGATGCGCTGCGACATCAACATCTCCCTCCATGAGAAGGGAAGCAACGTTTTAGGCACCAAGACCGAGTGCAAGAACCTCAACACCATCGTCAACATCCGCGATGCGGTCGACTACGAGATCCGTCGTCAGAAGGAAATCTTAGAGAGTGGTGGCAAAGTCGAACAGGAGACCAGGCGCTGGGATGAACCTACCCGTCAGACAGTCCTGATGAGAAAGAAGACCAATGCCATCGATTACAAGTATTTCCGGGAGCCCAACATCGTTCCGATCGATCTTGACGAAGGCTTCATCTACGATTCAATCCACTCCATGAAGAAGTTGCCGAGCCAGTACCGCAAGGAGCTTGCTGACATCGGCTTAAGCGACTATGAGATCGAGGAGCTGCTCAAGGATCAGCGCTTTGTCACCTTCTTTGAGGACTGCATCACCTTAGGGGTAGAGAACCCCTCCACCCTCTGGAACTATCTGATGGTCGATGTCTTAGGCTATCTCAACAAGAACACCTTGACGATCGATGACTTGATCTTCAGTAAGGAGAGCTTTGTCACCCTCATCAACATCGTCTCTCAGGGAAAGATCAACTCCAAGCAGGCGAAGGAAGTCCTTTCCGAGATGCTTCAGGAGGGAAAAGATCCCAAGAAGATCATCCGGGAAAAAGGCATGGAGCAGATCTCAGACACCGATCAGATCGCTAAGATCGTCGAGGAAGTCCTTTCAGCCAACGAGCAGTCTGTCCTCGACTGGCAGCGCGGCAAAGACCACGCTTTAGGCTATATCGTCGGTCAGGTCATGAAGCTCAGCCGCGGGAAGGCCAACCCGAGTCTTGCCAAGGAGCTGATATTAGCCAAGATCGGACCTTGCGGCGCTAAGAAGTGACGATTCTGCTATGGTAAATCTAGACTGCCTCGCGAGAGGGCGAGGCAGTTTTCAGTTTCTGTTTATCTTTTCTTTCTTCTGTATAGAAAATTGAAACATGTGAAACAATTACTGGACTTAAAATTTAGAGTGAATAATAATTTTCATCTTAGTTTCCGATTTTCCCTTTACAAATGTCTGGTTGACGATTAAAATCTTCCGCACGTGCCGATGATGTTTGTTATCGATTCCTAAGGAGGTCAACATGAGAGAAAAACACACCGATCTGCGGATCGTCAAAACCAGGGAAGCTCTGTCGAAGGCTCTGATCACCCTGTTATCAAAGAAGGCGTTCCAGGACGTCAGGATCTCGGAACTCTGTGATGAGGCCGGAGTCTCCAGAGCTACCTTCTACAACAATTTCAGTTCGATGGATGAAGTCTTCGCCTTCTTTTTGCAGACGATGTGGGATCCGATCCTTGAGCAGGTCAAGAAGGAGACGAGAGAGAAACACCTCATCATCAACGAAGCCTACTATCGCTTCGTCGAACTTACGGTCACCCGGTTTGAGCCGCTCCATGAGGTCTTCATGTCGATCCTCAAGGTCAATCCGTCAAGCCAGGTCTTCGACTGCCTCAACACCTATTTCAACAAGGCCATCTATGAAGTGATGGGCGAGTTCAGCGAGTATGACTTCGATATGCCGCAGGATATGCTTGTCTCCTATATCGCCGGCGGTTTCACCGGACTCTTGCTCCATATGTATTCGCGGGCCGGAAATCTCACCCGGGACGAGAAGATCTATTATATCTACCATCTCACCTTCGAGATCTACTTCCTTTACAACATGCACCGGAAAGGTATCAAAGCCTGAGTCAATCCGTTTTCATCTTACGTCTCGAAGCGGCGCAAATCGCCGCTTTTTCTATCATCTGAAGTGGTTTTATTTTATAATAGGTCGCTATGTCCAAAGATTTTTACATTGAGATTCTGCATGAAGACAAACACTGTCATGCCAGATATGGGTATCTTCACACACCCCATGGAACGGTCGAACTGCCGATGTTCATGCCGGTAGGCACCCAAGCCACCGTCAAGATGCTTTCCCCGGAAGAGCTCAAATCGATGGGTGCCGGGGTGGTTTTGGCAAACACGTATCATCTCGCCTTGCGGCCAGGGACGGAGATTGTCAGACAGGCCGGCGGCGTTCAGAGGTTCATGAACTACGACGGACCGATGCTCACCGATAGCGGTGGTTATCAGGTCTTCTCCCTGACGAAGCTGAGGGATAAGATCACGGAAGAGGGTGTGTGGTTCAAGGATCCACTCTCTGGGAAACGTCACTTCTTCTCTCCGGAGTCGGTCATCCGGCTTGAGGAGGACATCGGTGCGGACATCATCATGTCCTTCGATGAGTGCGCTCCTTACCCCTGCTCGAAGGAGTATATGAAAAATTCGATCGACCGCACGATCCGCTGGGCAAAGCGCGGGCTTGCCAGCAAGGAGAGAGACGATCAGGCGCTGTTTGGCATCTGCCAGGGCGGAGACTTCGCCGATTTAAGGGAGCACTGTGCCAAGGCTCTGACTTCGCTTCCGTTCGACGGCTTTTCCATCGGCGGAACCGCGATCGGCGAACCGCGGATCACTGAGTATCACGAGGTCTCACTCACCTTGCCTTATCTTCCCTACGATAAGCCGCGATACCTGATGGGCATCGGCTCTCTCGATATGATGTTTGACGGCATCCGCAAAGGCGTCGACATGTTCGACTGCGTCTTGCCGACCAGGTTAGCAAGGCATGGCTCCCTGATGACGCATCAGGGCAGGATCAACATCCTCAAAGGCCAGTATGCCAATGATTTCACGCCGCTTGATCCTGAATGTGATTGCTACTGCTGTCAGCATTATACGAAAGCCTATCTTCATCACCTGATGAAGTGTGAGGAAGGTTTCGGTGCCAGGCTCTGCTCGATTCACAACATCCGTTTCCTCATCCAAGCGATGGAGGAAGCTAGAATGGCGATCAAAGAGGATCGCTTCTTGGAATTTGCGGCCAGACGGTTAGAACAATTCGGCTCAGAAAGAGGCTGTTAACGATGAATACACCAGGATTTGATTATGATATCTACTCTCTCTCTTCTTATGACTATGAGCTTCCGGAGGAGAGGATTGCTCAATCTCCTGCCCAGCAGAGAGATCGTTCCAGGCTGCTTGCGATGAACCGGGATACCGGTGAAATTACGGATGAACCTTACTTTTATGATATTGAGAAGTATCTCCGCCCCGGAGATGTCCTTGTCCGGAACAACACCAAGGTCATCCCGGCCCGCCTTTTGGGTGAGAAGAAGGAGACGCATGCTCATGTTGAGCTCTTGCTTCTCAATGAGCTCAAAGATCAGAAGGATGTCTGGCAGTGCCTTGTCGGAAACGCTCATGCGGTCAAAGTCGGAACCATCGTCAGCTTCGGTACCGACGATCAGCTCATCGCGGAGTGCATCGCCATCCAGGAGGAAGGGCTTCGTCTCTTCCGCTTCCGCTATCAGGGAATCTTCTTAGAAGTCCTCGATGCGCTAGGGAAGATGCCGCTTCCGCCTTATATCCACAAGCAGTTAGGGGATAACTCCCGCTATCAGACCGTCTATGCCAAGGTGGAAGGAAGCGCTGCGGCTCCGACCGCTGGCTTCCACTTCACGCCGGAGCTTTTTGCCAAGCTGGAGAGCAAGGGTGTCGAGGTTGCGGATGTGACGCTTCACGTCGGGCTTGGGACCTTCCGTCCGGTCAAGAGCGACAATATCCGCGAGCACACGATGCACTCGGAATTCTACTGCATGGATCAGAAGACGGCAGATCAGCTCAACAAAGCTAAGCAGGAAGGTAGGAGGATCATTGCGATCGGCACCACCTCTACGAGAACGCTGGAGACGATCTACCGCGAGTGCCACACGTTCAAATCCTGCTCTGGCGACACCAAGCTTTTCATCTATCCGGGCTTTCACTTTGAGGCGATCGACTGTCTCATCACCAACTTCCATCTGCCGAAGTCGACACTGGTGATGTTAGTCTCGGCTTTCTCGACGAGGGACAATGTTTTGCGCGCTTATCGCCATGCGGTGGAGCAGAACTACCGCTTCTTCTCTTTCGGTGACAGCATGTTCTTATATCATGACAAATAAAGAGTTGAATCCGGAGAGTCGGAACTACTACTTTCAGCAGTATCAGGCGATCCTGAAAGAGGTCGATGCCAAAAAGAAAAAGCCGACCCTTTTTCTTCACGCCTGCTGCGGTCCCTGCCTCACCTATCCTTTAAGCGAGCTCATCCGTCACTTCGAGGTGACAGTCGGCTTCTTCAATCCGAACATCCAGCCGAAGGAAGAGTATGAAAAGAGGCTGAAAGCCTTAGAGCTCTTCCTCTCCGCTTATGCGAAGGATCAGGGCGTATCGATTCCTCTCGTCCTTCACGAAGAGGATTTTCTCGCCTATGAGAAAGCTTTTGCTGACCGGGTCAACGATGTCGAAGGCGGAGAAGTGTGCTTGCGTTGTCACGCCTATCGGCTGGGACTTAGCTATCACTACGCGACCTTGCATCACTTCGATTATTTCACGACGGTGATGACCGTCTCCTGCCGCAAGCCGAGCCGAGAGCTAAACGAGATCGCCAAGAAGCTTTCTCTCCTCTACCCGGAGACGAAGTACCTTTATTCGGACTTCAAAAAAGAGGATGGGCAGCTCAAAGGCATTCAGATCGCCAAAGCCTACCACGTCTATCGGCAGAACTACTGCGGCTGTCTCGTCTCTTATCAGGAGGCGATGGAACAGCGAAGAACAAGTTCCCAGACTCAGTCTGAGAACTCCCGCACGATGGTCGGATAGGCTTTCTGAGCCTCTTTCTCGCTCTGGAAGGTGAGGATGACTCTCCTCTTCTTCAGGGTGATGACGGTCTTCTTCGCCTGACCGAGATAGCGTCTCTTCTCCTGTTCGAGCTCACGGACGGAGATTTTTTCTTTCTGGATTCTCTCTCTCATCTCCTGCTGAAGCGAGAGAGGAAGGCCTAATAGAGTCCTAGCCTGAGCGTAGGTGAGATGGTAGCTTCTCACATCCTCTTTGATGAAGTCGGGAAGCTGATCGAGTCGGATGAGGTTCTTGACCTGGTTGAGAGAAATGTTAGAGATTGCGGCGATATCCTCTAGCGTCATCTGATGTTTTTCAAGAAGCGCTTTGAAGCAGGTTGTCTTCACCAAGGCACAATCATTCTCAGCCTGGATGTTCTCAATGATGTAGGCATGTTTTCTCGCTAAGCTTAGCTCCGCCAAGATGCAGGGCATCTCGGTGAGACCGATCTTCTTTCCGATGAGGAAACGCTTGACGCCGTTGATGATTTCATAGCCATCCTTCCCTTCGTTTCGGACGACGATCAGCGGAGTGAGGAACCCATCTTTCTTGATGGATTCCTCTAAGGACTGATAGAGAGAAAGATCGTAGTTCTTCTCGTCGAAGAGGTCAGAAAAATAAAGCTGGGACGCTAAAAAGCTCTGCCGCGAGCGAGAGAGGAGGTTCTTCTCGATCTCCGAGATGGCGGAGATGCGCTGATACTTCTTTGTCAGGGTGCTAAGATCAGTTCTGATTTTGCTTTTTTTCGACATACTCCATGACCTCTCTGGCTAAGGAGGCATACGTGAGGGATCCCGCGGATCCCGGCTTGTACTGATTGACCGGTACGCCTTTGGCGATGGCCTCCGGAATGGAGATGTTCCGCGGGATGATCGTGGTGAACACCCGATCGCGGAAGTTGGATTTGATCTCCTGGGAGACTTCGACCGAGAGCTTGGTTCTCGGATCGAACATGGTCAGCAGCAAACCCATGATCTCAAGCTCAGGATTCGATGTCCTCTGGATCGTGGTGATGGTCGCTAAAAGCTGGGCCAAAGCGTCCAGAGCGAAGTACTCGCACTGGACGGGAACGATCAATGAACGGCAGGCGGTCAGCGCATTGAGGGAGAGGAAGCCGAGCGATGGCGGACAGTCGATGATGACAAAATCGAAGAGCCGGACCGCTTTGGCTTCGTTTAGCTTTTCCTTTAACAGTCCGACATCGGCTTTGCCCTGACTTGAGAGCAGCTTGCTCTCCACCATGGCCAAGGTGAGGTTGGCAGGAACCAGGGAGATGTTCGGAATCGAGGTTTTCCGAATGCATTTTTTGAGCGGGTTTTCACCCAAAAGGAGGGTGGAGATGGTCTTCCGGCTCAAAGAAGGATCGATGCCGATCGCCTGGGAGCAGTTTCCCTGGGGATCGAGATCAATCAAAAGAATGCGCTTGTTATAGCGGGAGAGAGAGGCGGCGAGGTTGTAAGCGGTCGTGGTTTTTCCGACGCCGCCTTTCTGATTGGTAATGGCAATGATTTCAGGCATACGCTTATTCTACCAAAAAGAGGCCATAGGGAAAGCGGATTATCGAAAAAGATGAAGAGCTATGCTTTTTCTGACCTCCGTATAGCGGTTTATGGTGTCTCCTTTCTTCAGAAACCTTGCCCCTTGCCGTTTCGAACCTGTTTTTTCTTGAAATAGCGAGACTGAACCACTATATTAAATAGGATTATCTGTGTGCAGAAAACATTCAATGAGGAGGATTCATATGAAGAGAAGGAACCGTGCCTTGGGTATTGCTGTTCTGGCATTATCCAGCATTCTCGCTTCCTGTAACGAAGATCACGTCTATCCGAAATCCAAATGGAAGAATGGCGTCATCGTCGATGTCGGAGGCAAGGTTTATCAGTACGATGAGATTTATGCCTTGATGGATGGCAAGAAAGAGTCGAATCAGGCCTACTACACGACGGCCAAGAACATTCTTGCTCAGCTGGTCACACCGATCACGGAGCCGATGCGCTCCATGGTTTCGGCTGAGATGGATCAGCTCCACGCCACTTGGAAGTCCAACGCCAGATCTAACGGCACTTCCTACAAGGAAGAGAAGGAGAAGACCCTTCAGTCGGAGAAGGTTGAAACGGAGGATGAGCTCATCGCCAAGAAGCTGGCAGCTCAGCAGAACACACAGAACTCCAAGAACTTCTTCGCCGAGGCTGATGGAACCACGGACAGCAAGCAGAAGTACTACATCTCGGAGCAGGCGACGAAGGACTTCGTCACCAAGCAGGCTCCGTATCATGTCTCTCACATCTTGGCCAAAGTCGATGCCACCGATGGCGATAAAGGACTTTGGAGAGGAGAAATTTCCTCGGACAACGCCAAGAAGATCGGCGATATCGTCCGCATGCTGGCGACCGGTTCGAAGTTCTCCGACACCGCTTTGGTTCTTTCCGATGATGAGGGCTCGCAGAAGCTCTCCGGTGAGCTTGCCGATACGGAATCCGGCAAAGAGCAGATCGCAATGCTGAAGTCGACCTCTTATGTCAACGAGTTCAAATTAGGCCTCTACGCTTACGATGCCTACATCAATCCGAACCTCAATGTCGCTGAAAAGAACGCCGCTAAGGCTTCCTTGCGTCTCCCGAGCGAGATCACCTCTTCCGCAGTCCACAAGGAAATCAATGAGACCGAGATCGGTCAGGGACACGCCTATGGCATCCCGCTTTCGATCGCTTACACGATGCAGTTCTACCGCGATCAGACCAAGGCCCTCGATGGCTCTGACATCAAGGACATCAAGGCGGCCTCCTATGCGAGGAACATCCTCTTTAACAACTACTTCAACAACCATGCGGTCAGCTTCATCTACAAGCAGAGCGTCGAAGAGTACACCGCTCAGTTCAAAGCGGACTTAGTCCAGTACAACGTCGCCCGCTTCGGTGCCACGCCGGAAGGCTTGGCAAAGTATGTCACTTTTGAAGCCCTTCCGCTTTCGACCGATGCCGGATTTGTCAAGAAGATGGAAGAGTATAACGAAGTCAAAGGCCTTTTGGAGCAGACGGATGCTTCCCGCTTCAGCCAGCTTGCTGACAGTGAAGGAAACAACGCGGTCTCTTTGATCGACAGCTTGGGAACCGATATCGGCAAGAAGGAGATCCTCAAGGACGAGAGAGGCAACGCCATCATCGTCACCAGGGCCGGTGGATCCAGCTATCAGGGCATTCACTTCATCGTCGTCAACAACGATCCGTTCCAGAACGCCGAAAACAAGTACACCTATTACCGGGTCAACACGCCTGAGGAAGGCACGGACTATTCCACCGATCCGACCTTCGTCAACTTCGTCACTGCCGATAAAGGAACGACAGCGACCTACACCAACCGTATCAACGCCATTGAGAAGGTCATTTCCAACAGTGATGCTCACTCCGAGTATGCCCTTTGGGAGCACAATGTCGCTCTCTTCAATGAACAGCACAAGAGCGATGGCAAGATGTTTGACACCGTCATCGGGAAGGATAAGTTCGATGCGATCACCGATATGATCGCCACGGAGAGAAAGAGCACGATTCGTAACGACGAAGAGACGCTTGACTCTTCCTGGGAAACGTATATTCGTAAGATGAATCTGCAGCAGGAAGTCTCGAAGAGAGTTCTTCCGACCGTCTGTGTTTCCTTCACGGAAGCCGGCGACATCGAGGCAGGAGGTAAGTGCCATGTACAAGACTAAGAAACAGTTCGGAATCATCGTTTTTTCCACCCTTGCTTTGGCAGGATGCAAGGATCCGGTCCGTCTTCCGAAGGATTATAAGGATCCTCTCTTCACAGGAGTCCCTTCCGGAGAGAGTGTTGCGCAGAATGACAAGCAGGATTACTACAACGCTGTCCTCTCTTCGGATGCTGTCTATCAGAAGACCGTCAAGGACATTCTGAAGAAAATCGCTTCTGTCGGACACAATTACACCAAGGAATCTAAGGGAAGCGATGTTTCCAAAGTCATCTATGACATCGATGACAAGTCGGTGGCGGATGGCTATCACAATGTTGCCACGTTCGACAACCTTCAGGACAGAGCCCGTCTTTCGATGCTCTCTGGCGCTTCGACAACCACTTATACGAAGGACAACCTCTTCTATGAACAGAAGTATGTTGATAGTCTCGTCAAGGCCGGTTCTGTCTCCTCTTCCTTCGGCACTGATGTCACGCTCAACAATGGAAAACTCCTCAGCGCCAGAAACCAGGAGCTCGATCAGTACGATCAGGTCTTCAAAGCGGATTATTCCGCCTATCAGAAGAAGAACCTCTACGCGGATAATGAGCAGAACTACCTCACCGCAGAATACATCTACACCAAGTCCAACCCCTCTATCGGCAACACCAACGCCCGCAAGGTTCAGGTCATCTCTTTAGCGGATCGCAGCGATGAGATCGGCGATGCCAAGAGGCTTCTTGATGCCTATGTCAATGACTTCATCCTCAAGAACTATGCCGCCAAGGGCTACAGCGCGGATGCGCTCAAGCAGGATTCCTTCTATCAGGATAAGGATTTCTATCTCTTAGAGAAGCTTTGGAAAGGTATCACCAAGGATATCGCAGGCTTCATCTCTGCCGATCGTTATGACGGCTTTGTCGTCTTAAGCGATACCGAAGAGGCGTGGCTGAGAGAAAACAAGCTGATCAGCGGTGCCGTTGTCAAGGATTTAGAGGGCAAAGTCACCGGCGTCGGCTCCTTGAAGACACACAACCTCATCGGCAAAATTCTCGATGACATCCGCAAGATTGAGCAGGGAAAAGACAATTACGCTCTTTACGATTCCGCTTTGGAATCTTCCTACACTGGTTCCTATGCTTATTCCACCGAGGTCGGTTACCGCAAGGCGGTCGATGAGATCGCTCAGAAGTCTCTGATCACCAAGGGCATCCACCTCAAGGGTGAGACGATGTCCTCGGTTCCGGACACGCTCAAGGATCGTATCTTCGATTCGAAGATCACCTCTTCCAAGAAGGCGGTCGAGAATATGAAGAAGGCGGAGAACTTAGGCAGGGCGGTTGAGGATCTCACCGCTTACGAGAAGGATGGCTTCCGTTATCTCACCAAGGCCTCGACGCTCAGCGGATCGAGCGATGATGCCGATCGCATCATTCACTACGATACGGCTTCGAAGACTTACTACCTCGTGAGGATCCTTGATGTCATCGACACCAACGGCCTCAATGCCAACAACACAGATTCCATCTATCATTCCGAGGATGGAAAGATGTTGGAGCAGATCTCCCGCGAAGTCGCCTACACGATGTCGACCACCGGCTCCTACAAGACCGATGCGACCATCTACTGGCTCTCCCGCACCGAGATCAAGTACTCCGACAGCAAGTTCCTTGAGTATATGAAGACCAACTATAATGACCTCTTCAAGAAGGACAACCCGTGGAAGAACGAAGTCAAGATCATCCTTCCGGAAGGAAAGGCGGACGAAGGCTTCTAAAAAACTCTGGGGGAAGGCGAACGCCTTCCCCTTTTTGGTATATAATCTTTCTCAGAAAAGGAGATTTATCTATGGCTGATTCCTGTATTTTCTGTAAGATCGCATCCGGTCAGATTCCTTCTTACAAGGTGTATGAAGATTCGTTGGTGATCGCTTATCTCGACATTCATCCCGCCAGCCGCGGTCACACCCTTGTCGTCACGAAGGAGCACTTCAGCAATATGACGACCTGTCCGAAAGACATTCTCGATCATGTCTTTGAGGTCGCTCAGAAGATCGCCCAAGCTCAGATCGCCCAGCTCGGCGCAGCGGGTGTCAACATCTTAACCAATGTCGGTGAGGCAGCCGGACAGTCGATCAAGCACTTCCATGTCCATGTCATCCCCCGCTACAGCGACGATGGACTGAAGCTGAACTTCCCGCCGAAGCAGCTTCCGGATGCGGAGATGGACGATGTCGTCACCTCGATCAAGAAGTCAATCTGAGCTTTGCTGTTTAAGCAATTTCTTCTCTTTTTCTTTCAGATTCTTCCTAAAATGCGTCAGGATCGATCATATCGCTTGTAGAAAAGCAGGCTTCTCATTACAATAGAAGGGCTGCCGTCAAGACAGCTCTTTTTCGGGGGCTTTATGAAAGAAATCAAAATTGAGAACCTCAGCTGCGAAGCTGAGGATAATGTCATCCTTAATGGGGTCAGCTTAGACATTCACAGTGGAGACTGCATCGCTTTGCTCGGACCTAACGGGCACGGCAAATCCACGCTTCTTCACGTTCTGATGGGCAATCCGCGCTATCATGTCACATCCGGCAGTGTCACGATGGATGGCGAGGACTTGCTTGCTTTTACGACCGATGAACGGTCGAAGAAAGGTCTCTTCATGGCGTTCCAGAATCCGCCGGATGTCCCTGGCGTCGTGACCATGGACTTTTATCGGGCGATGATGAACGCTCATCTCGATAAACCGATCTCTTTATTGAAGTTTTACAAAGCTACCCAGGAATCCTATCGCAAGGTTGACCTTGATCCCGATATGGCATCCCGCCATCTCAACGAAGGCTATTCCGGCGGAGAGAAGAAGCGGAATGAGATCCTTCAGCTCCTTCTTCTGAAGCCTTCTCTCGTCTTTTTGGATGAGATCGACTCCGGACTCGATGTCGATGCTTTGAAAGTCATCGCCGAAGTCATCCAGGAGCTCAAGGCTCAGGGGACAACCTTCATCATCATCTCCCATTACGATCGTCTCTACGATCTTGTCAAACCTAACCGCACGGCGGTTCTTGTCAACGGAAAGATCGCCCTAGAAGGCGACGCTTCCTTAGCCAAGCGCATCTCCTCTCAGGGCTATGGCTTCTTAGAGAAGGAGTACGGCATCACCATCGAGAAGAAGGACAAAGGGGCGAACGATATCTCCATCGGTGCCTGTGCCGCCAAGCAGATTGTTCCGCCGGAGCAGAAATGATATGGCGGAATTCATCAGAAACCCGGAGGGTTTTGAACAGGAGAATCAGCTGATCTCCTCTTCTCTCCGGCGAGGCTATTTTCTCACGAAACCTCTAGCAGAAGAGAACGTCGTCCTCTCCTTTACGGTGGAACCGTCTCAGTCTCTTGAGCTGACACTTGTCGATCTGGCTGATGCCGACCTGAGTTTTGAGATCGACATCGATCTTAAAGCCGGCGCTTCCGCCAAGATCTCTGTCGCCTCGTTGGACCTCTCTTCCCACAATAAGAAATACCGAGTCAATATCAACCATCTTGAGCCGGATACGTTCTCGCGGACGTCGATGGCAGGAATCAACGCCGGAAGCGGAAGCCTGGAGCTTCTTGGCAACTCGCTGATCCGAAACGGAGCGCATCGCTCCGATACGAGGCAGGAAGGAAAGATCACCAACCTATCTCCGCTTGCCAAAAGTAATGTCTCTCCTGCTCTTCTCATTCAGGAAAACGATGTCAAGGCCAGCCATGGCGCTGCCCTTGGTGCCTACAATCCCGATGAGCTCTACTACCTGATGAGCCGCGGTTTAAGCCTGGATGAGTCGAAGAAGCTCATCACCTTCGGTTCTCTTCTTCCCATCATCGAAACCTTGCAGGATGAGGCGGCATTAGAGGAAGCCAAACAGGCTTTGGAGGCTTTGACCTTATGAGTTTTGATCCTCTTGAGATCCGGAAGGATTTCCCGATGTATCAGGAGCATGACTCCTCCTTCTCCGGTCTGCCTTTGGTCTATTTGGATAATTCAGCCACGACCTTCAAGCCGTATGCGGTCATCGAAGCGGAGCAGCACTACGAGAGAGACATCACGGCCAACACCAGAAGAGGCGATTATGCTTTGGCTCACGCTGCGGATGTCGCTTTCGATGAGGCGAGAAGGAAGGTCGCTATCTTCCTTAACGCCGATCCGGATGAAGTCTGTTTCACCTCCGGAACGACGATGGGCCTCAATGAGATCGCCTATGGCCTCATTCCGCTGCTGAAGCGCGGGGATGAGATCATCCTCTCTCCGGAGGAACACGCCTCTAACGTTTTGCCTTGGTTTCGGGTTGCGGAGATCACCGGTGCTTTCATCCGTTATGTGCCGTTGACTCACGAAGGCAGGATCACAGCGGAAAATCTGAAAAAGACCATCACTTCAAAGACGAAAGTCGTCTCTTTGGCCGGTGTCTCTAACGTCATGGGCTACACGCTTCCCGTCAAAGAGCTTGTCAAGATTGCCCACAGTGTCGGGGCGATCTACGTCGATGATGCCGCGCAGGAAGCACCGCATCTCAAGATTGACGTCAGAGATAGCGATGTCGATTTCTTGGCCTTCTCCGGTCACAAGATGTGCGGGCCGACCGGCATCGGTGCCTTATACGGAAAGAGAGAGCTTTTAGAGAAGCTTCAGCCGACGTTCTTCGGCGGTGAGATGAACGCCAGATTCCATAGCGATGGCACGTACTCGCTAGATGACCTTCCTTATCGTATGGAGGGAGGCACGCAGAATGTCTCCGGCGCCATCGGCTTAGGGAAAGCCTGCGAATATATCGCTTCTTTAGGCTTTGAAGCGATTCACGAGCATGAACTTGTCTTGCGAAAGCTTGCCGTCGAGGGATTGAAACACAACGGCAACGCCATCCTCTACAACGAGGATGCCGATTCCGGCATCATCACCTTCAACATCAAGGATGTCTTCGCTCAGGATGTTGCGACGTATCTTAGCTCCAAAGGTGTCTCTGTCCGTTCGGGGCAGCACTGCGCCAAGATCTTACCGGAGCATCTCAAGACGCAGGGAACGGTGAGAGCATCCCTCTATCTCTACAACACCAAGGAAGATATCGAGGCTTTTGTGAAAGCCTGCAGCACAGCGGAGGATTACTTAGATGCCTTTTTCCATTGAAGATCCCGAAGTCCTTCGGGAGATCATCATCGACAATTACAAATACCCGCGCAACAAGGAGGAAGTTTCTGATCCTTCCTATATCACCGTCCATATGGATAGTGCCTCCTGCATCGATGACATCTATCTGCAATTTAAGATCGATGAAGCCAGCAAAAAGATCATCGACTGCAAGTGGCATGGCACAGGATGCGCGATTTCAAGCGCCTCCACGTCGATCATGTCCGAGCTGATCAAAGGCCACACGATCGAAGAGGCTAAGAGCATGATGACAGAGTTCAACAAGATGCTTGAGGGCAAGGAATTTGATGAGGATGTTTTAGGGGAAGCCGTCTGCTTTGCCACTGTCAATCGCCAGCCTTCCCGCATCACCTGCGCCAACATCTCCTGGCGCGGTTTAGAGAAAGCTCTGTCCGAGGAGGAAAAGCATGAACACGAAGGAAAATGAGAAGCGGATTGCCGAGGAGAACCTCCTCGATGATGACAACCGCGCCAAATACGAGTTCAAGGATGAGGATGTCGCGATCTTCCGCACGCCCAAAGGGCTTGATGAAGAAGTGATTAAGACGATCTCTTCGATCAAGAAGGAACCCTCTTGGATGCTCGACTTCCGCCTGAAGGCTTATCAGGAGTTTGTCTCACACCACCAGCCCTCATTTGGACCGGATCTCAGCTGGATCGATTTCCAGGATTATACGTATTACACCAGAGTCTCCGATAAGGTGGCGGACAGCTGGAACGACGTGCCTGACACGGTCAAGAACACCTTTGATAAACTCGGCATTCCCGAGGCGGAGCAGAAGTTCTTAAGCGGTGTCTCGACACAGTACGAGTCCGAAGCCGTCTATTCCAATATGCTCAAGGAAGTCAACGACAAAGGCGTTATCTTCCTCGATATGGACTCCGGTCTCCGTCAGTATCCCGAGATTGTGAGGAAGTACTTCGGCAAGCTCGTTCCGCCTCAGGACAACAAGTACGCCGCCTTAAACAGCGCCGTCTGGTCCGGAGGATCGTTCATCTATGTGCCGAAAGGCGTCAAGCTGGAGAAGCCGCTTCAGTCCTATTTCCGCATCAACAACAAGCGCTCCGGACAGTTCGAGAGGACGCTCATCATCGTCGATGACGATGCTGAGCTCAATTATGTCGAAGGCTGCACGGCCCCGATGTACTCCAAGGAGTCACTCCACGCCGCCATCGTCGAGATCTTTGTCGGAAAGAGAGCCAAGATGCGCTATACCACCATCCAGAACTGGTCGAACTCCATCCTCAACCTCGTCACTCAGCGGGCGATCGTCGATGATGATGGCTTGATGGAGTGGGTCGATGGCAACATCGGATCGAAGCTCTGCATGAAATATCCTTGCGTCGTCCTCAAAGGCGACCGCTCGCGGGGCTCGACGATCTCCATCGCCGTCGCATCCAACGGTCAGTTCCAGGACACCGGAGCAAAGATGATCCATCTCGGAAAGGACACCTCCTCCAACATCATCTCCAAGTCGATCGCCAGAAACGGCGGAACCTCGAACTTCCGGGGTCAGATCCACATCAGCAAGCTCGCTGCCGGATCGAAGTCACACGAGGAGTGCGACACTCTGATCCTCGACGATCATTCTTTTTCCGATACGATTCCCGATAATGAAGTGGCTAACGCCTCTTCCTATCTGGAGCATGAGGCTTCCGTCTCCAAGATCAACGAGGATCAGCTCTACTACCTCATGAGCCGTGGCCTCAGCGAGAAAGAAGCGACGCAGATGATCGTCATGGGCTTTTTGGAACCCTTCAGCAAGGAGCTTCCGATGGAGTATGCGGTTGAGCTCAACCAGCTCATCAAGTTCGATATGAGCGGTTCGATCGGCTGATCCGATCTTCAAAAAGAGAGATACAGATGCTGAATCAGATGAAGGATAGATACGACGTCATCGTCGTAGGCGGCGGTCACGCCGGCACTGAGGCTGCTTATGCCGTGGCCACGATGGGATTGAGGACACTCATGCTGTGCCTGAGTTTTTCGATGGTTTCCAACATGCCTTGCAACCCCCACATCGGCGGGAGCGCCAAAGGTATCGTCGTCCGGGAGATCGATGCGTTAGGCGGCTTGATGGCTCACCTTGCCGATATGAAAGGTTCATTGCTTCAGATCAAGCTCCTCAACACCTCGAAAGGTCCAGGCGTTCGCTGCCTACGAGCGCAAGAGGATAAACGAGGCTATCCGAGGAATGCGCAGAAAGAGCTTTTGAAAGTCCCCAACCTCGACATCGCTGAAGCGGAAGTCAAAAAACTCCTCGTTGAGGACCGTGTTGTCAAAGGCGTGGAGATCGAAGGAGGAAGGACGGTTTTTGCGAAAGCGGTCATCCTCTCCACCGGAACCCATATGGAGGCGAGGATTCTCCGGGGGCACGTCATCAAGGACGAAGGACCCGATGGTGAGAAGCCAAGTCACGGACTTTCCAAGTCTCTTTCCGATCTTGGCATCCATCTGCTTCGGCTGAAGACCGGCACTCCGCCTCGCCTGGATCCTGCCACGGTCGATTACTCCGACCTTGAGCCGGAGTACGGAAGCGACGGCAACAACGCCTTCAGCTACTTTACGGCGGAGTTTATGAAGAAAGAGGAGATGCTGCCCTGCTATCTGACCTACACCAACGAGAGGACGCACGCCATCATCCGCGAGCATCTTCGTGAATCGGCAATGTACGGCGGTGTCGTCGAAGGCGTCGGTCCCCGCTATTGTCCTTCTATCGAGGACAAGGTGGTCCGTTTTCCGGACAAGACGAGGCATCAGCTTTTCCTGGAACCGGAGTCGGCGGAGTTTTCCTCGTGCTATGTCGATGGTCTCTCCACTTCGATGCCTGTCGAAGTGCAGGAGGAGATTGTCCGCTCCATCCACGGCTTAGAGCATGCGAAGTTTCTGAAGTACGCCTATGCGATCGAGTACGATGCGATCGAGCCTTCCCAACTCGATCACACGCTCCGGGTCAAAGGCTTCGACGGGCTTTATATCTGCGGTCAGATCGCGTCGACCTCCGGCTATGAGGAGGCGGCCGCCTTAGGATTGATGGCCGGCACCAACGCTGCTCTTTGGATCAAAGGCGAAGAGCCGTTGATCCTCAAGCGGGATGAGGCTTATATCGGCATCATGATCGATGACATCGTCACCAAAGGGACGAAGGAACCGTATCGGCTTTTAAGCGCACGCTCGGAGTTTCGCCTCATTACGAGAAGCGACAACGCCGATGTGCGCCTCATGAAGCAGGGCCGAAGAGTCGGGCTTCTCTCCGAGGAGAAGTATCAGATGCTGAAGGAGAAGAACGACAGAGTGCTGGAAGCAATCGCGCTTTTGGGCAGTACGAAGATCGGAAGCAACAAAGCTTTGATCGATTATCTTGTTTCCTTAGGTTACCCTGAACCGAATGGTGCTGAGACGCTCAAGCAGGTTCTCCGCCGGCAGAACACCTCTTACGAGAGCATCCGTCAGTGCTATCCTGACCTCCTTCTTTCCCTCAATGAGGAGCAGCGCTTCAAGTGCGAGACGGAAGTCCGCTATGAAGGCTACATCATCGCTCAGCGGAAAGAGACAGAGAGACGGAAGTCCTATGAGGATCTTCCGCTTCCCGATGATCTCGACTACCTTCATATGGAAGGCCTCTCTCTGGAGGCCAGAGAGAAGCTCCATCTCATCCGACCGAAGACACTAGGTGAAGCAAGCCGCATCACCAACGTCCACCCTTCCGATATCGATGTGCTCTCCTTCCATGTCCGATACCGAAAGAGAGAGTCCTAAACAAAGGACTTCCATCTGTTTTTTGGCAGATACTAGGGAGTGGCAAAAGAATCGTAATCCAATAGTTCTTATTTAGGAACAGTTGAGAAACGATGATGTACTGAACCCTTAATGTTGGACTTTAAATAGAACTATAGCACAACATTGGGG
>CAUUFA010000013.1:0-42415 GCA_963544395.1 uncultured Bacilli bacterium | reverse complement strand
TCTGAGTTTGTGATATGATGTTTTCAACGTAGTCTAATTAGATGAGTACATATCATTCTGCGGCTGCTTAAACGTTCAGATTGCGAACTCCGAGAGGTAGACGCTGTATCCTTCTTTTTCAAAGTTGTGGGAGATGCGCTCCAGCTTCTTTTTGTCCTTTGAGAGGGCGAAGCAGGCGGAACCGGTTCCGGACATGCCACAGAGGGGAAGTCCCATACCTTTCATCTTGCTGAGAATGCCGTCGATCAGTGGCAAGGCTTTCTTGGCAGGATAAGAGAGGACGTTGATCATGTTCTTCTGAATTCCCTGCTCATCATCTTCTTCCAACGCTTTGATCAGAGCCGGAATATCAGGATGGACGACTTCTTCACCTAGCGTGTCATAAGCCTCGTAAACCGATCTGGTGGAGAGACCGACGTTCGGTTTGACGATCAGGACCTGGTAAGGGAACTTGACCTTAATGGGATCAAGTCTCTCTCCGATGCCGCGGACTCTTGAGGGAACGTCATAAAGGCAGAAAGGAACATCGGAACCGATCTGCAGTGCCAGCTCCTCTTCTTCTTTGGAGCGATTGTGGTCATCTTTGATGAAGGCACGAATCGCCCGGATGACAGCTGCGGCATCCGCGCTTCCTCCACCCAATCCTGCCTCGACAGGAATGCGCTTATGGATCATAATACGATACTGTCCTTGGTGCGAGAACTTCTCCTTCATCGCATCAAAGGCTTTATAAGCCAGATTGGATTCATCACAGACAATCGTCGGATCGTCACAATACAGATACGTATCACCTTGCCGGCCAAGCGGAGTGATTTCGACGGAGTCATGAAGCTTGAGAGGAACGGTCACCATATCGATCTCATGATAGCCGTTTTCCCGCTTCCCCAGCACATCGATCGCCAAGTTGATCTTAGCCAAAGCCCGGATAACAATGGTATTCATAGTTCTCTGTCTGTTCCTATTGGTTTTCCGTCCCTATTATATTACTTTCCCAGGCCAAAAACAGCCTTTCGTGGTTTATGATATTCAGGATGGAAAAGAAACTGACACAGAAGGAACTGCTGAGGAATCTTCTCAAGAGAGCAGATGACCCCTTCACGACCAGCGAGCAGAAATATGACATTCAGCATGTCCTGGAGACGTCCTCGAACTTTCAGGGGATGAATCATCTCTTTCTGGCACAGTGCTACTTTGAGGATCATCCGCTCTTCCTCATCTCGGAAGGCAAAGCTCTCACGCAGGCTTACCTCGGACTGAAGGAAGGAAATCCAATCTCTTATTACTATCTATATCGATTGGAGAAATACCGCGACCGACAGAAGGCGCGGAACTTCTTGCGCATGGCGGTCGATTACAATGTCCCGAAAGCCTGTTTGGAGATGGGAAAATGTCTAAGGCGCGGGGATCTGTTTCCGAAGGATGAAGAGGAAGCCTTCCGCTGCTATCAGAAAGCTGCCGATTTAGGAGAGAAGGAAGGCTACTACTATATGCTGCTATTGGCGGCGTCAAAACACGATGTCGCCTTGGAACGAAGCGTCTATGAGATAGCAAAGAAAAGGCAGGTTCATCTGCCGGGAGTCATCGAATGAAAAAAGCCTGCATCGTCGGGGCAGCGCCAGAAACAGATTCGTCTTTTCTTCCTGTGCGGAAGAAAGACTGCTTTCTTGTCGCCTGTGATGGCGGCTATCAATTGTTTCTGAAAGAGAAGATAGAACCAGATCTCTTGGTCGGAGATTTCGATACCTTAGATCCGAAGAGAATTCTCTCTCCCAAACAGATGATAAAGCTCTCACCGATCAAGGATGACACGGATACCTTTCATGCGCTGACTGTGCTTCTGGAGCAAGGATTTGACCGCTTTTATTTCTATGGCTGCTTAGGCGGAAAGATCGAGCATACGATCGCCAATCTTCAGGTTCTCTCCTTCTTGAAGGATCAGCATGCCAAGGGCTGGCTTTATTCCGGAGACGGAAAGCAGGTCGTCACATTGCTTCAGAATGAAGCGATTGATTTCTACGAGGGTCAGACCGGCATGGTTTCTGTGTTCGCTTATCAAGGCAAAGCCGATGGCGTGACGGAGCAAGGATTGAAATACTCGATCATAAATAAAACGCTCTCGGATGCTTTTCCGACGCTCGGTGTCTCAAACGAGCTACGAGGTGAAGCAGCAAGCATCTCTGTCCGCTCCGGAAAGCTTCTCGTCGTCGCACCCAGTGAAAGCTACCGGCAGGAATAACAGAGCACCGAATTCAAGAAATCGTTTTCGATAGCAGGGCGAAAAGCCCTGTTTTCCGTCTGTTCCTTGAGTATGTTTTCTCTGAACCTTAAAAGGTGTTTTTTCTGTTTTATCTCCCGGATTTTGACAAGTCAGAGAAGTTATCCACAAAAGAAAAGAAAATGGGAAATTCCGGTTACAGTCTGTTCTCAGACCAGAGTTTCCGTTTTTTTCTCTGTGGATAACATAACGGGAAAACAGGATGATGATTTTGGGTAGAAAATAGGTTATCCACAAGTTACCAACCGGGAAAACGGGTTATCAACAGGGTGTTGATACCTCCTGATAACCATGGTGGATAAGTGCTATTTTCTCCGTATTCATCGTCATTTTATGGTTGTTGATAATTCCTTTTTCTGTGGATAGTTATCCACTTATCCACAGTCTGGTTATCCACCATATACTTATTCACCGCTTATCCACAAGTTGTGGTGTGTGGATAAGTCATATTTCGTTATTTCCATCTATGTAGTTTCTCCATAAGGGATAGTGGATAACTTTTTTCTTATCGGATTTTTCTTTCTTTATGATGAAATTTTCCCTATAATCTTATCTACACGAAAAGAGGGAAGACATATGCACGAAACCTACAAAGACTTACAGGTCAACGAACTCTTCAAGAAGCTGATGGCTTCCATCCGCTCTGATATAGCGGATTCCCGGATTTATGACAACCTTTTTGCTGATGGGACTTTCGATCTCAAAGAGATCCAGAACGACAAGGCGACCTTTGTCGCCAGCACGTCTTATGCTGCTTCTATCATCAACAGCAACTTCCGAAATATCCTTCAGAAGAGATTATGTGATTTACTGGCTTCTGAGGTCTCGGTCGAGATCCTAGATCGCAGCGCCTTCTTAAAGCGTTCTTCTTTCGCTCAGAAAGCCGATGCGACGTTCTTCAGGAACTCTCATCTGCAGTCGCAGATGACGTTTGAAAATTTTGTCGTCGGACCCTCCAACCGCAACGCCTATCTGGCTGCGCTTCTGGCGGTGGAAGCTCCGGCGAAGTCCAATCCGATTTTCTTATACTCTCACTCCGGTTTAGGCAAAACGCATCTTCTCCATGCGATCGGCAACGCCTACCGCATCAAGCATCCGGAAGATCGGATTCTCTATATCTCCTCAGAGGATTTCATCGCCGAGTTCGTCCGCTTCGTCAAAGGCTTCAAGGAATCGGAGGAACTGCGCGATTTCTTTGAAACCATCGACCTTTTCCTCGTCGATGATATCCAGCTCCTCAAAGGGAAGGAACAGACTCAGCAGATGTTCTTCACGGTCTTCAATCTTCTCGTCTCCAAAGGAAAACAGATCGTCTTGACGTCAGATCGTGCCCCTTCTGAGCTCGATGGTCTGCCGGATCGTCTCGTCAGCCGCTTCGTCGGCGGTCTGACCATCAACATCCAGACGCCGAGCAAGGATACGATGGTCGATATTCTGAAGATGAAGATCAAAGTCAGCAATTTATCTTTGGATTATTTTGATCCGGAAGTCCTCGATTATCTGGCGATGAACTATGCCAAGAATGTCCGAGAGCTGGAAGGAGCTTTGACCAATCTGCTCTTTGCTGTCACCTCGGAAAAGCTGCAGGGAAAAATCACAATCGAATTCTGTCGCGGTGTCTTCGAACAGGATGAGATCAGACGGCAGAAGAACCGCAAAGTCTCTGCTGATAGCATCATCCAATATGTTGCTGACTACTACTCTCTGACGGAAGCTCAGCTCAAGAGCAAGGTCAGAACCTCTCAGATCGCCCTGGCCAGACAGATCGCGATGTTCTTATGCCGGGATCTGCTCAACCTCCCTTATCAGGAGATCGGAAGAAAGTTCGGAAAGGATCATTCTACCGTCTTAGCAAACTGCCAGAAGGTGCAAACGCTTCTAGAGAAAGACGGCAGCACCAAAACTGTCATCGAGAAGCTCCGAGAGCAGATCAAAAACAGCAAGAAATCCGCTTAGGAGTCTATTGAAAAATTTCGTCAATGATCAGGGGATTCTATGGCCCCTTTTCCTTTGGCAACGGAAAACAGATCAACAAGCTGTGCTTGTTGAAAAACCTCAGTTCCTGTCGGCTGCTACATCTTTTTTGCCTTTTTTTAAAATTGATACGACACAGAAAAACTTTAGGCACGTTTCTATAGCCTGCTTTTTTCTTGGCTCTTCTCTTACCGACAATATTGTTCTCTATCCGCGGAGAATTTTATGTTTTTTCGGAGAGTCTGAAGCGGTGTATGAACTGTTCTTGCAAGCTGCTTTTTCTTTTCTGAGCAGCAGTAGGAAAGAGGCCGCTCCTAAGACAAACTCCAACGATTGAAAGGTGAGAAAGGCGGGAACGAGTGCGTTTGGCTGGCGCTGAAAAAAGAAGAAATTAAGGATTTTGTCGATGAAGAGAGGAAGCGATAATCCAGAGAGAACAAACGGGCTATCGATGAAGAGGCGATCGTAGTTATCGATATGCATGCTCTTGAGGATGATGAGGGAGAAAAAATAAGGGATCAAAGTCAGTCCGATCGTTCCGAGAATAAACCAAAGCCATTTCCCAAGCGTTTTCTTCCCTAAGGAGAATAAGAACTCTGAAATCAGGAAACTGGAAAGAGATAACAATAGAATCACCGCTAATGACAAGAGGAATCTTCCTGGCTGAAGAAGGAGCCGGGCTTGGATGCTAGAAGGGGCAAACAAGCGGACGGTCACGGTAAACTTCAGCAGGAACGCAAACGAATAACACAGCAGTGAAAAGAAGAAGGTAGCAAAGAAAATCCCGACTTTCCTGCAAAGAGAGATGTTTTTGTCATGGCAAAGGGGAACAGCGAGATATCCGAAGCAGACAAAGAGGAAAGACAGCCAGGAAAGATTCGTCTGATAATAACCGGATTGAGTGACAATGAGTCCCGCTTCACTATGATAGGGACCCTTAAACACGTATCCGCTGAATGCGCCACAAAGAACAGAAATAATGATGACTGCCGGTATCAAGATCCAAAAGATAATTTGCTTTGCTTTTCTCATTGTCATTGCTCCTTAAGATGACCGCAACCACAAGCTAAGCGACCATATTCATTCAAAATTTCTGAACTGCAAATCGAATTAGTGAAGTGATTTATAGTAATATCGTCCTTGTAAACGGAAAAATTATGGGCAGAAAATAGACTTACAGCAGACAAGCAAGGTTTCAGTAGTTGATAATGATTCATAACTTTTTTCAATTCCTTTTATATACAATTTATTATAGTGAGTTTATCGAATGTCAATCATTATTTTTAACGTCACATTATTAAAATCAGAATCAAGTCAGTGACTTATTAAACGTCTTTCGATAAAATGGAAAAACAGATAATATTAGCCATTATTCAAAACGGAGAAAAAATAGAAAACATAGGTTTGACCAGAACGTAGCTAGGCTCAGACAACATAGAATAATTCATTCCTCCTAAACACTTCAAATCTTACCTAAATTTATTTCTTGTGGATAAGTCGAATTTACTGTGCAGAGATTGTGGTCACATTTTGTGTTGTTTCAACACGGAAAACTAAGAATAGAAATTGCGTAAAAGTTCGCTGACTATCGTGATTTTTAAACATTTAAAGAACAATTTGTTTCCGTTATTTATCAGTTATCCACACTATCCACAGCCTTTATTATCTTTATTCTGAATACGAAAAGATACTACTCATCCTAACGGGTGCTTGATGCACCTTTCCGAAACGGAAACGGACACGACGGAAAACAGAAAATAAAGTTAGCTTTCCCGCTGTTTTTCCTTTATTTAAGTCACATTCTTTACTATAATGTTAAGAAGTCGAAACTTTCAGAATTCGAAAGGAGAATTTTATGAATCTTACCATTAAACGAGCCGAATTCCTGAAGATGCTCATGTATGCCGGACAGGCCATTCCTACCCGCTCTGCGGAAGCTCAGCAGATGAATTATCTCATCGATGTCAGAGAGGCTTCAGTCTCTGTCATCGCCTCTAACGATGATCTTGCCTGCAAAATCACGCAGACCATGAAGGATGAGAAAGGCAATGACGTCATTCTTAACCTTGAACCAGGGCTGATTCAGACTCCGGCAAAATATCTGCTGGATATCGTCTCCAAGATGGGCGGAGATGTCATCACGCTCCGCATGGTGGATACCAACTATCTCAATGTCTCGGATGAAGCGACGGAATTCAACCTGGTCACGAAGGCCGGGGAAGAGTATCCAGACGTCGATCTCAACGTTCCCGAGGAAGCCAAAGGCTTCTCTGTCTCTCTCCGCGATCTGAAGCGTCTTTTCGACACGACTGCTTACGCTGTCTCTGTCAAAGGACCGAAGGAACTCTATACCGGCATCAATGTCCGGGCTTCTTCAGGCAAGCTTTTCTTCATGACGACGGACTCGTTCCGTATGGCGCGTCTCTCTGTTCCGGAACCGAACAATGAAGCGGACTTCAATTTCACCTGCCCGGTCAAGGCGCTCGATATGATCACCAGGATCGATACCAACGCCGACTGCACCATCTATTTCGATGAGAGACGGGCGATTTTCATCTCTGGTCAGGTGACTTTGTCTTCCCGTCTCATCTTAGGTGAGTTCCCCTCGATCGATAGGCTGATTCCGCCTTCTTTCCCCTTCCAGCTCACCTGCGATACCTCGGAGTTCTTAGCTGCTGCAGATCGCGTCAAGATCATCTCCTCGGCTGAGGATAAGAACTCTCAGGTCAAACTTTCGATGTCCAAGGAGACCGGGGCTATGATCTCGGCAAAATCGACCAATTACGGAAACTCTCAGGAAGTGCTGAAGAAAGCAATCATCACGCTCCCTGACGAGGTCAATGTCTTTGAAATCGGATTCAATGTGGATTTTGCCATCGAAGCAGCGAAGGCGCTCCGTTCGGACAAGATCACCTTCACGTTCTCTTCTCCGACTAGGATGTTCATGATCAAGAACGATGATGCTGAGAACCTTCAGATCATCACTCCGATCAGAATGTCATCTTTTAACTGAGTCGATGATGGGTAAAAGCTGCGGGTAAGCAGCTTTTTCTGTCTCAGCAAGGAAAGGAATCACAGTATGGAAGCTAAAGGAAAACATGGATTAGGTCTGAGGATGTGGCTGTTTGTCATCCTGATTGGTTTTGCCGGTCAGCTGGCCTGGATGATTGAGAACATGTATCTCAACACCTATATCACCTACATCAACTTCTCGGCTCCTCTCTCTCAGCGTTTTGATTATTCGACATTCATCGCCGTGACGACAGCAGTCTCGGCGATCGTCGCTACACTGACGACGATCTTCATGGGCGCCCTGATCGACAAGTTCGGCCATAAGAAGTTCTTCCTCAGCTTCGGCTATATCCTCTGGGGATTATCGACGGCAGCCTTCGGTCTCTTCAACATCAATTCGACGTCGAAGCTCTTGCCGGTGGCGATGACCGCGGCGATGGCTGGCATCTGGATCATCATCCTCGACTGTATCATGACGTTCTTCGGATCAACCGCCAACGATGCGACGTTCAACGCCTATGTTACCAAGAACGTGTCTGAGGAGAAGAGGGGTCGAGTCGAAGGCGTCCTCTCTATCCTGCCTTTGGTGGCGATGATCTTCCTCTTTGTCGTGCTCAACAACCTCACAGCCGATAGCGGAAAGCTGGATACATCCGGTGCTCGCATCCATGATGCCAGATGGGATCTCTTCTTCTATCTTATCGGCGGTTTTGTCCTTTTGATGGGCGTTATCGCTTTCTTTTTGATCCCGCCGGAAACGGAGGAGAAGAAAGAGAGCAAATTCCTCTCTTTGCTGATTGAAGGATTCAAGCCGAGCGTCATCCGCCAGAACCTGAACTTCTATCTGATCCTTCTGATCTACTTTGTCGTCAGTGTCTCCAGCCAGGTTTTCTTCCCGTATCTGATGGTCTATCTGCAGATGACCTGCCACATCTCTAACGAAGCTTCATCCGGACTTTCCTCCTTTGCTCTCGTCATGGCGCTCGCCATGGGCATCGGATCGATCCTGACGGTTCTTATCGGCTTCCTCTCCGATCGTTTCGGAAAGGACAAGATGATTCTTCCGGTCCTGTTTATCTTCGCTTTGGGTTTAGTAATGATGTTCTTCATTCCGGATGTCGGTTCGTTGGATGCTAAAGGCAATGCCAGCTTAGGAAGAGTGATCTTTGCCTGTCTTGCCGGATTGGTCATGGTCTTCGGCGATGTGGGTGTTCCCACCGTGATCAATGCGCTGGTTCGGGATTACACTCCGGCTGGCAAAGAGGGCGAGTTCTTAGGGATCAGAATGCTCTTTGTCGTCGCTTTGCCGATGTGTATCGGACCCTTTATCGGCGATGGACTCAACCACAGCTTTGGGGATACCTATACGGAGTTAGCCCCGGATGGTATGACCCGTCTCGACTCCATCATTCCGACCAAGTGGGGTTATCTTGTCGGAGCTTTTATCCTTCTGATTGCTCTCATCCCGTTCTTCTATTATCGGAAGAACAGGAAAGCGGAAGCTAAGCAGCCAAGAAAGGAGAGCTGAATGAAAAAAGAACTGAAAAATCAGGGCTTCTTATTTCGGGACAGAGACAAGGTCTCTCTTCCGCAGGGAACGCCGTTAGCCGAGTATCCTCGCCCGCAGCTGAAGCGGGATAGCTATCTTTCTCTGAACGGATTCTGGGATCTTGCCATCACAAAGAGCGAAGATATTCCGAACGATTATCCGCTTCAGGTGAATGTGCCTTATGCGGTTGAGAGCGCATTGAGCTCTGTCAATCACCTGTTGGAGAAGGACGAATATCTCTATTATCGGAAGATGGTTGCACTGCCTTCCGGCTTTCGGAAGGAGAGAATCCTGATTCATTTCGATGGTGTCGATCAGACGTCGGAAGTCTATATCAACCGCAATCTCGTCAAACGTCATAATTCCGGTTACACGCCGTTTGATATCGAGCTGCCGTTTGGCGTCGGCGACAAGTTTGAGCTGATCGTCAAGGTAAGGGATGAGACGGATTCCTCCTATCACAGCCGCGGCAAGCAGGTGCTCAAGCCGTTTTGGTACAACTACACGTCATCCTCGGGCATCTACAAGCCGGTCTGGGTGGAGTCAGTGCCTCGGAATTACATCCAGTCCGTCCGCTTCACGCCGCTGTTCGATCAGCATCTGATGAAAGTCAGAATCACGACGAAGGAGAAGACTTTTGCGACGGTTCGGATCGGCAAGATCCTCTATCGGATCGACACCAATGCCGAGTCGACGCTCTCGGTGATCGACTTCCATCCGTGGACGGTTGAGGATCCCTATCTTTATCCGGTTCACATTGAGACGGAAGCCGATGCTGTCGACTCTTATTTCGGAATGAGGATGATCGAGATCCAGGAGGAGAACGGATTTAAGCACATCTATCTGAACCACAAGCCGATCTTCCTTTCCGGACTGCTCGATCAGGGCTATTATTTCATCTCCAATCTGACGCCGAGGAGCTATCAGGATTATCAGGATGACATCATCGCCGCTAAGAAGATGGGTTTCAACTGCCTGAGGGTTCATATCAAGACGGAGTGCGAGTACTTCTATTATCTTGCGGATTCTCTGGGCATGCTGCTGATTCAGGACTTCCCCTGCGGCGGAGAGCATTACAGCTTCTTCCGCATCGGCATACCGCGCCTTCTCAACTTCATGAATCAGGAGAAGCACATCAATTACCGCAATATGGGCAGGCTGAATGAAGAGGGAAGGAAAGAGTTCGAAGAGGAGGCAAGGACGTATCTTAATCTCTTCTACAACCATCCTAGCATCGTGATCTACACCATCTTCAACGAAGGGTGGGGAGAGTTTGATCCGTCTCGGATCTATCATGAGCTAAAAAAGATCGATCCAACCAGGCTTTATGACACCGCCTCCGGTTGGTACGATGCCGATTCTGACTTCTACAGCATCCACACCTACACCTTCCCGAAGATGAAGCGGAAGAACAAAAAGAAGCGGGCGTTTGTTATCTCCGAGATGGGAGGATGTTCGTACAAAGTTCCGGATCACTCTTATTTCGAAGGCTTCTTCGGTCACCATAAAGCCAAGGACGCTAAGGATCTCTCGGAACAAGTCACCAAGCTCTATCTTCAGGATATCCTTCCTCAGATTCAGCAGTATGGACTCAATATGACGATTTATACGGAGCTTGCCGACTGCGAGACGGAATACAATGGATTGATCACTTACGACCGCAAGGTCACGAAGATGGATCCGGTCAGGATGAAGCATCTGAACGATAAGCTCTATCAGACGTTTGCCGAGCAATTCAGAAAAAATCCAGCCAAGCCATAAACCAGGATTCAGATAGGAGGGACTATGGATCAGGAAAAAGCATTTCAGCTCTGGGAATCTCTCTACGGAGACCTGGAGACCGCCTATGATTATGCGTCGCATCTGATGCGCAAGAGCGATTTCGGAAACGAGGATTCGGTCGTCGGATGGACGATCGACTACAAAAAGCCTCTCACGCAGGGAGGCACTTATGTGCTGCAGAATCAGATTCCCTGCGCTTATTCCACTTTCCGTCTTAGGGAAGGAAAGAATGCTTTTGCGGTGGGAAGCCATCACTTTGAAGTCCGGAAAGGTAAGATCTATGGCACGTTCGAGATCTTCGATATCACGGATCGGAATCATCCGCTCAATCTTGATCCGGCGGAGTTTGATCAGGATCCCGAGTTCAACAAAGCAAGGAAGAAAGATATCTCCTCGGTGCACGCCGAGAATTTTCGCACCGGTCTGCCCAGCATCGATTCTCTCTATCAGAAAGCGTTGAGAGATGAGCTTGATCAGATCGATTTCAAGTCAGAGGAAAAAACAGAAGAAACAGAAGCAGCAACAGCAGAAGCAGCAGAAGAAGAGACGGGTTCTGCACCCGCTGCCGCTGAACCGATTGTCGAGACAGTTACGCCGATCGAGGAGAAGAAAGAGGAGGTTCCTCCGGTTGAGACGGAGCGTTTCTCTGCGGAGAACAAGACGATCGAAGGGAAACCGATTCCAGTAAACAGCGAAACCAAGGAAGAGATTGCAAAAGAAGTTGAAATCCCATCTGAGACGACAAACGCCTCGGAAGTTGAGGCCTTAAAAGAAGAGCTTGCGAAACGGGATGAGGAAATCTGCAGGCTCAACGACCGCCTCCTAGAGATGGATGAAAAGATCGCTGCTTCCGAGCGACAGGGGACGATGAAAGACGACTACCTTCGGGTCGATGAGACGACGGAACCTGACGATAGTCCAAAAGATAATCTTCAGGAGCAGATCACCCTTCTGACCGATGAATTAGAGAAGGAAAAAGCGAAGAATCAGGAGTTGGAGAAAGAGACGGAGAATCTGCTTATTGATTTCAACAACGCTCAGCAGAGAGCGGAAACTTTCTCGAACCAAGCGGAGCAGTATCAGCAGCTGAGAGCTAAGCTTGAGGAAAAAGATGGTGAAATTCTTTCTCTTCGGGATCAGCTGGCGACAAGCCGGACCGAGCTTGAAGAGATGCATATTTCTATCTCTTCCTCCGCGGAGCGGGAAGGCAGAGAGACCGAAGGACGAAATGCGGAGATCGCTTCCCTTCAGCAGGAGCTTTCTTCGTTGCGAAGCAAACAAGAGGAGCAGGAAGCTCAGCAGAAAGAGCTTCAGGCTCAGATTGAGGCAAAAAATCATGAGTCTCTGACAAAGGAAGCTCAGATTCAAAGCCTTCAGGAACAGATTTCGGCTCTGAATCAAAGCCAGAAGACGAAGGAAGAAGAAGTTTCTGCCATCGAAGGACAGCTTCGTCAGTCTCTTTCCGAACAGGAAAAGAGGCAAGAGGAGATGAAACTTCTACTTCAGGAAAAAGAGAATGCTCTCTCTTCTCTGAATGCCAAGCTGATGGATCTGGATACTTCTAAGCAGAGCTTAGATGCAACACTTCTTACTCTCCGCCAGAACCTGGAGACGAAAGATCAGGAAATGTCATCCCTTCGTCTGAAGGTGGAAGAGCAGGAAAAAGCTCTGGCTATGAAAGAGGGGACGCTTCAGAATCTTCGTAAGGAAGCGGAAGAAACGCAAACGGCTTTTGATGCTTTGCAGAAAGAAAAGGAAGAGCTCTCTTCTGCGATGCAGCTGAGCAATGATGAGTCTAAGAAGGAGAGAGAGAATATCACTTCTCTTCAGCAGACGATTCAGTCTGCCCGTGACGAAAACGAGCATCTGAGAGCGGAAAAGAACGAGCTTCAGAACCGCTTTGATGAGCTGCAGGCAGAGTATGGCAAGCAGGAAGAGACAAGGCAGCATGTTGAAGCTTCTTATCTCTCTTTAGATGCCAAGGCCAAAGAGCTTGAATCTTCTCTGACGGAGAAGATTCAAGCATTTGATACGCTGTCCAAACAGAATGAGAAGGATCAGATCCGTGCCAACGAACAGATCGAGGAGCTCAACGCCCAGCTCAATCTCTCCGAAAAGAAGGAGATGATTCTCAGAGAGGGAGGAAGGGCGAAGAACCTGGAAGATGTGCTCGCTTACTTAGAGGAGACTCATAGCGACTACACGCCAGAGAGCATCCGCTTGGCATTGCAGAGCAACGCTTCCTGGCTGAGTTTCGATGAGATGAAAATCGGGGAAGTTCCTTCTCCGACGCAAGTGTCAGTCGAGGAGGTTCTGCCTTTCGTTCCTACGGTTCTCAATACCTCTGAAGAGGATGTGGCCTCTGTCGAAGAGGAGAGAGGCAGACGGAAGAAAGCGGAAGAGTATTTCCAGGAACTTTACGGAGAAGAGAACAACCTTGTCTCCGATTTTGCCGGACGTTTCTTCCGGAAAGCTGATTTCCGTAATCAGAAGTCACGTTATGGATGGGATTATGCTCTGCTTGATAGTCGTGAGCCTGAGGGAAACAACAATATCGTCATCGCCAATCTCAGGACTTTGTCAGATTATCGTAACGACCAGAGCTTCAACAGCAACGGACATGCCTATCAGGTGGTGAAGGAAGGGGAGAGAACCTTCTTACATTCCATCGATTACATCACGGATCCGTTTGATTATGAGCAGGCGCTCAAAGTCACAGCGTTCAATGAGAGCAAGAAGTCTCCGATCATCTACATCTTTGTCAAAGCCATGTCGGTCGCCGGAGGTGAGGCGCAGAAGGAGAGCGTGCTTCGCTTTTTCGATCTAATCGATCGGACGGTGAAGCGCTGCTGTCCGGAATCCTTCATCGAGATGAAGACGAAGCTAGGTGCGAAGACGGATTATGCCTTCATCACCTTCGACGGCTCGGTCGATGGAGCTTATAAGGAGACGATGGATTACGCCTTGATCCTCAACGCCTATCGTCAGCAGTTCTGCAAAGAAGGACAGCTCAATGCGATCTTAGTGATCAATGAGATTGAGATTCCTTTCTCCATGCGTCATCTCACCCTCGACCGTCTGATCAACGAGACGGGAAATCAGGAGCTGATGGCGCTTCGCTATGAGCTGCTGATGACCTCGGTCATCAACTCTCTGATCAGCAAGACGATCCATATCGGGCCTTCGATTCTCGACAAGGTTCCGATTCATAAGGAAGCTCTGAAGGACTCGCGTCTCGCTCAGGGAAACTTTGCAAGCGCCTATGGCTTCCAGAAGATGTTCAAGGTCTACAACTTCGGTTACACGCTGAAGCACAAAGCGGATCAGCAGACGGAATGATTGTTTATTTCACGTGAAATATAAAGAAAGATGAGGGCTATGAAATGAAAGCAGAAGATCGTTTTCTGACGTATGTTTCCTATGAGACGACGGCCGGTGAAGAAAAAGCCGATGCCTGTTCCAATGAGAAGATGCTCCTGTTAGCTAACCATATGCTAGAGGAACTTCAAGAGCTTCATCCTGAAGAGATCAGCATCAACCGCTTCGGCATCATCGATGCGAAGTTCTATGGATCCGGCGACAAACCGATGATCGCTTTCCTCGCACATATGGATACCTCCAACCAGGCTTCCGGGAAGGATGTCCGTCCTCGCATCGTCCCTTACGAAGGCGGAGAGATTAAGCTTCGCCCTGGGATGAAGCTGACGCCTCAGGCTTTTCCTTCGCTAAACGGAGAAATCGGGCATCGGCTCATCGTCACGGACGGAACCACGCTGCTTGGCGGAGATGACAAAGCCGGAATAGCCATCATCATGGAGGCGCTTCATCAGATCAAGGAAGGCCGGAAAGATCATCGTCCGCTGGAAATCATCTTCACGACAGATGAGGAGATCGGCGCGGATGCTGAGCATGTCTCGATGGAGATCTGCAGGTCGAAGTATGGCTATACCATCGATGGGGAAGGGCCACAGTATCTTTCAATTGAAACGTTCTCGGCTTACAGCATGCATATCGAAGTGAACGGCAAATCGATTCATCCTGGCTTTGCTAAGGACAAGCTCGTCAATGCTTCGAATATTCTGATGCGATTCCACGAGGCCTTACCGGTTTATCTGAGACCGGAAGAGACGGATCGGAGAGAACCCTTCTATCATCTCTGCAATATGAAGGGAAGCGAAGATTCTGCTTCGGCGGATTATATCATCCGCTCTTTCGATGACCATCAGGTCGAAGAGATGTCCGCTCTTGCTAAGCTCACCATACGGCGCATCAACGATCATCTCGGCTATGAAACCATCCGTTGTGAGATCAAAGAGCAGTATCACAACATGAAGCAGGTTCTCGATCAATATCCGGAGATTCAGAAGGAGATCGAGGGTGTTTATCAATCGCTTGGACTTCCTTATCAGTACGAGGCAATCCGCGGTGGAACGACAGGATCTCAGCTTTCGTTCAAGGGACTGCCTTGTCCGAATCTGGGCACGGGCGATCACAACTGTCACGGCAAATACGAATATGTCGACATCGATGAGATGGAGGATATGGTGAAGGTTGTCTATCAGCTGATGCTGGCCTGATTTAAAAATATTCAAATAAAAGCAGGAAAAATCGTAAAAAAAAGCTCATAAGGAGCTAAGGTATTTCGTTTGCGTCAAAAGGCAGTTATCGAACCTCTTTATATCATATGATGCAGCGAGGGTGGAAAAGGAGCGGATTGACACGAGGTAAATGGAGATAGTAGGAGAAAAAGGAAGCAGAAGAAAAGATGAGATAAAGGCAGAGTCTGAGTTATCATTCCTCATAAGAAATGGATAAGAGAAAGTAAAAAAATACCGATTGTAAGCGTTTTCCTATTCTTGCTGATGGAGGAAAAGAAAAGAATAGCGCTGTTTTTTTCAGAAAAACAAAAGAAAACTGAAGAAATTTATCATATCCTTCTGTGTTGACTATCATTTTTGCTAAAAACAAGGAAAACTGTCTCTTTTTTTGATGGCGGATTTCCGTTACAATAAACTTTACGAAATTCGAAGGAGAATCACATGAAAAAATTCCTTTCTGTGGTCGGTCTGACCACGATCCTCGGTCTTGGCGTTTATTCCATCAAGAATTCCAAGGTCAGCCTTCCTTCCTCCAAAGAGGGAAAGCAGAAGACCTTCATCGTCAATGTCGAGGGAAATCTCAAGGGCAGCAAAGAAGCGCTGGCGCAGAACCGCAACCGGGTTCTTAGCGAGCTCTCTTATCTGCTTCCTTCCGATTCTTTTGAAGTCACGTATACGTACGATACGATCCTGAATGGCTTTGCAGTCAAGACGGACGGAGCCAATGAGGCGCTGCTCAAGCAGATCAACGGCGTCACCTCGGTTTCGCAATCGCACACGTATGCCGCTCCGGAAACGGTGAAGACGTTCGGCGGAACGAAGTCTTTGTCGGACAAACAGAAGCTGATTTTGGGAAATTACTCTGCGGAGACGATGGGAGCTACGGCCGAGGATGTCAAAAAGGCTCTCAGCACTTCTTCCAAGGGTGGAGAAGGTATCACGATCGGTATTATCGATACCGGACTTTATGCCAACCAGATTGATGGGGATGCTTCGCGTACGTCGGTCGCTTCAACTCTGAGTGCTAACGGCAACGCCATATCTTCGGCTGCGTTCAAGAATCTGGATACCTCGGTGACGAAATCGTTGGATCAAGCGAAGATCAGCGCCGCTTCATTAGGCCATGATTTCCGCACAATCAACGACAAGATTGTTTACGCCTATGATTATGTCGGACGCGACACCGATGTCGATCCTACGGCGAAAGGATCCGAGCACGGAACCCACGTCGCTTCGCTGGCCACCGCTAACGGCGATGACTTCAAAGGCATCGCTCCGAATGCGCAGCTCGCTGTGATGAAAGTGTTTGGCGATAACGGCGGAGGCGCAGGGGATGATGCCATCACGGCAGCGCTCAACGATGCCGCCAAGATGAACTTAGATATCGTCAATCTCTCTTTAGGCACTGATTTGTTGGATCATGATGACAATCTTTCAGATGCGGGATACAAAGCGGTTCGCGCCGCTCATGATAAAGGCGTCATTGTCAACTTCTCTGCGGGCAACAACGGAAAATCCTCTTATTCCGGCATCTATACCAGCTATGCGCCAGGAACGACGGAGCCCGGGACGTTAGGCTCTTATGCCAACTATGACGAATCGGCCAACATCGTTGCTTCCTCCAATCCGGACAAGGCGTTTTACCAGTCCATCATGCTGGTCAAGAAATCCGGATCTTCTGCTTCTACGGCCGTCTCATTCAACGACCAGGTTATCAATCGTACTGGCTCTTCCATCAAGGTCGATGTTGAGCATCGTCTGACGGATCTGCTGGGCGGAGAGAGCACCAAGACATTCGACTATGTTTACATCCGAGGTCTTGGTCTCGATACCGATTTTGAAGCAACGCTCAGCCACAATCACCTCCATAATCTGGAAGGTAAGATCGCTGTTGTGAACCGTGGTGACATCTCTTTTGCCAACAAAGTCAAGAATGCAGTCAGCCAGCATGCGAAAGCGGTCATCATCGTCAACAATGTCTCTGGTACTAGCTTCAACTTCAGTTTTGATTGGGGTGGATATTCTCCAAGCATTCCTGTCGTGCTTGTCTTCCAGTCCGTCGGTTCTGCTTTCGGTTCTGCTCAGGAAATGTCGATGGGTACGCTTTCCTTATCGGAGAACGAAGTCGTCCAAGCGCCAGATGGCAACATGGTCTCTTCTTTCTCTTCGGATGGTCCAGGTTACAACCTCGATATCGATCCTACCCTTTCTGCTCCGGGCGGTTCTGTCATCGGTGCAGTCTCCGCGGCGGTTCCGGGAAAGCCTTATCAGACGGGGTCTGCCACTGTTGCCGGAACAACTTCGGGTGTCACGGGATACGATAACCTTTCCGGAACCTCCATGGCTTCTCCGAACCTTTCTGGTGCTATGGCTCTCGCTTTAGGGGAGTTCAAGTCGTTAGGAAAGTATGATAAGTTCAAGAGCACCCTGTCCAATGTTGCTATGGCTTCTGCGGATCAGCTAGTTGATGCTTCTGCCGATAAGGAAGTCGCATCGGTTAGAATGCAGGGCGCTGGGCGCATCAACGCCAGGAAGATGCTCAAGTCCAAGTCCTATCTTACATTCCGCAACACGGAAAAAGATGCTGCTGATTGGAACAACGCTTCGATGTCGAAGGCGGAGCTGAAGAACACGGGGTCTCTCTTTGTCGATGGCGGCGACTTCACCTCAGCAAAGGAAACCTATATTGAGATTCCTTACACCATCCACAACGATTCCGGTGTTGAAAGAACATATAAACCCTCTCTGTCTCTGATGATCCCGGAGCTTTCGGTCGTCCGAACCAAAAAGGAATACAATGCTGAGGCAACAGAATCCAAGAAGGATGAGTTTGTCAAAGGTCTCGATAAGCCGACGCAGGGCGTGAATGAAGATGAGGTTTCAATCCCGGCGGACAGACAGCCCAGTGAGACGATTACCGTTTCAGCTGGACAAAGCGTCAGCAAATCCATCAAGGTCAGAATCGACGATCTTTCTTTCTCCAAGAAATGGAGAACAGATGGTTCGACAGCCGACTATGACTTCCAGGGGACCCTGAAACAATATTTTGCCAAATACTTTTCTGACAACGGCGGTTCTTTCGTGGAAGGCTATCTCACGCTGGAGGATGCCTCTTCTGCCAAGGATAAGGATCTTACGATGACGATGCCTTATCTTGGTTTCTATGGCGATTACACCAAAGGCGAGGCGGTTGAGGATTTCGACTTTGAGAAAAAGGCTGACCGCATCTACAATTCGGAGATTACGGACAATTATGTCAGGAATCTCAATGCGGAATCCAAAGCGGCCCGTCCGAAGGCGGAGTCCGGTTCCTATATTTCCTCTACCAGTGGGAAAGTGGATTCTCAGACGCTGCAGAACATTGCCGATCTCAAGGCCAGCGTCCGTTATGGCTCTTCTTCGGATTTCCATTCTGTTGCGCAGAAGCAGAAGGACGGAAGCTATCGTCTGTTTGCTGGTGCCGAGGGAATCTCTGACAGCCTTGTCGCAACCTTCTTTGTCGAAAGATCCGTTTCCGAAGCGACGTGGGAAATCAAACAGGGGGATAAAAAGATCCGTTCTGGAAATCTCAGCATGATCGGCTTCTTCGGAGGCAATTTCCAGTCTGTTCCGGTCTCACAGCTTGGTCTCAGTAAGTCTTGGTTCACTCAGGATTCATCTGGCGAGAGATTCGACATCTATCGTGGATTTGCCGAAATCGACCTTAAGAACATCAAAGAGGGCGATTACTCTTTAAGTTTCAGCTTTACCAAACGCGCTGATGGAAGCAAGCAGGTTAAGAACTATCCTCTTACCATCGATACGACGGCTCCGAGTGTCAGTTCTCTCTCTCGCTCAAAGGTCACGGAAGATGGCGAGACATATGAACTTCTCAAAGTCGAAGGCATCGGCTCTCTGACGGCTACAGACAATAAGAGCCAGACGATCGCCATGGAGAAGAAAGAAGGAACGGAAGACACCTATACCGGAGAACTGGTCATCTCAGATGAAGCGATTCAGAAGGACGTTATGTCATTCACGCTGACTGACTATGCCCATAACCAAGCGAATGTTCTCGTCCATCCTTCAGATCTCAGCACATTCATCGTTTACACAAAATTCACCAACAAGGCAAATGAGAGACCGTCCGATTTCAATTTCGACTTTACACAGACCTCTAACAAGCCGGGGAGATATAGCTACAGTCTTGAGATTACGGATGCCAAGGGAAATCAGGTGAATGTCACCAGAGACTATCAGTTCTACTGCTATCTGCAGAAAGGTCTCAGCAAAGGTGATATCTCTATCACAATCGGCGATTCGTCTGATGACGCATTCACCTATGATCCTGATACAGGGCTTGTCTGTATCCACATGCCTAAAGATGTCTCTGACATCACCTTCAGTCACAAGGTCGGCTTAGTTCAGCCGAATGCAGACGGCAAGGATTCTTCCTCGGCGTCTGCCTCCTCCGCTTCGACTCCGGCCCCGAATAACAACAAGAAAAAAGGTTGTGGAGGAACTGTCGCTGTTGCTTCCACCCTGGTCGGCGCAGCTGCATTGGCAGGAATCGCGCTCTTCATCAAGAAGAAAAAAGAAGATAAGTGATCTGTTTCGACGCTGTAACAAAAGCTCCGGAAGCCCGGGGCTTTTGCTTTCTTTAAGAGGTGTAATATGATTTTGACTCCCGACCAAATTAAGCGGCTCATCGCTTGGTGTATCGCTCTTCTTGTCCCGGTTGCTGTCATTCTCCCGGTCTATTTTTTCAGTGACTTCGGCCTGAGCAATATCTGCGCTCTTCTTGGAGTGTTCTCTCTTTCGTATGTCTCTTTATCCCTCGTTGCAAGGCTGGGGACGTTTGACATCTTCCGCTATCAGCTCGGAAGGCTTTTCGATTCTTTCCGCAGGGGGATGCCTAAGCGTTATGAAGATGCATATGCCTATCAGAAAAGCAAGGCTGAATTGAGAAAGGAACACCCGCTGATCTGGCTTCCGTACACCGTGTCAGGGCTGACACTCATCCTATTTTCGATTCTTTTTGCTTTAAATCCAATGTAATATGTAATCGCTTTTGTAACAAATCTATCAAAATATGACTCGTTGAAAAAAACGTTGGTTGACTCATTGCTCTATTTATATAAAATAATATTATATTTCTAGCTTCCCTTTTCGTTTGCTTTGTAGCGCACATGATGGAGGATAAATCATGAGAAAATTAGCTAAGACTGCCGTGGTTATCGGCATCGCTTCGATCGCTCTGCTGGGTTCCTGTAGGAAAACAGATAACAGCTCGGCAAAACCGACGCCGAGACCGACCACTTCCAATAATACGGTTGGTGATTTCACCGTTTCTTTCAAAGGGGAGGAGTTCGCATCCGGAGAGAGCGCAAACATCACACTCACGGTCAACGAAGGTGTTGCGATTCTTGTTCCGACGCTCGACGGCGAAGATAGCACTTCGGTCACCGATTTCAATTTTGTGTCCGATCATCCGGAGATTGTTGATGTTAATACGAACACGGGGTATCTATCTCCCAAGAGTGCCGGCAAGGCAGTGATTACGGTCACTTATGCGAAAAAGGCGGGAAAGGAGCTTAAGATCAATGTCGATGTTGTAGCTTCTTCGACATCGAAGGGGCTTGAGGATCTCACTGCGGTCAAGACCAAAAGCGGCAAGATCGATTATGAGGAAAAGTCCCGCATTCTGGCAACCTTGGAAAAATATGCGGTTGACAACTACCTCACCGGTATCACTCTTTTCTCCAACGGCTCCCGCGTGTTGTACAATGACCGTTATAAACCGCTTCCCACATCTTATGTTACCGGCTATGGCTGGGGCACTATGCGGGAAGGACGCCTGACTGCGGATCTTCCTAATGCTTTGGGAGGCCATCCGGATTATTACACCATCGGCACAACCTCCTTGCCTTCTCATGCCAATGCGATGAATGCTTCCGGGTCAGATGTTTCCACGGTTTATAATCTGATCGCTAACGCTTATTATGAAACGCGTCTCAATTCCACCAATGACGGATACGAGTGGTATCCCAAGCTTGCAAAGGACAACCGTCCGATTCCGATCGATGAGGATGGTAATGCTATCGCTTCCACCGATGCGAGATTCAATCGGAACAAACGATGGAGAATTCACGTCAAGACCGGAAATCAGTATACTTACAGAACGGCTTCTACAAAGACGAAAGACGGCACGGCGATCTCTTCGTTCAACAACCGTCCGATCGCTTTGGAAGATTACATCACTCCTCTCAAGCTCATGCTCACCAACTGGAACGGTCAGTACAGAGGCTCTGAGCTCACAGATGGTATCTCTGGCTTCAAAGGTGCCGCTTCGTATTTCACAGCAACCTCCGATAACAAGACCGGAGATAACACAGCAATCTTTGATGCTACGGCCTGGGATCGTTACATGGGCAACTCTTCCGGACACCTTGTCGATAAAAACGGTCAGGTGACCAGCAAAAGAGGAAACATCATCACCGGAACGGACGATAACGGCGACTACATCGAGTTCAACTTGCTTCAGCCCTGCACGCAGTTTTTTGCAATGTATTATCTTTCTTCTTCCCTCTACTCACCTCTTCCTGAGTCGTTTGTGCGGCTTTGGAACCCTTCCAAGGAATTAGGAAAATCTCCGGATGGATACACAGAAGTCGACACCATGCTCTCTTCCGGTCCGTATTTCATTCAGAACTGGGATTCTGTCGGAAAGACAGGTATTTCTTTTAGCAAAAACGATACTTATTTCTACAAACAGGATGAGGATGGCGATTTTGCTTCTTCCCCAAGAAAAGTTTATCAACTTCATGGTGTTCAGTATAATGCTGTACAGCAAAGCGCGATTCTCAAGAACGACTTCCTCAACGGCAACATTGATTCCTATGGTCCGAATAAGGATGACCTCAAAGGCGATATGAAGAATATGACCGGTACCGGTACCGGCATGACTTGGACGGCTTATCAGACCAAGGGCGATTCTAATTTCAAGCTTAATGTCAACGCTTCTAACATCCAACAGTGGAAGGATAGATTCGGCAAGACCGGAAGCATCTATCAGCATAACAGCGACAAACCGACGGATAACAACTATTCTTCTGTCAAACCTTATATGTCAAGCATCCATTTCCTCAACTTCCTCTCTTACGCCCTCGACAGAGAGACAATCTGTGCGGCTAGAGGCATGACGCCGACGCAGGAGTACTTCTCAGACAACTACATCATCGATCCGGAAAAAGGAACATCCTACAATGCTACGGATGCTCATAAAGCGGTTCTGTCCGAACGCTTCAACTCCACGTATGGATTCAACAAAGAAGCGGCGAAATCTGAACTCAGAATTGTTTTCGATGAAGTTTTGGAAAAGATGAGAAACAACGGAGAGCTGACCACAGCCCAGGGTGGTACCGGCGAACCGGGAACCAAGACCAATCCCTACCTTGTTCCTATCGATATGTTCTGGATGAACGTCTCGGATCTTACGGACTATTCTGATGTCTTTGATTCCATCAAGTCTGTTTTTGACGAGGTCTCTCAGAGCAGAAAATATCAGGGAGCATATAAGCTCGATATTCATACGCCGACTCCATCTGCTGATTACAATCAGGTTTATGATCGCATGAGACGAGGCGATTTCGATATCGGTTTCGGAGCGGTTTCAGGCAACTCTCTCGATCCGCTCAACTTCTTAGAGGTTCTCAAGTCGGATAATTCCTCTGGCTTTACGCTCAATTGGGGCCCGGACACCGACAAGGTGAGCCCGGATATCGTTTATGGCGGAAAGACCTGGTCTTTTGACTCTCTGTGGCAGGCAGCCAACACCGGTGTTGTGCTTACGGAACAGGGCGATATCTCCAATGTCCAGAATGTCTCAACAAAGAATGCGGCTGGGTTGTACAAATACGAAGAGAGGAACAGCGATGCTTCTTCTGTCACGTACAAAGTTTCCTTCCAGCAGCTCATCTCAGCGGGTGCCCACATCCAGGAGATTTCCCTTATCGCTTCTGACAAGACGCAGAACTTTGTTCTCAATGATGAATCTGGCGAAGCAGTATCTCTCCACATCGACGCTAGCACCAACTGGACAGGTCTGATCACGGTCGGAAAGGAGTTCAACCGCGTCCTCAATAAGAAAACAGGTGAAGAGTCTGACAACAACCTCGTCACGCTCAAAGTCACCTATACTGCAGTGGATAGTGAAGGAACAGAACATGACTTCACCACATCCTTAAGTCTGCTCACCTACCATGGTGTCATGGGAAGCTGATCTCAACCATGCCATATATTGTCAAATATTCGTTGCAGCGTATTTTTTTGCTGATCATAACGACTTTCATCATTCTGACACTGACGTTCTTCTTAGTCAAAGCTTTGCCGGATGCTGCGATGTCCGGCAATCAGGTTGCTCAATATGCCTTCTGCAATAATCAAGTCGAATTGGGATATTATCTTCGTTTTTCCTCCGAACAGTCAGGCTATGGCAACGCCCTTCTGATCTATCAGTCTCCGGATGGCATGATGTCTTACTTCTACAAGAAACCGATCATTGCCCAGTACGCCGCATGGCTGACGGGCATCTTCACCAAGTGGAACTGGGGTACGTCTTCCGCTGTCACTTCCGGCGCTTCGGCGATGTACATCATCGGACATCGTCTGCCGCCTTCGATCTACATCAACCTGATCACGATGGTCATCGCGATTCCTTTGGGATTCCTCTTTGGCATCATCGCCGCATTGCGGAAAAACAGATGGCAGGACAACCTCATCTCTACCTTGGTCATGGTCATGATCTCCGTTCCTTCTTTTGTTACGATTTCGATCTTCATGCTGATTCTTTGTTTCCAAGCTCATCTCCTTCCTCCGGCGTGGACGACCACTCAGGGACCGGCAAAATATGCACAGTCTTTCGTCATCCCAGTCTTGTCGATGACGTTCGGAACAGTCGCAGTCTTCACCCGTTACACGAGAGCGGAGCTCACGGAAGTCATGTCTTCGGAGTTCTTGCTTTTGGCGCGGACGAAAGGCCTCAACAAGAGGCAGTGCATCGTCCGTCACGCACTGAGGAACTCAATGGTTCCGATCGTTCCGATGATCATCGGAGAGTTCATCGGCATTCTTTCCGGGTCCATGATCCTCGAGCAGTTCTATACGATTCCAGGCATCGGTGGACTCTTCATCGAATGCATCAACCTCAAGGACTGGAACGTCCTTCTGGTCGATATGGCGGTCTATACGATGATCGGTTTGTTTGCTAATCTCATGGTTGACCTAAGCTATGGGCTTGTCGATCCGCGCATCAGAATGGGAGCAAAATAATATGGAAGAGAAAAAACAGATTCTTCCTGAGGCTTCTGTTCAGGAAAAAGACAATGACCGAGCAATCTTTGTTCCTTACCAGGCCGGTGAGGAAGCAAAGGATAACTTAGGTCAGGACGTTGCTGACGAGACGTTTTCGTTTGTTCAGCAGGATAAGAAAATCCACGATGTGAAGTTTACGACCAGACCGACGACCTTCATGAGGGACGCCTTCCGGCGCTTCAGGAAGAACCGCTCTTCCGTGGTCGGCGGCATCATTTTAGGTGTCCTCTTTGTCCTCTCTTTGATTCTGCCGATAGAAGGTGTTCTCCCTTATGACATTCATAATACGCATAGTCAGGAGACGAATCTTCCGATGAAGATTTTTCCGGCAGGGAATGGCTTTTGGGATGGAACGAAGCTCTTTAAGAACTCTCCCTATCCTTACGATGCGGAGAATCACTACATCGGTGAATACGCCGATGACAGCGCCATCGTCTCGATCACTAACGTCCACGAAGGCTATGTCAACACGGCAGCTGAGGGTGGAAAAGGCGGCTATGCCAGAGTCTATAAGAATGCCGGAAAGGGATACGGATATCTCTTCTCCAAGTCTTATTCCTACGATCTTGATAACCGCTACTCGGTCTCTTACACCTTGGGATGGAACGTTTCGGAAAACTTCGCTAAGCCGGAGTATGCTCTCTTCATCCGCACCAATAAGGCGGATGAGGATCAGAACAAGAACTTTGAGATCACACCTTACACCTCCGATTACGGAACGTTAGGCCAGCTCTCTGACTCTGAGGCTTCTATCGCCTCATATGAGACAGTCACTGTTTCGGATGTGTCTGAGAAGATTCAAAGCGCGATTGCTGATCCGAACAACAAGCTCACCGATGATCTTCTTTCGGGAGGCTTCTCTTTAGGCCTGATCTTCAAAGCGGATCCTTCGCTTCCCTCCGCGCTTTATGTCCACGACTTTGAGATCAGCTCTTCGAAGAGATCGGAGCTGGCTCAGCTCAAAGCGAGATCCTTCGGTACGGAGACTGCCAAAGTTGCCGACGCCAATGCGCTCATCATGATTGCTCTTAAAGGAGAAAGCAGTTCTAACTCCTATTGGTCTGCCGCCTCCGACATTCAGTTCAACGCTTATGACACGAAGGCGACCACCTGCAATATCCGCTACGATATGTACAAGCTCGCTTATGGCTGGCGAAACGATCTTCCGCCGTTCTCCGCAGATGTTTTCCAAGGTTGGATCGATAAAGGCTATATCAACTATGCCAAGCCCGAGGACATCGCAGTCGGAGAACTTGATATCACAGAGGCAGGAAAAGCATCGGGCGAGGTCTATATCCGCTCCGTGGAGCAGGTCGATACCTCGTTAGATCCCAATGACAAGAGCAAGACGATCTATACGTTCCGCTGCACAGCTTTAGCCTATAAGGCCTTAGGATATCAAAAGATGCCGATTCACATTTTCGGTACGGAGCGTCAGGGAAAGGATCTCTTCAAGTTTGTCTTCTCCGGTCTTCGCACCTCGCTGCTCTTAGGTATCGTCGTTGCTTTGATCAACATCACGATCGGCGTCATCTGGGGATCGATTTCCGGTTACTTCGGCGGTCTCACTGACCTCATCATGGAACGGATCACCGATATCTTAAGCGGTATTCCGTGGATCGTCCTCATGACGGTTCTGACGCTTAAGCTCGGACAGAACTTCTTTGTCTTTGCTCTCGCTTTGTGTCTGACGGGCTGGATCGGCACGGAGTCGATCACCCGTTCTCAGTTCTATCGCTATAAAGGCAGAGAATATGTCTTGGCAGCGAGGACGTTAGGAGCAAAATCCGGACGCCTCATCTTCCGGCACATTCTGCCAAACGCCATCGGAACTATCGTCACCTCCTCTGTTCTCATGGTGCCGGGCGTCATCTTCTCGGAAGCTACGATCTCCTTCTTGGGACTAGGGCTTCAGAATGTCGACTCGTTAGGTGTCATTCTCTCGAGAGCCGAGACGAATTTCTCCTCTTACCCGTATCAGCTCGTCATTCCTTCGATCATCATCTCCCTTCTGATGATCTGCTTCAACCTCTTTGGCAACGGTTTGAGAGATGCCTTCAACCCGAGTCTGAAAGGATCGGAATAGACTATGGAAAACCAAATCAGAGAACCGATTCTTTCGGTGCGTGACTTACATGTCTCCTTCAAGACGGACGATGGGCTTGTCCATGCGGTCCGCGGGGTTTCTTTTGACTTGCTCAAAGGTGAGACGTTCTGTATTGTCGGGGAGTCTGGTTCCGGAAAGTCGGTCACCTCGAAGACGATTATGGGTATCCTCTCCGCCAATGCTGTCATTGAGAAAGGCAACGTCATGTATGAAGGCGAGGATCTCACCAAGATCGATGAGTCGGAGTTCCACCGCATCCGCGGTCATAAGATCGGTATGATCTTCCAGGATCCGCTCTCCTCTCTCAACCCCATCATGAAGGTCGGAAAGCAGATCACGGAAGCGATGTTAGTCAACAAGGACCGGCTGAAGTCGATGTATGATCACATCATCTCGAAGGAGGAGTCTGCCTATAAGAACAGTCTTGTTCAGAGAGAGACGGTCTATCAGAGAGCGAGAAGAGAAGAGGAAGAGCTGCAGGAGAAGTACCTGAAGCAGCAGAGAGCGCTTGAGAAGAGAGTGGACGAAAAATCTTATGCGATCTCGCTTCTCCAGAAAGAGCTTCGGGATCTTCTGGCCCAGGTGAAGGGTGACCCTTCTAAGAGAGAGGCTGCTTCACAAAAGGAAGCAGAGCTTTTAGAAGCGAAAAAGCAGTTTGTCGCTCTGAAAGTTCAAACCAAGGAAGAGACGACTCTCCTTCTGAGAGAAGAGAAGAAGGCGCTTCGTGAAATCCGTGTCAGAAACAAAGCAAAAGAAGCGGAAGCCGATAGAACGTTCAAAGAAGAGAAGCCTGCTTTGAAGAAAGCTTTGGATGCGAAGAAAAAAGAGGCGAAATCGGAGTGCGATAAATTCCGTAAGGAAAAGACACGAGAGCATCAGTTCCGTCTGACGGAGCTGAAGGAAAAGCTAGAGACGGCAAAGGCTCTCCCTGAAGCCGAGAGAAAGAACGCTCTCTCACAGGCTAAGCTTGCCCTCCGGCAGGAAAATGAGGCCTTCCGCTCTTACTTCCGCATCTCCAAGAAGGAAGCAAAAACTGCTGCTCTCAAGGTTATGAAGGAAGTCGGTATCCCTCAGCCAGAAATTCGTTTCAACCAGTATCCTTTCGAGTTCTCCGGTGGTATGAGACAGCGTATCGTCATCGCCATCGCTCTGACGGCTAATCCTGAGATCCTCATCTGCGATGAGCCGACCACCGCTCTGGATGTCACGATCCAGGCTCAGATCCTCGAACTGATCAACCGGCTCAAGGCGGAGAGAAACATGTCCATCATCTTCATCTCCCACGACCTTGGCGTCGTCGCCAATATGGCAGACAGAGTCGCAGTCATGTACGCCGGAAAGATCGTTGAGGTCGGTACGGCTCAGGAGATCTTCTATGATCCTAGGCACCCTTATACCTGGGCGCTTCTCTCCTCCATTCCGGATCTTGATTCCCACGAAAAGCTCGAAGCAATTCCTGGGACACCTCCGTATCTGCTTAATCCTCCCAAAGGCGATGCCTTCGCAGCGAGAAATCGATATGCGATGCAGGTCGACTTCGAAAAGGAGCCGCCTTTCTTCCGCATCAGCGACACGCATTATGCAGCAACCTGGCTTCTGGATAAGAGAGCTCCTCAGGTTGAAAAGCCACGCATCGTCTCTCAGCGTATCAAAGCAAGTTTAGAAAAGGCAGGTATCCAGCATGATTAACAATCTCAGAAAGCATTATCTGCTTTGCATCGCTTTGGCGCTTGCACTGGTTTCCTTCGGTCTCATGTTTGTTCCCTATGCGGTATTTTCCGGCTCTGTTGTCTCTGAGGCGGAGCACAATACGATGACGGTGGCAGGAAATGTCAACGGCATCTCGATGGCTTTCGGTGTCAACTACTGGCTCATATTTCGGGTGACAGACCTTGTCTCTCATGAAGCGAATGTCTCTCATCAGTATCAGGAACTCCCTTTCAGCGCCGGCATGTTCATTGCGCTGATTGCGCTGATTATCGGATTTTTGCTCTCCTTATCGGTCGCCTTGAAGGATAAGCATCCAAGATTGGTGTTAGGAAGCGGAGCGCTCTTCCTGTTAGACAGCATCCTCACGCTGTGTTCGGTTCAGGTCGGGCATGTCCCTGAGCGGACGATGAGCATCCTGGGCCAGTCGATTGTGATTCACAGTCATCTTGGCATCGGCGCAATTCTTAGCGCCGTTATTCTGCTTGCCGCTGCCGCTCTTGTCATCGCCGATTTCTTCTATCGGCCGAGCAATTTCCCGACCGGAGTCAAGTTCAAACAGTCGTTAGTTGATGATGATATCCTGGTCTCTGTCCGCCATCTGAAGATGTTCTTCCCGATGGGAAAAAACAAGCTGAAGGCGGTTCACGACGTCTCGTTTGACATCAAGAAAGGCGAATGCTTCGGTGTCGTCGGTGAATCCGGATGCGGAAAGACGACGACCGGAAGAACCCTGATCCGTCTCTATGATGCCACATCTGGTTCTATCTATTTCAAAGGGTATCGGATCAATGCCGGCTCCCGTTGGAACGAGAAAGAGATCAAGTGGACGAAGATAAGGGCACGCAATGCGATCAAGGCGCTCAAGGCAAAAGAAAAAGCGGAGATCGATGAGATGGATTCTGCGACGGAGCAGGGCAGAGCTGCGATTGAAGAGGTAAAAGCCCGCTACGAGAAGGAGATCCGCTCTCATCAGGGGCATGTCAGAGAAGTTGTCAAAACCCAGAATAAGAAAATTGCGCAGATCCATTATGACAATACGCACGTCGATCCGAGGCTCATCAGCAAGATGCAGATGATCTTCCAGGATCCGATCGATTCTCTCGATCCGCGTATGACGGTGGAAGAGATCATCTCGGAAGGATTGCGCATCCAAGGATTTCACAATAAAGCGGAGAACCATAAGAAGGTCTGCGAGGTCTTGGAAGAGGTCGGTCTCATCCCGGATTACTGCTCTCGCTATCCTAATGAGTTCTCTGGCGGTCAGCGGCAGAGAATCGGCATCGCCAGAGCGATTGTCATGAACCCGGAGTTCATGATCTGCGACGAACCGATCTCAGCGTTAGATGTCTCTATCCGAGCCCAGATCATCAACCTGCTCAACGACCTCAAGGAGAATCACGGACTCACACTGATGTTCATCGCCCACGACCTCTCTGTCGTCAAGTATTTCTGCGATCGGATCGCTGTCATGTACTTCGGTGAGATTGTCGAGATGGCGCCTTCCGATGAGCTCTTCACTCATCCGCTTCATCCCTATACAAGAGCGCTTCTCTCCGCCATTCCGAAGCCGGACCCTCTCTCGGAGAGAAAGAGACAGCGCATCGTGTACACGCCTTCGAAAGAGCATGACTACTCGGTGGAGAAACCGCGTCTTCAGGAGATATTGCCAGGACATTTTGTCCTTGCCAACAAGCCGGAGATGGAGAAGTATCACAAGCTGATCGAAGAGGACGACGCGAAAGCCGAAGAAGTTAAGAAGACGTCGAAAGCCAAGTAAGAGATAAAAAACGAAGAACCCAGGGCAGCGATGCGTCGGGTTCTTTTTTCATCGTTTTGTTGGCTTGATAAGAAAGCAAAACGCTTGTGTTTTCTTGCTTTGGTAGCGGTTACATAACTCTTCTTTGATCTTTGTGTTCTTTTGTTTCACCTTTGATATTGGTCAAAAGTATCAGAAGTTAAGAACAATCCGAAGAAAAACAAGGGCATTCTTTTGTTTTTCCGTTCAAACGGACCTGTTATCACTTGCACGATGCCTCGTTTACAATAAATGCACTGCAAATTTCGGAGGATTTTAATGATGGTATCCAACATGAAGATTTCTGTCGCTGCTCTGGCAGCGCTTGCCGGTTTGTTATCGGGATGCGGGAAAACATCTTCTCCCGCAGCCCCTTCATCCGATCAGCCTAAGGACACCACGAGCGCATATCCTAACGCTACGCTTCGCATCAAGTCGGCGACGAAGGAGGTTGAAGTCGGCGGTCACATCACGTTCAGAGCGACTGTGAGCGGTGATGTTGAGGAGATGGCCGCGGTCTTTGAATCGCTGGACACTTCTATCTTCACGGTGAAAACCAACAGCACTGGCACCCAGTGCGAGGTTATCGGAGTCAAGGCCGGAACAGCAAAGCTGAGGATTTCTGTTAAGGAGAATCCGACCATCTTCCGCGAGCTGCCGATCACGGTTGTTCCTGCCAAACCGGATCTTCAGACGGCTTGGAAGAACATTGCCTCTTTGAAGAACTACACCTTCTCTGGTGGCATCGACAAGGGAGAAGGAACGACGTTTACCCCTAGCACGATCACGAAGGTGGTTGATGGCACGATCCTGACCTATAACAGCAAGAAAGAAGCAGTGGCAACAGAGATGATCGACTCTCTGACTGAGGTGAAATACTTTGGCGCCACGGTGTTAGAGGGATCGAATCAAGCGGTCTATCTTTCGGAAAAGCGTGGAAAAGCTGTGCTGACAGATGCGCCGCTTGTCCGCGGAGGATTCGGCTTTGTCGATAAAGAGAACCTGACGGGTTATGCCACAGAGGCCATCGGTGTCGATGACACGCCGATGATCTATGGTTTAAGAGCAATCAACCCCAATTGGCTTCCTTCCGAAAAAAGCGCAGATAACACCTATGAGATTGAAGGCGGAACCACGGATGACAAAGGGCTTTCTACGGATCATCCTGCCGCTCTGGTGGAGACTTTGCTTTGGAGGCTTGTCGATGCCGAGTCGTATAACCGCGAGGTTTCCACATTGCGGGACAACTTCTGCACAGATGTCGCCAAGGATGTAAAAACCACCATCACCGTCACAGGACCAAACACCTTACAGGTGAATATCCGCGTCGGGAAAACCGACTATAAAGGGATCTTGTCCGATGTCGGAACAACCACGCTGGACAATGACGACGTCTTTGCCCGCTTCGCCTCTCTCAAGGGCACGAATACCTTGATTGCTTCTGATTTACAGGATGGCATCAACGCTCTGAACACACACAATTACATTCTCAACAACTTCATGTATCCGGATCACAAGACAGAGTTCCATTACAACACTTACTTCACACCGAAGTATGTCTTCCGTGATTGCTCTGCTCAGTTCAAGGAAGAATACAATCAGAAAGTGACAGATCCCGCGGATCGTTGGACCAAGGATCCTTATGGATTCGCTAAGAAAGCAGACGGCATCTATCAGTTCACTTATCACGCTTCTGAAAACAGCGGAGATCCAGGAACGATCACGTGGAGCGATACAAAAGAGGAAGGGACGGATGCAGCAACTGACTTGTACAAGTTCTGCTATATCGAGGGGCAGGATTTTCTCTCAGAGCCGTTAGTCTATGCGTTCTCTGAGAGTGAGAAGACAATCTGGAGCAACGAATCTACAAGCTATCATGAGACCAGATCCTCTGTCATTGCCAAGTCTATCATTCGCTTCTATGATCCTGCGGATCTGCCGGAATATTTCGATAAAGCGATCGCCGGTATCGGCGTCGAGTATGAGTCGGATCAAACGACTGTCAAGAGCGTGGATATCTCCGCAGGCTTCGCCCCCTTCATCGACGACAGCGTGGAATCGAACCACACCTATGGTGTCGATCGCTTCACGATTTCTGGATTCAACACAGCAACAGCCAATGATGTCGATGCCTTGTTACATTTAGACTGATACCTAGGAAAGAAAGCGTCACAGAAGAAGGTGGCGCTTTTTTTGCGGGCGATTATCGCTTGTTTTATCTTGTTTGTAAGCGTTTACAAATTAGGAAGGTAAACATTAAAATTGAACCTTTCTAAAAAAATCGTTCGAAAAGCAAACAAAAACATCACTTTTCTTTTACTTTTCAGTTATTTTTGAACATTGACTCTTTTCACTTGAGTTTTTCTTGTGATTGCGCTTTTGCGATAATAAAGGATATACACCAAAAACGGAGGTTTATATCAGCTTATGAAAAAAACAAGCTTAATTGTTCTGAGCGTCCTAGCCTTAGGTCTTGCAGGATGCGGAAGAGGAACAGATTCGCCGGCAAGTGTTGTTCCACCCTCTTCTGTCGTTCCTGAAAAAAAAGTCGAGCTCAGCGTTCCTGGCGGGACGGATGTCAAGGTAGAGAAGGGAGCTGAATACACCATCAAGGTTAAGGTTCTCTCTGATGCCGACGATCTCACCGTGAATTTCTCTTGCGATGAGGAGCAATCGATCATCGGCGTTCCGGATAATCTCACCGGAGTCACCTCAATCAAGATCACGGGTCTGAAAGAAGGCGTTGCTCATGTCAAGGCGACGAGCGTTGCCGATCCGAAGGTGAGCGTGACGATTACCGTCACGGTCACGCCGATGCTCTCTCCTTTGGCAACGGTCTGGTCCAAGGTGATTGAGAAGAAGAACTATACTCTGACCTCTAAGGATGAGACTGGCACCCTTCATCAGGTTGTGAAGGCAGCCGACAATGGTCTGACCTGGGAAAACGGATCGGGAGATGGTTTCCTCAAAGCGAATCAGGAAGGAACGCTTAAAGCCTATGGCTATGGTCTTCAGGAAGATGGCAGGGTTGTGACTTTGCTCAAGGGAGAGGATGGCGCAAAGACTGCCGGAGTTGCAGCCAAAGTCTTTGGGGTCGGTTTATTATCTGCTGACAATTATTTGGGAATGGGAGATGATTCCGAAGCGTCTTCTGTCTTCTATCGTTATTCTAAAGTCGGATCTTGGAGCTTCTTTGGTCTTCAGATGATCAGTTCTCTTTGGCTTTCTTCTGAGAAAGATATGAGCAACGAGTATGAGATTGAAGGTTCCAGCAAGGATCAGAACTCTGCTGCTGTGGAGATGGCGCTCTGGGAGCTTGTTGATTTTGAAGGTTTCATGAACTTTAACCCTACTGGGGAATCCATTTATGATGCTGCCGCTTCTGTGGCAGAAGCCATCAAAACCAAGATCAAGGTTGTCGCCGATGATAACATTGAAATCTCTGTTACCAAAGACAACAAGGAGTTCACCGCAACACTTGGCGATGTCGGAAAAACAGTGCTTGACCAGCCGTTCACGGATGCCTTAGCTAAGGCAGCAGATCCTCTTCCTGCCTTGACTGACGATCTGAATGCGATGAAAACCGCTGTCGAGACACAGAAGACTCCGAACTATGTTCTGAATTATTTTAATTTCGCTTCGTTTGGCGGAGGCTTTTATACCTATGTGACAGAGAATTATTGCTTTACCTTCTATCCTCAGGCAGCTAAACAGTTGTTTCATAGTTTGCCTCAAAGCTCTGGATTTGTTAAGAAAGCGGATGGTCTCTACAACTTCACCTATCAGGAAAATGTTCAGAGTCTGACAAAGGCGGAAGCTGTTGCGGAAGGGTTGGGACTCGATTATAAAGAGGCCACTCTGCCTCGCGGAACGTCTCTGACACTTAAAGCAACTCTCACCCCGGCTGTCGAGAACGCTACCTTTGCCTGGACTTCGAGTGCATCGGATGTTGCTTCTGTCGACCCGGCAACCGGCGAAGTTAAGGCGCTAAAAGTCGGAGAAGCAGATGTCACAGTCACTTCTGGGGACAAGAATGCTGTCTGCCATGTCAAAGTCATTGATCCGGCGGTTGTCACCTTAGGTAAGAAGATTGCTGACACGGATGCTGATACGAAGATTGCTGATATTCTCCCGACGTTAGGCGTTTCTCTCAACAAATCTCCTCTTGCCGAAATCAACACTTACTATCTTTTGGTTTCTGATGGAGAAGGTTCATACTTCTCTGACAATCTTGGTCTGTATAAGAAGATGCACACTTTCTTTGATATGCCAGATTGGGCAATGTCCAAAGGGAGGAACCAACTCCAGATTTCTATCGGGCTCACAACTGAAGGTTCGTTTGATTCCGCCAAAATCAATCTTGTTTATCAAAACGCTGATAAAACAGGACAACTGATTGAAGATTCGTATAGCGGTGTTCCGAATGCTATCACTCATTTCGGGCATGCCGAGGAGGCTGTCGTTGCGGACGATCTGATCAAGGCACTCTGATTCGACAACTATGATTCTGTTTGGAGGTCTCTCTTCGGGGGGACCTCTTTTCTGATACAATATCCGTATGAGAAAACCTTCGGTTCTGATTCTTTCTGCCGTCGCACTACTCTCGTTTGCGGGGATGATTGTCGCTATCGTTTTGGAGCGTGGGTTTAGGACCTGGGCAGGGATAGCTCTCGGTGTGACGCTTTTAGCTTTGCTTCCCTTAGCCATCGGGTTTCTGATGTATCTGGGAACGCGGGATGAAAGAATAGTAAAACCCTCTGAAAAAGATAAGGAAAGTCAGTTGAAGAAGTGATCTGTTTTTGATTGATGATGCTTAGGAAGGAGCAAAATATGGCGGAACTTGATGCAAAGATAGCCTCTCTCACCAAAGAGGAGAAAGCCCGCTTTTTACGCGGCCATGACAACTGGAATACGTATGGAGTCAAACGGCTTGATATCGATTCAGTCCGCATGTCCGATGGACCGATCGGCATCCGAAAAGTTCAGGATGAAGGCGATATGATGGGAACAGCAAAGATATCCATCTGTTATCCTTCCGGAGCTCTTTTAGCTTCTTCGTTTGATGCTGACTTATTGGCTCAAGTCGGAAGCGCATTGGCAGAAGAGGCGAAGGCGTATGGTGTTCAGATCTTGTTAGGACCAGCGATGAACATCAAGCGTTCACCGCTGGGAGGAAGAGGATTCGAATATTATTCGGAAGACCCATATCTCACCGGCTATCTGACGTCAGCCTATGTCAAGGCGTTAGAGGAAAACGGAGTCGGGGCAAGCGTAAAGCACTTTGCGGCAAATTCTCAGGAATCATCCCGTTTTGTCATCAACGAAGTCATCGATGAACGGGCTCTGAACGAAGTATACCTGAAAGGATTCAGAATGACGATTATGAATGCTAAGCCGGCAACTGTCATGATGTCCTACAATCAGATCAACGGTTTTCACTCGACCGAGAATCCGTATCTGATGAATAAGGTGCTTCGGGAAGAGTGGTCTTATCAGGGGGTCACAATTTCCGACTGGATGGCAGTTCTTGATCCGGTGAAGTCTTTACTTTCCGGACTGGATGTCGAGATGCCAAACAGCAACGATGTCAATTACGGAAAGACACTGATCGCTTTATCTACGGCCCCTCAGTTTGAAAAGAAAGCGGATGAAGCAATCGATCGCATCATCAAGATGTCGGAGAAATATCAAAAGCAGCAGAGCGGGACTTACGATCTGAGTAAGCATCATCAGCTGGCGGTAAAAGCGGCTGAGGAATCAATCATCCTCTTGAAAAATCAGGATGGTATTCTTCCTCTTCGCAAGGAGGAAACAATCGCCGTAATCGGTGATTTTGCTATGCATCCTCGCTATCAGGGCGGCGGAAGTTCTCACATCAATCCGTATGAAGTGGATGATCTGACAAAGTTTCTTCCGGCAGGGAAGTTCACGTTCTCTGAAGGATATCATCTTGATGAAAGAGAAGACGAAGCTCTCGTTAAGGATGCGCTTGAGAAGGCAAAGCAGGCAGATAAGGTGGTGATGTATCTTGGCGTTCCGGAAGCTTTGGAATCGGAAGGCTTCGATCGAGCAAACCTCAGGCTTCCGAAGAACCAGATTGAGCTGATCGACAGGCTTTATGAAGTTAATCACAACCTCACTCTGATCCTGATGAGCGGCGGTCCTTTGGAGATGCCTTTTTATGACAAAGCGAAAGGAATCTTTGAAACCTATCTCGGCGGAGAAGGGGTCAATGAGGCGCTTTATCATCTGCTCTATGGAGAGAAGAATCCGTGCGGACATTTAGCAGAGACTTTCCCTGTAAAGCTGGAGGATACACCTTGCTTTAACGATTTTCCCGGAGATGCTACAGATGTGCTCTATCGGGAGTCTGTCTATGTGGGATATCGGTACTATGAGACCTATCATATAAAACCGCTCTTCCCGTTTGGTTTCGGATTGTCTTATACGGAGTTCTCTTATTCTGATGTTATCCTGACGCCGAAAGAGGATGGGACGTTTGCACTATCCTGTCGGATGAAGAACATCGGCTCTCTTCCCGGAAAAGGCTGTGCGCAGTTTTATGTGTCAAAGCCAAGCGAGGAGGTGTTCAACCCTCGGGTTGAACTCTGCGGTGTCGCAACGGCTTTCCTGCAACCGGGAGAAGAGAAGGAAGTGACAAGTGTTATCCATCCGAATGAGGAGGTCTTCTCTTACTATCACTTCCGCAAGCATGCTTTCGTTCCTCTTTATGGCAGCTATCGTTTTGGTGTCGGGTCAGATAGCGAACACGTCAATTTTACCTTAGAGTATCGCCTGAAAGGAACGACCGTAGATGTGCCTTATGATCGCAAGGCACTTCCCTTCTATTTTGGAGACAGCCATTCGATGAACGGAGAGCGAGAGTTTGAAAAGCTGTTCGACGGACCGCTTCCTAAAATGGATCCTCGTGCTCCCTTCTCTCTGGATACTTCCTTCTATCAGGCTTCTTTACGAGGGTCGAAAGGCGCAAAGCTGTTCATGGAAATCACATCCAGAATCGAACCGCTGAAGAGCAATCGGATGTTTCGGGAACAGGTCTTCTTAGGACCGATCCGCTCGTTGGTCTATATGATTCCGAAATTGGGTGGAAGGAATATCAAGCATCTGTTCGGACTGCTCAACGATCATCACTACCGTTATCATCTTCTCTGCCTCGGAATTCTGATGCTGAAGGGAAGAAAAGGCATCGCGCAGTAGTTCGAAAACCGCTTGTAAGCAGAAGGGGTTTGTGATATAGTTACAAATGCTTCATACGCTTGCGAACGTATCGAGAGCCGGATATTGGGAGGTAAATCATCATGAAAAAGGATATCCATCCGACATATTATCGCGCCAAGGTTACTTGCATGACCTGCGGCAACACGTTTGAGACGGGTTCGACGGTTCCGGAGCTCAAGGTTGATACCTGCGCCAATTGCCACTCTTTCTACACGGGCAAGCTCACCTTCACTGCGGATAACGGCAGAGTTGCCAGATTCAATAAGAAGTACGGCAAGTAATCTGTTCTTCTAGCGATATTGGCCACGGTGATGATGCTGTGGCTTTTTTGCTGTCTGTTTGTTGTAAAATAAACCCGTATGGCGGAAGAAAAGAATCAAGGCCACATCGACATCGCTCTCCTGCTAAGACAGGCGAAGGACAGCCTTTCTTTTTCGCGGGAGGATTCGGTTTCTCTCTCGGATGAGGATTTGCAGAGCCTTTTATCTGGGAAAGAGATTCAAAGCCAAGGCGAAGTGTTATCTTATGCTTCTCTTTTCTCTCTTCTGGATGTTCAGGAAGATACGCTTTATCCTTTCTTCTTTTTTCCGACGAAAGTCCGTGGAAGCTCATTTGGTTTGACCAAAGCCGTTCCAATCTTCAATTGTCTGGGAGAAGAGCTTCTGAATGATCTTGGCCTCTCTCTTCCGAAGGCTTCGGCGTTTGAAGTGAAGAGGATGATCCTTGACTTAAACAACGAGATCGAAAAAAAGAAGATAGCGAACCGAGTGGTTGTTGTTTCTTCTCTCTCTTTTCTCGATAAGCAGGCGATGCTGCTCAACCGGCTTTATCCTGACTTATTGAAGATGAATGCCGATGATGAAGATAAACCGCAGTTTAACAGCATCTTCTATCATGAGGGGGAGAAGGAAAGCACAGAGCTATTCAAAGATCTGGAAGGAGACAGCCTTTTCTTGCGTCAGCAGAGAGCGATGAAGCGGTTGGATGCCTTTCATGGGGCTAAAGTCAGCTATCTTGAGCCGGAGATTCGAAACCATTTCCTGCTGAATTTCCTTCATAATTATACTCAGCAGAACAAATCTGTCCTTCTGGTGGTAAAAGATGAAAGATACGAGAATCTTAAAGCCTATCTGAAGCAGAGAAGCCTTCAGGATTTCACGTTTGAATACCGCAGGCTATCCCCTTCTGATTTCCAGTCGGAGCGAATCGAGTATCACTTTAACGAACCATTGAAAAACGGTGAGGAGATTTATCGGCAGTTCATGGCGTCAGAAGAGAAATATGATCAACTAGCCAAAGAGAGGCGTCTCGCTTATTCATATCCGGAAAAGCTCCTGCAGGATGTCTTCTCTTCGCAAGATATCCTCTCAGCGGATCTCTATGACCTGTCTTTGGATACTAGGGATTATCAGGAGGAGGATTACCTTTGCGACGAGGCGTTTTTGGAACTGCTTCCGAAGAAGAAAACCATCGCTCAATCTTTTATCCGAAATCATCTATTTTACGGCTTATCCTGTTCTTCCAAACGAGCGAACTACGATGCCATAGAGCTTCTGATCATCTCCTTGAGCGGAGAGATCAGAAACTTCGCTAACGGGGTTTTGGAGAACCCGATTCTCAAGGAAGCCAGATGGGAAGTCTCGACGCTGAAAGCGTTCCGTGAGCTGGAACAGAATATAAAAATCCTCAGAGGATACACTGGTTTTCCAATCAAGTATTTCGGGTTTGATTTTACCGAGGAGAGCTTAGCCAAACTCAACAATCTTAAATCGCTCTATCAGGCGGTGTCCTCTTCCCGGCTGATGGTCTCTAACCTCTGCCACGAGAATGTCTATGTTTCTGATTTGAGCAGGATGGTGAAGTTATCCCAGGGAAACATCTTCAGTAGGCAGAAGGCGAAGCGGATGATCGGCGGTTATCTGAGAACCAAGAAGAGCGTTGATTACCGGACACTTTTCAGAATTCTGGATGCTTATCTGAAAGCTCAGCAGAACCTTAAGGAGGCTCTGCCGGAATGCGTGGATCAATTCGGCAACATCGTGATGACGATGAACGGGGTTGCGGAGATTGAATCCAACATCCGTTACATCCGTTCTTTCCGCCAGCGCATGAAAGAGATACCAGGATTTGGCATGGGAAACCCCTTCGTCCGAAGATGGATGAATGATGCAAAATTCCGTCTCGAGATGGATGATTTCTTCCAGGCCAGGGAGAAGGAGGCTAAGGAGATTGAGACTCATCTTAAGGAATTTATCTCTTACTTCTCGGAAGGGGCGAGAAGCTATGACGATGTCTCTTTCTTAGAGATGCTTCGCTATTTCGGTCGCATCAATCTTGCGACGTATGACGAGTTTGAAGAATATACGTCGATGCGGGAAGCGTTCTCTGCTTCCAGCCTCGTGCTTCAGCTAGCCGTTCGCAAGTATGAGGATATGGAACGTTCCCTCTCTGATTTTCCTCAGGTGTTTCGAATGTCGTTAATGAGAGGCTGTTTCCAGCGGGGGAAACGCTTGTTTCGGGATCGTGAAGCTGCTTTTAGTGAAGCGTTATGTCAATATTATTCATATCTGATCGAAGGAAAAGAGCTGTCGATCTGCCGATCTTATAACACCTTGGCTCACGATATTGTCTCGTACTGCAATCAGAGCGAACTTCTTTCTGCTTATCAGGAGACAAGAACGGTCTTTTTATCCGGACAATGGGATTCTTCCTTGAAACGTGCGATGTATCAGATCTATGCGAAGCGGTATCCGATCACGTTGATCCGATCTAGTGATCTCGGTCTCTTGGAGGATGAGACATATGACGAAGTCCTCGTTTTAGATAGCCGCAGGCTTTCGGATGTGGAGCTTTTGAGCGCCTATCGTGTCGGAACGAGCGTCATGATTCTTGACGCTTCGGATGAAGCGGATATGCGGACGCAGAATTATCACAACACCCTGATCAATCGGACCACCATCTATGGAAGACTGTTTGAAAAGACCTGGCTGACAGGAAGAATGGCTGAGATTGTTCAAGAGACGGCGAGGTCGATGGATTATGAATTCCGGGATGATCTTCCTTTTTTCCCTTACGCCATCGTCTCTCATCGCTTCCCTGGTCATTACTATGCAGTGCTTCCTGACATCATGATGCCGAAGAACATCAATGAGAAGGAACTGCGGGAGCTGAGGATGTTCCTGATTCAGGAAAACGTTCTTTTCGTTCCATTTGCCACGCTGTATTTCTTTGCGGATTTTAAAACAGAGATGACAGCCTTATATCAACTGATTGTGGAGGCCATTCATAAGAGTGAGAAACGGAAAGAAGGCAGCAGAAGCAATTAGAATCAGAAAACAACTTGGTAAAGAGATAACGATATACAGCGGTTTCTCATCTAAAATGCTTGATATTCATCAATAGCAGAACAGACGATCATCGAAAAAAGGCTGCCGGAGTCTTGATAAGACAGGCGACAGTCTTGTTTTGGCCAACGAAGAAAGGGATCAGAGCTCTTTGACCCAGAGTCCGTGAAGGTTGCAGAACTCATAGGCGGCGAGAGCTTTCTCACCGTTGGCTAAGATGAATTCTGCCTTGGGCTCGCCGACAGGATCGAGCTTCTTCAGCTCGGCCTTCTGATCGGTGACTAAGCAGATGAAGGCGATGTGATGGGCTTCGGTCATCGGATGAAGCGTGGAGCCGACAACGACATTCACTTTGTCTCCTTCGATGGTGACGACCGGGACATGCTTTTCCTGGGCGGCATCGGTGGAGTTGGCTTTCAGCTCGACTTCGTTCTCAGAAACTTCTCTGCCAAGCAGGGAGAGGGTGACTTCACCGGTCTCTTTGCTCTTGTAGAATTTGACGTTCATGTTTTGATTCCTCCTCATGAATTTATCTGAAAGATGTAATTTCAGAAATGGTGTCAGTTGAAGTATTCTCGGAAGTCAAATTCGTATTTATTCCGGAAGGCCTGGACTAAATCAAAGATGTTCCAGAGGATGCCGATCAGAATGATGCTGTAGAGGAGTTTGACCAAGGCAAATTTCCAGCCTTTCTTGAAGCTCTTTGCCGCATAGAATTTATCGACGCCGAACCAACCGAAGAAGAAGAGGATGGCGATCAATCCCCAATCCAATCTTTTTTCTTCAACACTGTATTCTGTAGTTGTCATTTTTCTGTTCCTTATCGTAAAAGATTATAAAGCATTCCGCATCATTAGAAAAGAGATACGCTTATGCATAAACCGACATTTTTTCCGGAGGGTTTCTTTCTGTTTCCGATTTGCTATAATGTTGTGAAGGCGGGTTTTATGGTCAAAGTTTTTAATTTCGAAGAGAACCCTACCGAATTCTCTGCCAACACATATGTGGTCGGCAAAGTCGGAGGGAACTGTCTGGTCATCGATTTGGGATCGACGGATGCGAAGATTTTCGAATATATCGACACCCATTATGAAAAATGCTTGGGCTTCCTTCTGACGCACGCCCATTTCGATCATATCCGCGGGATTCCGAACTTCCTCAAGCATTACCGGAAAAAATACGATATTCCGGTCTACCTTCACGAGGATGATGCCGCACTCTTAAACAACCCGAAGCTCAATTCTTCTAGCGAGATGACGGGAGAGAACATTCAGGTCAATCTGCAGCCGACTTTGATCAAGGACGGCGAAAACCTCACCTTTCCTGATCTGAAGGTTCAGGTCATTCACACGCCCTTCCATACCCAGGGAAGCGTATGTTATCTCCTCGATGAGGAGAATGCTATCTTCACTGGAGATACCCTCTTCAAAGGCTCGATCGGAAGGACAGATCTTGCAACTTCGGATCCGGCGCAGGTCAAAACCTCGCTTGCGAAGTTGAAATCGCTCCGCGATTGGCTGGTTGTGTATCCGGGACACGGATCCTTGACACACATCATCGAAGAAAAAAAACACAATCCGTTCTTCCAGGAATAAAAGAAATGCCGTCCGCTTCATGACGAGGGTGTACTGAACCCCTCTTGTTGGACTAAGGAGAAGGTCAAGGATGAATGAAGTGAC
>CAUUFA010000012.1:0-44870 GCA_963544395.1 uncultured Bacilli bacterium | reverse complement strand
ACCCCAATGTTGTGCTATAGTTCTATTTAAAGTCCAACATTAAGGGTTCAGTACACATGTGGCTTTCGCAGGGATTAATTTAGTTCTTAAGTTTGTAGATAGATGCTTCGATTTGGTTACGGATCCATTCCTCCAAATCACCATAATTCTCGGAGATATATTTTTTTGCATCCTCACTCAACTGCTTCAATACTAGGTTCTTTGCTAGATTGAAGGCTATCTTTTGGGCTTCGCTAGTGAAGTTGCCACTATTCTTGAGCGATTCAACATAGGTTTGGAAAACCGAACGGACAGCATTTAAGACGATGTCTACCGCCTGGCCTATTAAGGCTTGTCCTTTTTCATCTTTTATCTTGGTGTTAAGCCATTGCGTGAGCTTCACTCCAAGAAAGGAAATAAGCGGCAGGACTATGCAAGTGACAACTGTCGCTAAAATGTTAAGCAAAATCTGGTTCATTATTTATGAGCCTCCTTATTCAAATGATTTTCAATTGATGATATGGCCTCAGTCACAGGGCCATCACACCCCTGTTCCTTTAGCCCTTTTAAACAAGCGAGCACACCAGTGGTCAAAATAGACTGCTCTTCTTTAATGGCCTTGATGTCTTCATCTTGCTTATTTTGCCTTAGGATCCACCTATGGATTGTGGTGAAACAAGCGATGATTGTCCCTAAAGCTGTAATGACAGAAGCAATAATAACGATTATTTCTACGATTTGGTTCATGATTCATCCTCCAAAAGTGATTCTAGATAAGAAAAAATCTCCAACACTTCAGGGAGATTCTTGTTAGGACTATTTTTAAATTCTCTGGCCTTGAGTTTATCTTCTTCAGCAAAATGATATTCGAACTTGCCGTTTTTTAGATAATAGTCGACTTGGCTTTTGATTCTAAATAAGTGGTATAAAGGCTTATGGTCGCCGTCTAGTCTTAAACGGAAGTAATCCACCACTCTTTTTAGCCATGATTTGAAATGCTTATTCCAATCGATATTTATAACCAACTCGAATTCATCTTTATAATCTTCATCGATATAGACAAGATTCTTTTTAGCAAGCAATGTGTTATCCATCCAGATAGCGAAGTAAGACATAGTCTTCTCGTCAAAGTTGCACAGCCTTTCAAAGTAGCTTTTTCCGATTATGAAGAAATCATATCCCTCATCTTTGATGACATTGCAAGCATCAAAACTGTCGATGATAACGATATAATCTTCATCGATTTTATCGATTTCCAAACCATAGATATATGACCCGCATCGATAAATGGCTAATATTTTGTTTGAGATTAACTTAGGATGATTTTGACTATAAGAAACTTTATTCGAGAGCGTATGCGAAAGGCAAAGACGACATTCTTATCATCGTTGGAAACAAAGACGTATCAAAATTAAAGCTATCCACTATAGGTGAATTGGAAATCGAGGTTCCTTACACCGTGAGGATAACAACTTTCCATCTTAAGCTATCGGTTTATGTAAATATTTAATGATTTCGCAAACGACAAAAACACCCAGCTGAGTTGCTGGGTTTTAATTTGCCTTTAGTTCAAGTCCCCCCTATCAAGGGAGTGGCATAGTTGCACTTTAAGTTATTTACCTATCGGTATGCTACGCGAACCTTACGAGCACTAATAATGACGAACATTTTTGTCTGTTCAGGAATCTTCTGGATAATCAAATCTATCAAAAAAGCCCCTAAATATAATAAAAACGAGATAATTTTTGGTATCATCTCGTTATCTTTTGAATGGTGACCTGGACGGGGTTTGAACCCGTGAATGCATCCTTGAAAGGGATGTGAGTTAACCACTTCTCCACCAGGCCTTAGCGGATAACGTTCTCTTCGGTCAGAAAGGAGAATGGCGCCTACTGTAGGACTTGAACCTACGACCTACCGGTTAACGGCCGGTTGCTCTACCGACTGAGCTAAGTAGGCAGCGACAAATATGTTATCAAATCTGCAGAAGCCTTGCAATAGGATTTTTGCAAAAAGAAAACCGAAACTTAAACTCTCTTCTTCTCCACCAGCTCTTTGAGATCTTGAACGGTCTTGATCTCCATCATCTCTTCCTGAGTGACTTCCGGAAGATTGAATTCCTCTTCGATGTTGATGATCAGCTCTGCGGCATCGAGCGAATCGAGACCCAGCTCTTCCAGCTTGGTGTCCGGTGTGACCTGATCAATATCGAACTTCTTTGTTGAAACCTGATTCTGAAGAAGCTCTTTAAGCTTAGCGTAGATATCCATAGTTGCCTCCTGTAAAAGAACAGCTGAAAATACTATAATATAAACGGCTTTTTATTTCCATAAAAAGTATTTAAATACTATAATGAGAACATTATGACTTATCGCATTTTTCTTAATCCTGTCTTCTCTTTCACATTGCCGCAGAAGCAGAGCATCCTGCTTACCATCGTCACTGTTTTGTTGTGCCTTTCCATCCTTGTCGCCGCCATCCTCACGTTGGTTCTTAACCGCAGGGGAAGCCTCTCCCGCGCCCGTTCGCTCCACAGCTCTGAGATGAATGTCAGGGTGTACCGCTACAACTTTGCAAACAAGACGTTTTACTGCTTCGATAAGTTCGAGCCGTCCAACACCAAGGAGTTCACGGAAAAGGAATTCCTGGCTCAGTTCTTTCCTTCCGACAAGTACCGGGTTCAGGACTGGCTCAAGGATATCGCCCATGGGGAGAACCATCCTCGCTATATCCAGGCCGACATCCGGATCAGCAAGGACGGGAAAATGATCCCGACGATGCTAGAGTTCACCTCGATCAACCATAAAGCTTCTCTCATCCACTTCGACTCTCACCTCTTCCCCTCTCTCTTCTCGGCAAATCAGAAAAACACGCCGAAGCGCATGCGCAAGTTCCTCCTTGCCAACGAGGAGATGGCTCAGAGGTTCTTAGAAAGCGAAGATCAGGAAGCATTAGGTGCGACATTCTGCTTCACCATCTATCAGAAAGAGCCTAACGGCCGAGTCATCATCAACCGCCACCTTGCCGATATCAATCAGAAGATCGTCGAAGTCATCGGAAGATTCTTAACCAAGAACCGGAAGATCCTGATTCTCAGCCCCTTCGATGAGATCGTCATCGACACTTCCGTCGCTTCGAGAACTTCGGCTTACACCATCGCTTCGACCATCGCCACATCGATTCAGCAGTATCTCAACTACTCCATCCCGGACGATGACATCTACTATGCCATCGGCTTCTCCGTCGGCTCGTTCTATGGACACGATTATCCGAAAGCCAAATTCCAATCTTCCTCTATGGTGAAAGCCATCAAAGAAGGTTACTCTCAGGAAAAGATTCTCTTCTACGATTCAGAGTTCTATGCCAAGTATGCCAAGCGTCAGTCTCAGAACCAGGAGATCAACATGGTCGTCAAAGATGCGACCTTCCGCATCTACTATATGCCCTCTTTGGATCTGAGCAAGAAAGAGCTTGCCTTCTACTTCACGGACATCGTTCCTTACGGCACCGAGATCAGCGACTTCCAGTCCGTTATCCGCATGGCGGCGGAGACAGATGGTGCCGCCGAGCAGCTCTTAGAGAGCGTCGTCTCTCGCTGCGAAGCCGATCTTGCGCAGAGAGCAAGGACAAAGATCGCTATCCGCTTGCCATACGCTCAGCTTGAGACCTTCCGTCAGATCCTTAGGAAACACCGCAAGCTCGATTGGATCGTCGAGATCCGGGAAGCGGATCTGACCACTTACGCCGAGGATATCGCCAACGTCAACAGCGAGCTCATCCGGGTGAGGCAGAGCAACATCCAGATCGCCCTTGTCATCGACAACTCCTCGAGCGAGCTGCGCAAGAAGACGCTGAAGACCTTCGACTACTTCTTCATCCCGCCGAAGTTCACCAGCGAGATGCTCGACTTCAATATGTCGCACAACAATCTCAGGATCATCGAGACAAACTATTTCAACTACGATGTTCCTCTCGTCTTCTTCGGGCTCAAGGACTTCGATGATATCGAGCTTTGCGCCCACTACTCCGGCACCATCTTCCAATGCGATCAGCTGGCGCTTCCTTCCTCGAGATTCGAGCCTCTCGACGCTGAGAAAGTCGCCTATGTCGACAAAGTCACCAAGAGCCTGCTTCCGCACCACGAGGAGACGATCACCCTTTCTCTCGCTCCGATGCAGGTCAGTGAATAAACAAAAACAAGGAGAACCGTCTTTATGGCAAACAAAGTCAAAAGCATCACCGCAAAATCCGAAAATCTGACCCAGTGGTACACCGATGTCTGCACCAAAGCCGAGCTGATGGATTACGCTTCCACCAAAGGCTTCATCATCTACAGGCCCGATGGCTACGCCCTTTGGGAAGGCATCAAAGAATACTTCGACAAGAAGATCAAAGCCTTGGGTGTCCGCAACGTCTATCTTCCTTCCCTCATCCCGATGAACCTGCTGAAGAAAGAAGCTGACCTCGTCGAAGGCTTCGCACCGGAATGTGCGGTCGTCACCCGCGGCGGGAACAAGCCGCTTAGCGAAGAGATGGTCGTCAGACCGACTTCCGAGACGCTCTTCTGCGATCACTTCAAGGACATCGTCCACTCCTACAACGACCTTCCGGTCAAATATAACCAGTGGTGCTCAGTCATCCGCTGGGAGAAGACGACCCGTCCTTTCCTCCGCGGCGCGGAATTCCTCTGGCAGGAAGGACACTGCCTCTTCGCTTCCAAAGACGAGGCGAGCGAGTTTGCCCTGACGATCTTGCGCGAGTACAACAACATCGGAAGAGAGCTTCTGGCCATACCCTTCATCATGGGGCCTAAGCCGGCCTCCGAGCGTTTTGCCGGAGCAGAGGAGACCTACACCATCGAGGCTTTGATGCCGGATGGACAGGCGCTTCAGTCAGGAACCTCCCACTTCTTAGGCACCGCCTTCCCGGAAGCCTACGGCATCCGTTATCTCAGCAAGGAGAACACGCTCTCTTATCCGCAGTACATCTCCTGGGGTGTTTCCACGAGGCTTCTCGGCGCTCTGATCATGGTCCACGGCGATGACGATGGACTCGTCTTGCCGCCAAGGATCGCACCGACCCAGACCGTCATCATCCCGATCCGCATGGATTCCGATCCTCGGGTGCTTCAGCAAGCCAAAGCGCTCGAAGCAGAGCTTTCTAGTGCCGGTATCCGCGTTTCGCTTGATTCCAGTGACAAGACACCGGGCTGGAAGTTTGCTCAGTACGAGATGAAGGGCATCCCATTACGCATCGAGATCGGTCCGAAGGATATCGAGAAGCATCGGATCACCATCACCAGACGCTTCGATGGCGTCAAGGAGATGGTTCCGTTTGAGGAAGCTGCAAAGCATATCCTCTCTGAGCTTGATGAGATTCAGGAAGCGATGTATCAGAAAGCCTACGTATTCCTTTCTTCCCACATCACCGAATGCCACACCTACGAGGAAGTCAAGGATGTCATCACCTCGGGAAAAGGTTTTGCCAAGATGATGGTTCTCTCCGCCAACGAGACGATGATCGAAGAGAAGCTCAAAGCGGCGCTTAACGCCACGCCGAGAGTCATGCCGTTCGATCAGCGGGCGTTCCAGAGCAAGGACACCATCACCGGCGAAGAAGGCGCCGATACCGTCGTGTTATTTGCGAGAGCCTACTGAGCTAGCCTCTGCTGTTGATAGGAAAGGAGAAGTCATGAATCTTTTTGATGAACGCATATCCGCTCTCCAGAAGCGGATGAAGGAAGATGGCCTCAAGGCCTACATCATCCCTGCTACCGACCCTCACATGTCGGAAGAGTGCGCGGCCCGCTTTGCAGCGGAGCGCTTCTATTTCTGCCCTTTCCAGGGAAGCGACGGAACCTTGCTCGTCACCTTGGATCATTCCTACCTCTACACCGACGGCCGCTATTGGACCGAGGCGGAAGCGGAGCTGAAAGGAAGCTCCTGTATCCTCGTCTACGCCGGAAAACGCAACGTTCCTAGCCTAGTCGAATTCGTCAAGGACAACGACCTCTATCCGCTCGGCTTGGATGAATCCCTGTTCTCCATCAGCGATCTTCACGCCTATGGCTACGATAAGAAGCACCTATCGATGATTATCGACACCTCCTATCGGGAGATGGTGGAAAATTTGCCCGAGCTTCCACTTGGCAAGATTTGGAAACTTGACGATGAATTGCTATCCTTCAGCCGGGAAGAAAGAGTGCACGCTGTGATGCAGAGTGTCTTTTCCAGCGGCGCCAAAGCTTTGGTCGTCACAACGCTTGATGACATCGCCTACCTGCTTGGATACCGTGGCTCTGACATTCCCTGCACCCCGGTCTTCTATTCCTACTTATATATCGACCGCAAAGAGAACCTTCACCTCTTCATCGATGAAAGGAAGCTTCCGCTCAACTTCAACGAAGACAAGGTCATTGTTCACCCTTATGAAGAGTTCTTCTCCTTCCTCACCTTGCACCGCAACATCCTCATCCAGGTCGATAGCAACAGCGCAAACGCCAAGATCTCTCTGATCCTGAGAAGGACCGTTCTTAGAACCTGCCCTGCCATCTTCGACAAATCCGTCAAAGGACCCGTCGAAATCAAGAATACCAAGGAGATTCAGATCATCGATGGTTTAGCTGTCCTCAAGCTGATGAAGTGGATCGATGACAACATCGATTCCGGAACGCTCGACGAATATCGTTGCGCCCAGTATCTCGACCAGACTCGGCGGATGAATCCACGCTGCTTCGACCTCTCCTTCGAAACGATCGCTGCCTGCGATGCCAATGCGGCGATGATGCACTACGCACCTTCGGAAAAGAATCATGCGAAGCTCACCCGAAACAACCAGCTCCTTTTAGTCGATAGCGGTGGTCAGTACTACGGTGGCACGACCGACACCACAAGAACTTTCATCGTCTCCAAGAACGTCTCTGAACAAGTGAAACATGATTATACCTTGACGCTGAAATCGCAGATTGCGCTTTCGACCTCCGTCTTTGAAGACGGCTGCTCCGGACACGAGATCGACATCAAGGCGAGAGAAGTCATGTGGAAAGAAGGGCTCGACTATAAGTGTGGGACCGGGCACGGCGTCGGATACATCTCCTGCGTCCACGAAGGACCGATCGGCTTCCGTTACTATCATCGGCCAGGGGTCGAAGATGAGGGTCGTTTAAAAGAGGGCCAGATCATCACCATCGAGCCGGGCGTCTACAAAGATGGACAGTACGGCATCCGGTTAGAGAACAACCTCCTCATCGTCAAAGCTTTTGAGACCAACCAAGGTTACTTCATGAAGTTCGAGACGATCACCTATGTCCCTTATGACAGACGAGGCATCGATGTCTCAATGCTAAGTGATGCGGAGATGGAGTGGTTCAACACCTACTCTCAGGATGTCTTCGAAAAACTGGCTCCGCTCTGTGAAAAAGACGCAGACTTATTAGCCTACCTAAGGAAGCAGACGCTTCCCTTACAGCGATCATGAACCGCATCGTCCTCTTTGAGCCGGAGAAGCCTGCCAACGTCGGCAACATCATCCGCACCTGCATGGCGATGGATGCCAAGCTGACGATCATCGGCAATCTGACTTTTGAGATCAGCGATCGAAATCTCCGTCGGGCGGAGATGGATTATGCCATCGGCTTTGACATCGAGCGATGTCAGAGTATCGACGAGTTCATGGCAAAACACCCTTTTTCGGAAGGCTTCTATGTCACGCGGTACTCGGCGAAGGTGTATTCCGATTACGATCTCAGCGACGTAAAAAAAGATCGGTTCTTCCTCTTCGGGAAAGAGTCGACCGGCATTCCGAAAGATGTCCTTAGAGAACACTACGATCACACGATGCGCATCCCGATGGCGATCGATGCGAGAAGCCTCAACCTCTCCAACTCCGTCGCTATCGTCTTAAGTGAAGCCCTCCGTCAGCAGAACTTTCCGAACCTGGCAACTACCGAAACCATCAAGGGAAAAGATTTTCTTTTCCGGATTCCTCAGCCAAAATAACGGGCTTTTCTTACCCGCTTCTATCGGTGTTGATTCCGCCCCTTGTCAAGCGGTCGGAAATAGATTATAGTAGAAGTACCTAAGAGAATTGCGCGTTTCCGACACATTGTCTTAGGGGACTCATATTGCCGGCATGGTGTCGAACGCCTAACGCGTGAAGCTGACGCTTCCTCCGCCCTAGGAATCCTAAGTGCCCGCTGCGGTTCCCACTCTTGAATATTAGGGAAAACCTGATACGATCTTAGGTGCGGATAGGATTCGTCCTATCCGCCTTTTCTTTTCTTCTGAGCCTTCCTTCAGCGTGACTTTCTGAAGGCTTTATACTACACTATTGACGATAAAAAGGAGTTTTCTCTATGAAATATGATCAGATTGCTCTCGGTGCTTTACGCGGTCTCTCTTTGGATATGATCACCAAAGCCAAATCCGGACACCCAGGCATGGCGCTAAGCGCCGCTCCGCTTCTCTACACCCTCTACACGCGTCATCTCATCGCCGATTCTGATGATCCGACGTGGATCAACCGCGACCGTTTCGTCCTCTCTGCCGGACACGGATCTGCGCTGCTTTACGCCTTGCTTCACCTGTCTGGCTATCACCTTCCGTTAGAGCAGCTCAAGCAGTTCCGTCAGCTCGGTTCTTTGACACCTGGCCATCCGGAATTCGGTTGCACGCCAGGCATCGATGCTTCTGCCGGTCCTTTGGGTCAGGGTATCGCTCAGGCGGTCGGTATGGCGATCGCAGAGACGCATCTTCCCACTCTTTATCCAGAAGGCGAAAAGCTGATCCATCACTACACCTATTGCCTCACCGGCGATGGTTGCTTAGAGGAAGGCGTCTCTCAGGAAGCCATCTCTTTAGCTGGCATCTACCGCCTCAATCGGCTCATCCTCCTTTATGACCGCAACGACTGCACGCTCGATGGTCCGCTTTCCAATTCCTCCGTCGAAGATGTCAAAGGCCGCTTCATCTCAGCCGGATGGAACGTCCTCACGGTCGAAGACGGAAACAGCATCGAGGAGATCGATAAAGCCATCACTTTGGCAAAGACCGCCAAAGAGAAGCCGACGATCATCATCTGCCACACCATCATCGGATATGGCTCCGCTTATGCGGGAAGCTGTGTCTCTCACGGCAAAGCGTTCTCCTTAGAGGAAGTCATCCACACCAAGGAAAAACTCGGTGTGAGCTTCCCCGCCTTTGAGGTTCCCGGCGAAGCCTATCTCGCCTTCAAGGAGACCTTCATCAAGAGAGGAACAGAAGCTCATCAGACTTACGACAAAGAGATGGCCGCTTATCAGACCTCACACAAAGAAGAGTATGAGCTCTTCTTGGCCAATCAGTCCAACGATATTTCCTACCGCATCTTCAACAATGCGCCGAAGTATGAGCCCGGCTTCAAGGATGCCACCCGCAACACCTCTCAGGCTCTCCTCAACGTGCTTGCGGAAGAAGTGAACAACCTGATGGGCGGAAGCGCCGATGTCGCCGGTTCTGTCAAGACGAAGGTCAAGTCCTTCACCGACTACAGCGCAGAGAACCGAGAAGGTCAGAACCTCAATTTCGGCATCCGCGAGTTCGCCATGGCTTCGATCCAGAACGGTATCCTGCTTCACGGCGGATTGAGGACCTATGTCGGTTCCTTCCTCGTCTTTGCCGACTACATGAAAGGCGCCATCCGCATGGCCTGCATGGAAAAAATCCCGGCCGTGTATCTCTTCTCTCATGACTCTCTCGCCGTCGGCGAGGATGGACCGACCCATCAGCCGATCGAGCAGATCACGATGCTGAGAACCATTCCGGATATGTCGCTCTTCCGTCCCGCCGATGCCATCGAAACTGCGGCGGCCTATCACAGCGCCTTTTCGGCTAACGATCATCCTACCGCTATCGTTTTATCCCGTCAGTCATTAACCAATGCACCGCACTCCGATTATCAGGGTGCCCTGAAAGGCGGCTATGTCGTCTCCCCAGCTTCCGAACAGGCTCAGGGGCTTGTCATCGCAACAGGAAGCGAAGTCGGCTTAGCCTTGGAAGCGCAGAAGATCCTGCTCAGCGAAGGCATCGATGTAAAAGTCGTCTCGATGCCATCTATCGATATTTTCGAGCGCCAGGACGAAGCCTACCAAAACAATGTCCTGGATGTTCCTTACGAAAAGCGTATTTTCGTCGAGATGGGGAAGAGCGATATGCTCTACAAGTATGCATACACCATCATCGGCGTCGACTCCTTCGGTGCTTCCGCCCCGGCAGAAGAGGTGATGAAAGCTTATCATTTCACGCCATCTGATATTGCAGACACAATCAGAAAAGTCATCCGCTGATCCATTACCAACTTATCCGACAGGAAGGAAAACCTTCCTGTTTTCTTTTTTTCTCTGATAGAAACAGAAGAACCTGACAAATGTTCAGTAAAGGCGATCAGGCCTGGAAAGGATTCTGTCTTCTATGGAGAGAAAAAGAAAAGCTGTTCTGTTCACTTCCCTCATCTCCCTCGTCACGCTGAGTCTCGGAGTCGCTGTTGGCATCCAGCGAAAAAGCAATGTGCTTGTCGATTCGCTTGAGATCACACCCCTCAGCGGTATCTCCTTCACGGCGATGAAAACCTTGCGGGCAGGAGAAGGCGACATCGCCAAAGTCGTCAGTTACACGCTCACTCCTGCGGATGCGCATGTCAGCTCATTTGACACATCGCTTCGCTTTGTCGGAGTGAGCGACGACTTCTCCTGGAACAGTGAAGAGACGCTTCAGAAGCATGTAGAAGAATATATGACAGTCGGATTAGATACGGAGAACAAAACGATCACCTTCCGTTGCCTCAAACCCTTCGGAGCCAAGATGCAATATGACCTCATCTCCAAGGACAACCCCAACATCTTCGCCTCCGTCTATCTCGATTATGAGCGTAAAGTCATGACCGAGGCAGATCTGCTCTTCCCGAACGGAACCGACTTCCATGAGGGAAAAGCGCTCCTCTACACTCCGAAACAAACCACCTACACCATCGGTACGAAAGGTCGGAAAGGCGATGATCTTGTCGCTCAGGTAGACTACTTCGGAAGCGACAGCACCTGGCTTTCTCTCTTCCACGTCGAGGTGCCAAGCGGAGTCTTCTCTTCTTCAATCCGCTATCAAGGAACGACCTACTCTTCCCCTAGCGAAGTCGAGTCTCTTATGGCAACACAGATCAAAGACTACCTGATCTCCTGCATCAACAGCGATGGTGCTGTCATCTACTCACGAAGCCATATGTCTCAGGTTCTTTCCTTTGAATACATCAAATACCATGACTACATGGATCGCTGGGGAACAAACTCACATCCTTACACCTATTTTCTCTCTCACTACCAGACAGCGTTCCAAAGCGGATCCGCGATGAGGGTGACGTTAACCATCAATGGTGAGATGCGAAAAAGCCAGCTGATCAGCCTTCATGAAGAAGCCTCTATGCTGACAAGAATCGACGTCAGTGAGGGAAACATCACCTTCTAAGAACCGATGACTTTGGCAAGACCACCTAACGAGGTCTCCTTCAGATCGGAAGGAATCTCATTTCCGGTGACCTTCATCGCCTCGACGACCTTGTCAAAAGATACTTTGTTCTGACGAAATAACGAGATGTCCTTGGCATAGAGATAAGCGGTATAAGCGTGAATCGCTGCCATTCCGTTTCGTTCGATGCAGGGAATCTGAACATACCCGTTGACAGGGTCGCAGGTCAATCCGAGGAAGTGTTCCATGCTGACCTCTGCGGCGTATTCGATCTGGTGCAGGGAGAGATGGTTAAGATAAGCGAGACTTGAGGAGGCGAAGGAAGATGCCGAGCCGATCTCGGCCTGACACCCGAGCAGCGCTCCGCTGACGGAAGCGTTCTCCTTGATGAAGTTGCAGAGCAAAGCTCCGACAAGATAGCTCTTGGTGAGCTCCTCGATGCTCTTGTTCTGCGTCCTGTAAAAATAGTACAGGACAGCAGGAACGACACCGGCGGCGCCACAGGTCGGGGCTGTGACGATCATCTCTCCCCTGGCGTTAGCCTCCGCCGTCGCATAGGCGAAAGCGGAGAGCAGCAGATTGAGCCTTTCGCTCTCCTCACAGTGCTGCAAGGCGGTCTGATAGATTTTTTTGCTGACCGCTTCCAGATGAAGCGGACCAGGAAGATAGCCTTCCTGATTCAGTGCATTCTCAAGTGTCATGAAGGAATGAAGAAGCATCTTTTTTCCAAAATCAAAGATATTATTTCCTTCAATCTGTTCGATTATTTCATAACAATCCGAAATTCCGTGCTCTTTGGCATAACGAGTTAGACCGTCGAAGGTCGTGAACGGATAGATATCTTTTGAGTCAGGATTTTCACCCTCAAGGCAATAGGCGCCTCCTCCTAAGGAAAGGTATCGGCCTCTCTTTACTGTGCCACCCTTCCGATAAGCGACAAGCTCCATCGTGTTAGGGTGAGCTAGCTCCTTCGTCTTGAGGTCGAAGATGACCTCGGTTTTGAATCTGAGGAGGGCTTCGCGGATGATGTCATCTGTTCGGTGGCCTTTTCCCGTAAATGCTAATGAACCAAAGAGCGTGACATCGATGCGGTCAATCTCCTCCGGGCGGAGGTCCATGACAAAATCCTTGACGATCCGAAAAGGCCCGATCGTGTGGCTCGAAGATGGACCCGGTCCGATGACCAAAAGCTCTCGAAGTGATTTCATATCGCTATCATTATAGACAAACAGGCATGAAAAAAGGAGTGGTTTCCCACTCCTCATATAGCCTAGTGTTTTCTCTTGGCTTCTTTGGACTTCAGAGCTCTCTTAAGACCCTTTTTCAGGAAATAATCGTGCTTTCTGTAATCCGCGATAGTGCCGGCCTTGTTGACCTGACGCTTGAATCTTCTCATCGCGCCGTCTAAGGTCTCACCATCTCTGACGGTTGTCTTAGGCAATGTAATCTCACCTCGTTTCTTAAATGCCGTGGTTAATTCTACTATTTTGCTGAAAACAAAGCAAGAATTTTCAGTAGGGGATGATGTCGTATTTCTGATCGTAGGTCGCGATGATGACGCCGGAGCCTAACATTCTCTCGCCCTGATACAAAGCAGCGACCTGACCCTTGGCGATGTAGTCATACCCAGGGTAGTTCAGCCAAGCGCTCGTCTTGTCGTTTCGGATGGTCAGCCTGACCTTCATATCCTGACCGCGGTAGCGGAATTTGGCATAGCAGTCATAGGGAATGTTCGAAGCAGGAACATCACTTCCGATCCAACTGAACTGATCGAGCAGACAACGATAGGACTTCCGGTAATCGTTGCTTGCTTCCTGAGCGACATAGAGGATATTTTTCTTCACATCCTTTCCGACGACGAAGAAAGGATCCTGCGTATATCCTTTCACCCCGCCGATATCGACCCCGCGATGCTGACCGACGGTGTAGTAGAGGATGCCGTCGTGCTGTTTGAGCACTTTTCCGGATACGATATCCACGATGTCGCCAGGTTGAGAAGGAAGATAGTTTGCTAAGAACGATTTGAAGTTCCTCTCTCCGATGAAGCAGACTCCGGTGGAGTCCTTTTTCTTTGCGACCGCAGAAAGATGCTGTTCCTCAGCAATCTTTCTGACTTCCGGCTTTGTCAGATTGGCAAGCGGGAAAAGAGCGTGGGAGAGTTGTTCCTGGGAAATCTGACCCAAAAAGTAGGACTGATCCTTGTTTTTATCGAAAGCCTTATAGAGGTGCGCTTCGTGATTCTCGTCGATCCGCATCGCATAATGCCCCATCGCAATGGTATCGAACCCTAACGATTTCGCATAATCATAGAAGTGACCGAACTTGATGTACTTGTTGCAGAAGACATCCGGATCGGGTGTAAAGCCTTTGCGGTAGGTGTCCAAAAACTGATGGAACACCTCTTGCCAGTACTCCTCGATGAAGTCCTTCCGGATGATGGGAAGGTCCAATTCAAACGCGGTCTCGACCGCATCGTCGTAATCAAACTCCTGGGAGCACTTCGAACCGCTCAGCGTCGGATTTCCTAAGATGTCGTTGTTGGTGATCGAGTCCCAGTTCCGCATGAAACAACAGGTCACATCATAACCTTGCTTCTTGAGCAGATAGGCAGAGACGGCAGAATCGACTCCGCCGCTTAAGCCGAGCATGACTTTCTTTCCCATGGTCAGAAGATCTCCTTGGAATCAAGCCAAATGGTGAAGGGTCCGTCGTTGATGAGACTGACTTTCATATCCGCACCGAAAACACCAAACTGGGCAGTAGGCATCCGCTCTTTGAGCTTCTTGGAAAAATAATCAAACAGTGGCTTAGAGCCTTCCCCGCCTAAGGCGTTGACAAAGCTCGGGCGGTTACCGTGAGCGAGATCCGCATAAAGCGTGAACTGCGAGATGCAGAGGATGTTTCCGCCTTTCTGGTCGAGAGAGAGGTTTGTCTTCCCCTCTTCATCCTCGAAGATGCGGAGCCTGAGCAGTTTATCTAACATTCTGTCGCAGATGGATTCATCATCGCCCTGAGTAAAAGAGACGAAGATAACCTCTCCGTTTTTGATGGAACCGACGACCTGCTGTTCGATCGTGACTGAGCCTTCCAGGCATTCCTGAATGAGAATTCGCATATCTAGTATTATACTGATACAATAATAGAATAAAAATCCTTTCAGGATGAAAATCAGGATGAAAAGGAGGATGTATGCGCTATTCCTACTCGGATTATCAGGGGATGCTTCAGGCGGTAAGAGGGATCACTTCCTTTCAGCCTGTGATCGGCGCTGTCCTCGGATCAGGGCTCGGTGATTTTGCCTCTTTGGTCAAAACCGAGTGTGTCATCCCCTACACGGCTATTCCTAACCTTCCTCACTCGACCAACGCTGCACACAAAGGGCAGCTTGTCTTCGGCACTTACGAAGGAATTCCTCTCGTTTTGATGCAGGGCAGGCTTCACTGCTATGAAGGCTATCTCAGCGAAGAGGTGGTTGCTCCTATCCGGCTGATGGGTATGATGGGGATCCACGGTCTCGTTCTGACTAATGCTGCCGGTGGCATCACCTGCAAACCCGGCGATTTAATGATGATCGACGATCACATCTCCTGCCTTGTCGAATCACCCTTAAGAGGAGAAAACCTCTCGGCTTTCGGTCCCCGCTTCCCCGATATGTCCGATGTCTACTGCAAAGCGAAGACCGATGTCATCTACGAGCTTGGCAAAGAGGCTTCTCTCCCGATGAAGCGTGGCGTGTACTGTCAGTTCAGCGGTCCTCAGTACGAAACCAAAGCCGAAGTCAGGATGGCGAAGCTTCTCGGAAGCGATGCTGTGGGGATGTCGACAGCTGTAGAAGCCATCGCCTCCCATCACATGAGCATCCCGACTGTCGGAATTTCCCTGATCACCAACTATGCGGCAGGTATCTCCTCAGAGAAGCTTGTTGATTCAGAAGTCCTTGAAACCGCAAAAAAATCCAGTGCTGACATCACAAAACTTTTTAGCATCGCACTGAAGGTGATGTACCATGATTGCTAAACCTTTGGCTTATCGAATGAGACCGGAAAGCCTCGAGGATGTGCTCGGGCAGAAAACTCTGATCACCTTTTTAAACAAACTAAAATCCTCCGAGAATCTGCTGTCGATGGTTTTCTATGGGCCTCCGGGAACCGGAAAGACGACGCTGGCTAGGGCGTTTGCCAAATCCTATCAGGCATATTATGTGGAACTCAACGCAGTCACCGACAACAAAGCCAAGATGGAGCAGGCTTTCGGCGAAGCGATCCGCTTCTCTCCTGCCATCGTCATCATCGACGAGATTCACCGGCTGGACAAAGCCAAGCAGGATCTGCTTCTTCCGCACCTTGAGAACGGAGACTTCTACCTCATCGGATGCACGACAGCCAACCCACTCATCTCGCTCAATCCTGCCATCCGCTCCCGCTGCCGCCTTCTCGAGACAGAGAATCTGACACCGGAAGAGATTCTGACTGGCCTCAGAAGAGCCGTCACTTCTCCTCAGGGCTTAGGAGGACAGAAAAACTTTGCGAATTCCGCATTAGAATATCTATCGAAAATTTCCGCTGGTGATATGCGTTTTGCCTACAACCAGCTTGAAGCGACTGCCTTAAGTTTTGCAAACAGCCATCTCATCACCGTCGAGGATATACAGTCGATCTCCATCCAACCTAACTACCTTGCCGACCTCGACGGAGATGAGCATTATGACACCGTCTCCGCCCTTCAGAAATCCATTCGCGGTTCCGAGCCTGATGCTGCCATATACTATCTGGCAAAGCTTCTGAAATCCGGCGATCTTGAAGGTCTCTGTCGCCGATTGATGGTCACCGCCTACGAGGATGTCGGATTAGGAAACCCGCAGGCTGTCGATCGCTGTTATCACGCCTGTCAGGTCGCAAGAGAAGTCGGTCTTCCGGAAGCGCAGATTCCTTTAGCCTTCAGCGTCGTCGATCTCGCTCTCTCCCCGAAGTCGAAATCGACTTGCCTTGCGGTAGAGAAAGCCTCCGCCATGATCGACGATACACCTTTGCGAGTGAGAGACTATCTCCGGCTGAAACGGGCAGGAATCTCAGAGGATCAGCAGTATCCTTATGACGATCCTGATGTCTGGCCGCTATTAGAGTATCTTCCCGAAGACATGCTTCAAGAGACATTCTACGAACCAAATGATAGCGGAAAATATGAAAGAGCGATGAAGGAACATTACCTAGAGATGAAAAAGACAGAGCGGTCTCGCTCTGTCCCTGAAGCGAAAAGGAGAGCGCACCGAAAATGAAGAAGAAAACAGAGAAAGCGAAGACATATTCGATCGTCGGATGGGTGTTCGGACTGGCAGCGTTATTGCTGGAGGCCGTTGCCCTCGGACTTCTGATTGGGCATTGGAACGGCTACACCTGGATCATGGTCGCCATTTCCTCCGTCGGTTTCATCTTCCTTGGCATCACGATCGCCATGCTGTTCTGCCTCAACCTGGACAAGGATGAAGAAGAGAAGAAATAACTTTACAATCCAGGTTTAGACGAGTATGATTCGAAGCTAAAAACAGGGAGGTGTATCACTATGGCAATTAAGGCAGTCTTCTCCGATATCGATCAGACCCTCTTCTCCCACAGCACCAAAAGCGTGCCTCTCAGCGCCGTTCACGCCGTGGAGGATCTGCAGAAAAAAGGCATCCGCTTCTTCTTATGTTCAGGAAGAAACGCCTATCTGATCCGCAAGAGCGGTGTCTACGATTATGTGAAACCGGATGGCATCGTCACCATGAACGGAGCTCAGGCCATCGTGGATGAGGAATCCATCTTCCTTCATCCGATTCCGGAAGAAGTCGTCGATGCTCTCGTCAAGTTCGCCAAAAGACTCCGTTTCGGTCTGACTCTGATCGAAGAGAAGGAAGGTCACATCAACATGATCGATGAGCGAGTCATCTCCGCCCACGAAAAGTACGGAACCCGCTTCCCTCAGCCCCGCACTTTCCCTGATCACTATGACAAGACCATCTATCAGGCGATCGCCTATTGCGATGACTTCGATGAATCCCTCTTCTTACCTCACCTCAAGCATTGCAAGACGGCTCGCTGGGATGAATACGCCGTCTATATCATGCCGAAAGACTGTGACAAAGCCAGAGGGGCCGAAGCCACGATGAAACACTTCGGATGGACGATGGAGAATGCCCTCTGCATCGGCGATGACGCCAACGACATCGAGATGATCACCAAAGCCGGTATCGGTGTGGCGATGGGCAACGCCCAGATCAGAGTCAAGAAGTGCGCTGACTATATCACCGATAAGATCGATGAAGATGGTTTTGCAAAGGCGATGCTGAAATTCGGACTGATTGATCAGATCCGGTATTGATTTCATTCTTCTTTTCTTTACCTAAAAATTGTTTTCTGTGCTCTTCTATCATCCGTATTGAGGGTTGAATCAGCTTGCCTTGTGGGAGGATAACCGATGTCAAAAGCCTTGTGGTGCTTATATGAAGAAGAGATTCCCAATCCTTTTTTTGACTTTCTTCTCTCACCCGAGATGAAGAGGCTTCAGTCGGTTGGCATGCACTGTGGAATGGAGTATACCTCCTTTCCGTTCTACAGGGATTTTCAGCCTTACTCCCGCTACGATCATTCACTAGGTGTCGGTCTGATCGTTTCTCATTTCACCAAGGATCTCAAGCAATCGCTAGCCGGTCTCTTCCACGACATCGCCACACCGGTCTTTGCGCACGTCATCGACTTCCTCAAAGGGGACTACCAGAAGCAGGAAGCGACGGAAGAGAACACCTTCCGCATCCTCAATGCTTCTCGTGAGATTCAGAAAGGTTTAGCAAAATATCATCTTGTCACCGAGGATGTTTCCGATTACCACCGCTATCCGATTGCGGACAACGATTCCCCTCGCCTTTCCGCTGACCGCTTGGAATATACCCTAAATAACTTGGTCAATTATTCATTTGCCAGCCTTGCGCAAGTCCGCTCTCTCTACGAGGATCTGACGATCACGCCAAACGAGCAGGGTGAACCCGAGCTTTGTTTCCGTCACCTTGATAAAGCGATTCTCTTTACTCATCTCACCCTCTTGAACTCCAAAGTCTACGTCGCCGATGAAGACCGCTATGGCATGGAGTACCTCGCACGTCTTCTCAAGAAGGCGATGCAAAACGGGATCCTTTCCGAAGCAGATCTTTATCAGAGAGAGGAAGACGTCATCCAAAAGCTCTTAAGCGACAAGCAAGGCCGTGAGGATTGGACAAGTTTTTGCTCTCTTCATCAGATTCGAAAGGAAGAGAATCCTTCCTCTCCCTATTCCTATCGCATCGTTTCCAAGAAGCGCTATATCGACCCACTGGTCGAAGGAGAAGGACGCGTCTCGCAGCTCGATAAAAAAACAGCGGCGGAGATCCACGATTTCCTGTCGCTGTCCCTTGATCATTATCTCGTAAGGGAAGACTGAATTCAGAAGGGATGAGAGACAGCCTTCTTCACCTCATCAAGGAGCCGCTGGCGGTCTTTCGGATTGTATTTTACATCCCTCTGATCGACATCGACTACGATGATCCGACTGGCGGTGTAGGATTTTTCAATCCAGGCATCGTAGTCCTTCCAGAGGAAACGGTAATACTCCTTGAGATCCGGATCTCAAGATCCGGATCGATCTCAAACGATCGTCCCCGCTCTAAGATCCTGTGCAGCACGGTCTCGAAAGAGCCTTTGAGATAGACCATGACATCCGGTGCCTTTTTGGGCATGCCGTCGATATCTTTCATCATCTCAGCAAGGATGTTGGAATAGATCTCAAACTCAAGATCCGAAATTCTTCCCTGATCATGGATCTTGGAAGCAAAATAATGATCCTCATAGATGGATCGATCCAAGATGGCGTTATCCGAAAGCATGGCTTCACGGATCGAACGATATCGGGTGTAGAGGAAGTTGAGCTGCAAGAGGAAAGGATAACGCTTCCGCTCCTGCTCTTCCGGCGTGGAAGAGTAGAACAGAGGCAAAACCTTATCGTCGTCTACCGACTCATAATAGACAGGAACACCTAACGCCTTAGAAAGTATGCCGGCTGTCGTCGTCTTGCCTAAGCCGATCATTCCACCGATGACAATCACCACAGAATTCTTCTTTCTCTTCTGACAACGCGAATAGTTTAGCACCCGAAAGGAAGGGTTTCATCAAAAAACACCATCCGCATCAAAAAATAAGAAAAACCCTCCGAAGAGGATTAGAATCACTTGGATTCTTCTGCGTAGATGACGACCCAGCGGTAGTTCTCGATGCCGTAGGCGTTGTCGTAGATGCGGACATAGATGTCGTAACTCTTGGTGGGATCGCCGACGAACTTCAGCTCAGACTTGCCGTTGACATAAGAGAAGGTTCTCTTCTCCCAAACGGAATAGACGTTCAGCGCATGCTCGACCGAGAAGATCTTCTGCGCCTCGCCTTCGAGGGTGTAGCCGTGATTGAAATCCTCCAAGACCGGAGCAGCCTGCTTGAGCTCCTGTCCAAGGACAAAGCCGATGCGGCCCTTGTGAAGCTTGCCATGATACATGTATTCATCGATGCCGAAGATGCACTTATCATTCTTCTCGAGCTTCTTGACCGTACCGAACGACTTCTCATCAAGATAGACACCTTCCTTGATATCCAAAAGGTTGATTTTCTTCTCTGCCTTTGGTCTTCTGACGGTTCTCTTGCTTGCCATATTTATTTTCCTCCGTGTTACAGCAATGTGATTCTGCTGATTTCTACCTGTTTCAGGCTATACCCATTATATCGGCTGGATTCACAAAAAGATAACGCAGGCAAAATGAAATAGCTTACAAATGTAAACTCCTTCCTTTTTTCTTTCACCGAAAGGAAGGAGTGTCAAGAACCGTTCAAAAACAAAACAGATGTTTTTTAATCTGTCATACTGGGAAGAGACTGATACTCTTCCACCTTCGGTGTATCGACAACGACCTTGTCGCCGTAAGCAAAATCAATCCGAAAATCACTCACCATCGTCAACTCGGTTTCATAGACCGCTTTGGTCATGCCTGTAGATTGTTCCTGAGAATTTTTCATCTTGAAATCGATCGTCAGGCCGATGAAGCTGATTCCGTCTTTCTTGAAGTAGGCGACCACATCAAACTTGGCTCGCTCAAACTGATAGGCGGTCTTGTCAGAGAGATAATCGGGGAAACTAGGCATGTTCTGAGCGATTTTCTCAATATCCTCTTTGGTAAGCTTCGCCTGAATCGCATAATCGCCGTTGGCATACGTGTAGAACGAATAGAAAGGAGAGCTGAGATCGCTGAATCCGACCTCGTCCTTGCTGTCCTTTGTTACCCGATCGGCTTTATTTCTCATATTGCTGAGGAGAGGAAGAACCTCCGGAGTGAGTTTCGCCGGAACAAAGAATTTTTCCGGAATAGCAAGCGGCCTCCCTTCCCACTCAGAAACCACTTCCCGGATGAACGGATACACCCCCGAATTGGAGGTGTCGACATAAATATTATTCTGATAGAGATAGGCGCCGGCAGCATAAGTCTTCTCCTGTCCGTCCGTCATTTTGACACTCAGATCCGAAAGTCCGGCGACCTGCAGCTTGACTTTGGCAGAGGCGAGAAAGCAGCCTTGCACATCGTTGACTTCCGTCGATGTCAGCCCCTTGGCTGCGAGATTCATCGAGGCATCCCTGACGGTGAGAGACAGCGAAGAAGAATCGGATACGTCGCCACGTTTGGCTGTATGGGCAAAAGAGAAATCCAGAGCGGCTTTTTTCACCGAGACGGATAAAGCGTCCGTCGCTGACACTGTCTTCTGTGTCTCATTCATCTTCTGCGTGATAACTTCTTTGGAAGTGGCTTTGGCTCCGCGAGGGAGCGAAGCGGCTACCTTATTTCCGCAGGAGGTGAGAAGGACGGGAACAAAAAGGAACGGAATCAGTCTATGTTTCATATGTTATTTACCTCACTGATAGTCGCTTCATTATACTACAACCGGCGCTTGCGAAACGCTTAGGAAAAAAGGTCCTACCCGATGCCGAGTCAAAAAACAGAAGACTCATCTTTTTTACATAAGTAAAAAAGCTGTTTTTTCTTTATCAAAGAATCGTTAGAAAAACCGAAATTTAATGTGGTTTCAGGATTCGCAAAGAATCTTCCTTGAATTCAGTGTTTTGAAAAAACGATTCCCTCGCTTTCGGCATCTGCTCCTCTGACAATTCTATTCCCGAATGATTTTGAATTCATTTCCGACACCCTAAGGACCGGCGGAAATGATAGAATGATAGCCGGTGGAAAAGAGGATTTCTTATGAAACATTCAATTAAGTCCTATCCCATTCTCTGGATGGTGATACCTGTCTTTCTGACGGTGGTCGGTATCCTAGTCGGTTCCTTTCAGGATTATGCTTTATCCTCAGCGATTGTCGATGTGAACAACAGCTACGGCCGCTTTGTCGAAACCTTCGGCATGGCGATCGGAAACTGCATCATCATGGTCGGAGCCAGTGCGGTCTGGATGGGGCTTTTCGAACGGAAGAGCGTTGTTGCCAAGATCATCGGCTGGCTCATTCTCCTTTTAGGAGCTGCCACTACGGTCTTCTTCATCTACCTGCAGATTGCATTGACGCAAAGCACCGGTCTAGATCAGGTCTATGGCTTACGGGTCAACAAGGTTGTCGGTGTCCTGCTTTCTATCCTTTTTACCGCTGTCGCCTTCGCTTTGACTTTCTTCCTAGGCAAACGAGATGATGCAGATCTTTTGGTGAAAGTCGGTACAATCTTGCTTCTTGCTGTCCTTCTTCAGTATCTTCTTGTCCACTTCATCAAAGCGGGAGCCGGAAGACCGAGATATCGTTATCTCATCGACGGCACGCTGAATCGAGGAAACGAAAAGTTCAGGAACTTCTGGGAGTGGCAGAGCGGATTCAAGGATGATTCACACCGCTCCTGGCCAAGCGGTCACTCGGCTACTGCCGCTGTGCTGATTCTGCTTCCTCTTCTTCATCCGCTCTTCCGTCATCCTCTCAAGCACGGAAGCTTTATTCTTTACGTAGTCGGTTTTGCTTACTATCTTGCTGTCGCCTATGGAAGAGTCCGTGTCGGGGCTCACTTCTTAACCGATGTTTCCTGGGGCGGCTTCTTCGGCTTCCTCATGAGTTTCCTCTCCTTGTTCCTCGCCAATCTGATCGCCGATAAGATTGCATCCAAATCAGCAAAGAAAGACGAGAAGGAACCGGCATGAAGTGGGCGCTGAAAGAAGTGAGGCAGGAAACGAGACATCCCTTCCTGAATTTCTATACCCTGATCTACGATGTGACCAAAGAGGATGGCACGCACTCTCTTTACTCCTACTACCTCGCTTCCCGGAGAGAGAAAGAGGAGCTTCGTGTCATCACCAAAGAATACGAACGTCCGGATGGCGTTCTGATTCCGCTTTACTATGTTGATCCAGCCTCCCATCAGATCTCCTTTTTGCTGACAACGCAGTTTCGGCCTGCCATCGGAAGATACTGCACCTCCTTTGTCGCCGGTCTTCTCGACAGGAGTGACACCGACATCCTCGATGCGGTAAGACGAGAGACGAAAGAGGAGAGCGGATGCCTGGTCGATGACTTAGAGCTGATCGCTCCTCCTGCCCCGACGTCCTCCGGCCTCTCCGATGAGATCAACTGCATCGTCTTAGGCCGGATCATCTCGTTTGGCGAGAAGCATCTCGAAGAGTATGAAGACATCAAAACCAAGCTCTATTCCATTCAGGAGATCCAAGCGATGCTTGAGAATCCTGATTTCTACTTCCCCATCAACATCCGCATCCTGGTGCTTTATTTTCTAGGACGTTTCTTGAAAGAAAACTGATGTTCAGTCTATCCGAAAATGAGATGGATAAGGTATAATACTAACAATTGAAAAGCGAGGCAAACTATGGAAAAATGTGAAGAAAAAGGGCCGATTACCCAATCCTTGTTAGAGAAGATGAACGCCTACTGGCGCGCTGCCAACTATCTCAGCGCCGCTCAGCTCTACCTGCTTGACAACCCCTTGCTAAGAAGGCCGCTCACCTCAGCCGACATCAAGAAGAAGATCGTCGGACACTGGGGCACGGTTCCGGGACAGAGCTTCGTCTTCGTCCACGCAAACCGCGTCATCCGTCGCTACGATCTTGATATGATCTTACTCTCAGGTCCGGGACACGGCGGAAACTTCTTCATCGCCAACGATTATCTCGATGGTTCCTACACGGAAATTTATCCCAACATCACCCAGGATGAAGCCGGTCTGCAGAAGCTCTTCAAGCAGTTCTCCTTCCCGGGCGGCGTGCCCTCTCACTGTGCACCCGAGACACCCGGCTCCATCAACGAAGGCGGCGAATTAGGCTATTGTCTGCTTCATGGATTCGGCGCTGTCTTTGATAATCCGAACCTCATCGCCACGGTCATCGTCGGCGATGGCGAAGCGGAGACAGGTCCTCTTGCCACCTCCTGGCAATCCAACAAGTTCCTCAATCCGATCACTGACGGAGCGGTGCTTCCGATCTTCCACCTCAACGGCTATAAGATCGCAAACCCCACTGTCTTCTCCCGAATTCCGGAAGAAGAGCTGAAAAAGTACCTGGAGGGTTCCGGCTGGAAGCCGATCTTCGTCGAGGGATCCGACCCGATGGAGATGCACCTCAAGATGGCGAAAGCCATGGATAAGTGCATCGAGGAGATCCGGCGCATCCAGAAGAGAGCCAGAGAGAATAACGATGCGACCCGTCCGACCTGGCCGATGATCGTCTTACGCACGCCGAAAGGCTGGACCGGACCGAAAGTCGTAGACGGAAAGCCGATCGAAGGCTCCTTCCGTGCTCATCAGGTTCCGATCGCCATGGATAAACCTGAGCACTTAGCGCAGCTGGAGAGCTGGCTTCGCTCCTATCATCCGGAAGAGCTCTTCGATGAGGAAGGAAAACTCCGTCCTGAACTCAAGGCCCTCTCCCCGATCGGCAAGCACCGCATCGGTGCCAACCCACACGCCAACGGCGGCAAACTGCTCCACGACCTTGTCATGCCTGACTTCCGCAAATATGCCTTCGATATCAAGTCTCACGGCAGTCGGGATGGTCAGGATATGACTGAACTTGGCAAATTCATCCGCGATGTCATCCGTGACAACCCTCACAACTTCCGCATCTTCGGACCGGATGAGACGATGTCTAACCGTCTCAACGCCGTCTTTGAAGCCTCAGACAGACAATGGGACAACAAGACGCTGCCCGAGGACGAGTTCCTCGCGCCGGAAGGCCGGATCATCGACTCCATGCTCTCCGAGCACTGCGATGAAGGCTGGTTAGAAGGCTATCTGCTCACCGGAAGACACGGCTTCTTTGCTTCCTATGAAGCTTTTGCCAGAATCGTCGACTCCATGGTCGCTCAGCATGCCAAATGGCTGAAAGTCTGCAACCAGCTGACCTGGAGAGAGGAGATCGCCTCTCTCAACCTCATCTTAGCTTCCACCGTCTGGCAGCAGGACCACAACGGCTTCACCCATCAGGATCCCGGCTTCATGGATCACATCGCCAACAAGAAGGCGGATGTCGTCCGCCTCTACCTTCCTCCGGATGCTAACTGTCTTCTCTCCTGCATGGATCACTGCCTCAAGACCAAGAACTACGTCAACGTCATCGTCGCTTCCAAGCATCCTCGCCCGCAGTGGCTCTCGATGGAAGAGGCAGTCAAGCACTGCACCCAGGGCATCGGCATCTGGGAGTGGGCCTCAAACGATCAGGGTCAGGAACCTGACCTCGTCATGGCCTGCGCCGGTGAAACGCCGACCTTAGAGACTTTGGCTGCCGTCTCCATCCTCAATCAGGAGATGCCGGAGCTCAAGATCCGTATCATCAACGTCGTCGACCTCTTCAAGCTTCAGCCGAGCTACGAGCATCCGCATGGATTGACCGACGAGCAGTACGATCTTCTCTTCACCAAAGATAAGCCGATCGTCTTCAACTTCCATGGCTATCCGACCCTCATCCACGAGCTCACCTACAACCGTCACAACCGGAACCTCAAAGTCGAAGGCTATCGGGAAGAAGGAACCATCACCACCCCGTTCGATATGAGAGTCCAGAACGACATCGACCGCTTCCACCTCGTCCAGGATGCGATCCTCAAGCTGCCGCAGTTTGGCACCAAGGGAGCCTCTCTCTACCAGAAGATGTCTGACAAGCTTGTCGAACACAAGCAGTACATCCACGAAGTCGGTCTCGATCTTCCCGAGATCGCCGACTGGAAATGGCCGGATAGGCACTGACCTCAATCTGTCATCAACCCCTGAGTTTCCTCGCTCAGGGGTTTTCTTGTTTCAAGTCGTTCTGCTTACAGAAAGGAGCAATTCCGCGGCATCACTCCGATCGCAAGAGAACGTTTTCCGCAAATTCCTGATACCAAACAAAGAGCCGCTTGGCTATAATGAATAATGTTGTACTGAAAACAGAGGAGTCCCGCCATGAACAAGATCGGCTTTGACATTGAAAAATACATGTCGCTGCAGTCTAAGCACATCCGCGAAAGAATCAACCAGTTCGGAGGAAAGCTCTACCTGGAGTTCGGAGGAAAGCTCTTTGACGACTACCACGCCTCCCGAGTCCTGCCCGGATTCAAACCCGATTCCAAGCTGCAGATGCTGATCTCCTTGAAGGATACTGCGGAGATCGTCATCGTCATCAACGCCGACACCATCGAAAAAGCTAAGATCCGCGAAGATCTCGGCATCACCTACGATCAGGATGTCCTAAGATTGATCGACGGCTTCCGCGAAGCCGGTCTCTATGTCGGTTCTGTCTGCCTGACAAGGTTCAACAACCAGCCGGCTGCCAAAAAATTCGAGCGTGTCCTCAAGAAGCAAGGCATCGCTACCTATCATCACTATGCCATCAGCGATTATCCTTACGACCTCGATGCGATCTTCTCCGAAAACGGTTTAGGAAAGAACGACTACATCGAGACGACGAGGCCGCTTGTCGTCGTCACCGCTCCAGGACCGGGTTCGGGCAAGATGGCGACCTGCATATCTCAGCTTTATCACGACAACAAGAGAGGCATCAAGTCCGGATACGCGAAGTTCGAAACCTTCCCGATCTGGAATCTGCCCCTCAAGCACCCTGTCAACCTCGCCTATGAGGCCGCGACTGCGGATCTCAACGACGTCAACATGATCGATCCCTATCATCTCGAAGCCTATGGCATCACAACCGTCAACTACAACCGCGACATCGAGATCTTCCCTGTTCTCAACCGGATGTTCGAAAAGATCTTCGGCACTTCGCCGTATCGCTCTCCGACCGACATGGGTGTCAATATGGCCGGCTACTGCATCAGCGATGATGCGGCCTGCGGCGAAGCTTCGAGGCAGGAGATCATCCGCCGCTACTACCGAGCGCTTGCTGACCGACGCCAGGACAAAGCTACCGATGCCACCGTCGAGAAGATCGATAGCCTCATCAAGACAAACGCCATCTCCTTAAACGATCGGAAGTGCGTTGCCGCCTGCTTAGAGAAAGCGGAGAAGACAAACGCTCCTGCCTGTGCCATCGAGCTCAACGATGGAAAGATCATCACCGGGAAAACTTCCGAGCTGCTCCGTCCGACCTCTGCCATGATGCTCAACGCCTTGAAATATTTAGCCGGTATTCAGGATAACGTCGACCTTCTTCCGAAAAGCATCTTGGAGCCGATCTGCAAGCTCAAGACCGAAGACTTAGGCGGACATAACCCGAGATTACACACGGATGAGATTCTCTTGGCGCTCTCCATCTCCGCCGTCACCAACCCGCTTGCCGACCTCGCGCTCCGTCAGCTTCCTAAACTCCGCGGCGCTCAGGCTCACGCCTCGGTCATCCTCTCTCAGATGGATGCCAACACCCTCAAGAAGCTCGGCATCGATCTCACCAGCGAACCGGTCTACGAAACCAAAAAGCTCTATCACGCCAAGTGACAGAAAGATAAGCAAAACAGAAAACAGCAGGAACGAGCCATAGGGGCTCAATCCTACTGTTTTTTCTCCTTCCCGATTGGAAATTTCGATTCGATTGCTTTCTTGGTCAACGTTCTAAGCAAATTGCAAAAGCGCAATATAGAAAGTGTCGAAAAACTGCAATTACGCACCTATAGATCGTCACAGCTTCAATCAGATGATGAGAAAACTGCCGTTTCTTCGGCTCTACTTATCGTTTCTCAGACGGGCGTTGTTGGTGCGGATGGCGCTGACTAAACCACCCTTATCGAGCGGGGCATAGAAAGCGTAACCCTGGACATAGCAGTCGGGAGTGACCTCGGTGATCATCCTGAACTGCTCCATGTTCTCAACGCCGATCAAGCCGACGCGGAAACCGAAGGGCTTCGCTTCCTCCAGGAGAGAGCGGACCGTCGTGTACTTCATCTTGTCAGTATCGATGTAGCGGGTGAGGGACTGATCGATCTTGAACTCATTGACACCGAGCTTTTTGAGCCTATCCATCGAGAGGTATTTTCCGGTGTAGTTATCGCAGACGAGGACGACATCATAGCTTCTGACGTTCCTCATGAAGGTGAGCGTCTCCTCGTAGTGGCTGTAGATATCCGACTCACGGATTTCAAAGGCTAAGAAGCCCTTGGGAAGGCCGTGGGTTCGGATGAGCTCGGAAATCTTGTTGGGAAGCGAAGGATCAGAGAGATAAGAGTAGTCGGTGTTCAATGCCATTCGGGAGAAGCCGAAGGTCTTGAAGATGCTGTTTCCGTACTGAGCGAAAACGTCACCGATATAGGTCATCAAGGCATTAGAGATGATGCCGATCTTCCCGTTCTCTCCGGCGATCTTGATGAGTTCACTGGTGTTGAAGATGATCTTGCGGTAATCGTCAGAAAGACGTAACAGCATCTCAGCTCCCATGACTCTTCTGTTCTTGGCCAGAAGGAGAGGCTGAAGCAGGACTGTGAAGTCGTTGTTGGAGAACTTCTCATCGATGACCGAAAGCATGAACTCCGTCTTGGAGGCAGGGCGGGAATAGCCAGACTCGTCGAAGTGGATGAAGCTCTTGTTCATCTCGTACTTCCGAGAGCTGTAATAACCTTCTGCATGACGCAAGAAGTCGCTGTAGGTCGGATAACCCTGAGGATAGGAGATCGGAAGATAGGTGATGCTGAAATGCGTCTTCTCATCGCCGAAGAAGCTCTGGCGGTTGATGTCGTAGATCTTCTCGCACTCGTTGACAACGTCGATCTGACCGAATTCTCTTAACAGGATGCACTCGCAGTCCGGGGTGAAGTAGTAGATGTTGGAGACGGTCTCCGCCTCCTTTACCTTCTCGTTGAAAGCGCGGATCGCCTGCAAGGTCTTCTCGGAGCCGAAAGCTTCGATAAGATCATCGATGTTGTCGATCTTCAGCAACAGGATGTAGCCCTTGCCATCGATCATGTAAGCATTCTTCAGCGACTGCACGAGCGAGTAGTAGGAGTTGACAAGCAGGTCCTTATGGTAAGGATCATCTCGCTTCGGATCGTCGGGTTTCATCGCCTTGATAAGGAGGATCGATTCTCTGACATCGCTCGAGGCGTTGAGGCTGAGGCTCGTCTCTGTCTCCCAGGCACCGAGCTGCGAAACTTTCTTCTTCGAAGTCAATAGTGGGCAGTCCTTGCAGGGCTCATCCCTTCCATAGAGGGCTTTGTAGCACTTAACACCCGGCTTAAGCTCTCTGGCAAAGCCAGTAAGTTCGCCGGAGTATTCAATGACATCATAGGTTGCCGTATTGATGCGATAGAGAGAGCAGTTGTTGGCACGTAAGACCGAGTCAGCCACGCTGTAGATCTCCTGCTGCCTCTCCTGGAAGAAGAGGATGTTGGAGTAATCGCCGATCTTATCGCAGAAGAGAAGGAGAGACTCCCTCAGATAGGAAGTCAGGATGAGCTCCGACTTCTCATTGACGAAGTAGATGACGTTCTTGACTTCATTCCTGGAATCATAGACGAGGAAGAAGAAGCCGCTCTCCAAGCCATAGGCATCAAAGAGAGGCCCCAATCCGGCGTTGAGATGAGAGCGGTCAGAGGCGAAGTAGGAGTGATCCTCATCGGCAAGCTCATGAAGCACCTTAATGTACTTCTTCTCAAACGAGCTGCCCTCTTTGAATTTGTCGCCCTGCGCCAGTCCCGTGTGATAGAACGAGACAAAAGATTCGCTGACATCATCGTAGCGATAGATCCCGGCGTGATCGATATTGAGGTAAGCATCGACGCTCTGAATCGCATTGCGGATGATGCTCCAGGCCTGTTCCGAACGGCTGAGCGTGTAGTTTAAAGAAGACAGCGTGGAGAGCAGCTTGGTCATATTGTTGAGGTTTGCCGAAGACTGCAGCATCTGATCCTTGCGGTAAGCGACATTGAGACGCTCCGGCAGATAGATGTTGATGATCTTTCCCATGTGCTGAGCATAGCGGATATCCGAGAACATCTCCTCCGCCGAAGAGTAGGGATAGCAGACCATCGTGAAGCGGGCCGGAACGGAGATGCTGAACCCATTCTCGTCCTTGCGCATGATGGAAGAGTCACGGACGATCCTCTGAAGGATCTCCTTGATGTGGGAGAGAGAATCGATGTGAGGGAAGTAGATGTAGATGCCCTGGTTAGCCTTGTTCAAGGAGAAGAGGACGCCGCTGTAGTCAGCAAAGACCGACTTGAGCATCTGAATAGCATCCCTTATCTCCGCATCGGTGATCTGCTCTCCGCTAGGAAGATCGTAGGACATCAGGATCAAGCCGTTTCGATATGACTGAGAGACAGAAAGAATATCAGGGAAATACTTGTGGAACGTGTGATGATCGACGATCGTCCTGTCCTCGGTGAGATAATGAAGCGGGATGTTGCTGTAGTTGTCGCTGATGGAGACCAAGGTGTTGTTCTTGAAGTGGACAGAGATATCCTCCACGATCTCGTTGAGTTCCTTAAACTCGAAGATCGGAGCCTCGGGATAACGCTGCAACCTCGTCCTCTGTTTGGATAGCTGAAGGAGGTTGTACTCGGTCGTCCGATAAAGACCGCGGAAGAAACGGTCATAAAGCCTTCTCAAGAGGATGATCTCGGCGACAGAGAACGAGAGGACATAAAAGAAGGCGATGAGGGTGACAAGGTAGAGGTAATAGGTGTGCCTCGTCACAAAATAAAGCGCTGTGAACGTGACGACGACGATGAACATGACGAAGGTGAAGAGGAAGACGAAGAGATTGCCTTTGACGATGGTGGAGTGGATGGTCTTGTTCTGCTTAGGTTTTCTAGCCATTTACCGTTCCTCCAATACATCGTTTCTGCCGATCGAACCGATCGTGCTGACGATGGTCCTGCCGATGTCGGCATAGACCTTGAGGACAGCGCCGTACGATTCAAAGTCGACCAGCTCGCCCAGATTCCTCTCTACCGCCTTGAGGCAGGCGAAAGGAACGTTCTTCAAAGCGCAGGCCAAAGCGACGCCGCCGCTCGTGCAGTCGAGGACGATGTGATCATCAAAGGCGCAGAGCCTGCCGTTGATGAGCAGGTGCTGCAGATCCTCTTTCCGAGTGTAGAAGGCGTTGGAGGAGACATAGTTTGCCAGGTGATAATTCGTGATGGATCGGGATTCAATCGTCGGAACTAAGAAGGAAGAGACATCTCTTGAAGCCAAAAAGCGCTCCGGGAAAGAAGGCACCTGACCGAGCTTCACCGGTTTGACGAAGCTCTGATCGACATCGCCTAAGACAACCTGAGAGGAAAGAGCGATATCGCCTAACTCCCAGTCAGGGCTATAAGCAACGCAGGTTCCGACCGAAAAGACGAGGATGATGAAATACTTCTCCATCAGATGGAGGGTGACGGCGTTAGCCACATAGGAGGTGTAGATTTCGCTCACCAGAGCGACATCCTGATTGTAGATGGTGCCGAAGATGATGGGATAGCGGTCGAAGACCTTGTCCTCTCTCCGGTTGTTCATGATGGACTCGAAATAGAGGATATCATCATGCGAGGAGCCTAAAATGAGAATCATGCTTTGTCCTCCTTCTGTTCAAACGGATTGTTCAAGAGGAAACGATCGAACTCCGCCTTCGCCAAAGGCTTGGAATAATAGAAGCCCTGGATGGTGTCGCAGCCCGCTTCCTTAAGGGCTTCGACCTGAGCGAGGTTATCGACACCTTCGGCGACGACTTCCATGCCGTTGATCTTGCCGAGCTGAATCAGACAGGCGACGATCTCTCTGGCTTTGGTGTCAGAAGCGATATTGTCGACATAGGATTTATCGATCTTGATGGTGTCAAACGGGATCTTCGAGAAGTTTCCGATGTTGGAGTAGCCGATGCCGAAGTCATCCATCAGAACCCTGATGCCGCGCTCCTTGAGCTTCTTGATGATGGAGACGGAGAGGAAGGTGTTGGACTGCGAGGTCGTCTCGGTGATCTCAATCTCGATGTAACGGGGATTGATGTTGTACTTGCTGATGGTGTCAAGCAGGGTGTCTAAAAAGTCCGGAGAGAAGAACTCGAAGAGAGAGAAGTTCAGCGAGACAGGAAGGATCTTCCTGCCTCTTCGGATATTCTCGTTGAGGTCCTGGCAGACCTTCTCAAAGACATAAGTGTTGATCTCGTGGATCATGCCTGACTGCTCCACCTGCGGGATGAAGCTTCCCGGTCCTAAGAGGCCGCGGTTAGGCGACTGCCAGCGGATCAAAGCTTCTGACGAAGTGAAACGGTTGATCTTCAGGTTGAACTTCGGCTGATAATAGACGACGAACTCATTGTTCTTGAGAGCGTCGGCAATCTCTTTGGCATCATCCTGCCCTAAGCTTTTGCGGAAGCTATCCTGATAGAAGGTGATCTGCTCGAAGTTGCGCTCGGAGAGGTTTCGCGCTAACTTGGCATTTTCAATTGCTTCGATCAGCTCCTGCTTCGGCTCGACTTCCGAGATGCCGAAATACGGCATGACGAGGATGTGAAGGTTCTTCTCATCGCTCATCTCGTAGATGTCCTTGGCACACTCCTCAGCCAGATGGAGGACTTTCTCCCGATCATCGCCCAAGCAATAGACGAGGAATATGCCTTGACTATAGCAGAAGACGTGATTTCTCAAGGTTTTGGCCTTCGTGAAACGATCGAGGAGATAAGCCATGATCTTGCCGTTGAAAGCACCGATCGCCTGTCTCTTGTTCTCGTTGTTTGCTCCGTCCTGACTGGTGCCGGTGAAGGCGAGGATATACTGGCTCTGCTTATGACTTCCGATCCGGCGGCGGAGATAGGAGGCTTTCGCCTCGAAGACCGCTAAGTTGAAATAGAACGCATCCGTACCGAAATTATAAAGCGACTGGGCGCGAAGCGTCCTCTGCTCGCTGACTTGGTTCCGCCACTGAATCAGACTGATGAAGAACAGAACGACAACGATGGTGGAGAGAATCGCCGTCAGAATGACGATCGCAGGATTATTGATGAAACCGGGAAGAAGAACCGACAACTGGAAAGTCAGGAACACTCCTAGGAATGCCGTTCCGAAGACGATGGTAATGATTCCGTAGATTCTCTTCTTTAGCATGTTCTGCTCCTTATTTCCTCTGGTTTTCCTTCTCTTTGAACATCTCCTCTAACATCTCCTGTTTCAGTCTCTCCTGATCTTTCTCACTGAGCGAAGAGAGAGAACCCTTCGCCTCAGATCCTTGCGTCGCTACCTCTTCCTTCGGTTCCCTGAAGGCTCGGAAGATATCGAGAACCGAGGAGATGACAAGGTAGAGCGCCGGGATGAGAAGGAGGATCAGTAATCCCCAAGGCGAAGCAACAAAGCGGAAGAACTTTCCGATCGAGGGCGAGTTGAGGATGACGGTGCCTAAGATGTGCTGCTCCTGGAACGCCTGGTACTGATTCTGCTGGGAGAGGTACTCGCCGATGTTGATGCCGCAGGTGATGAAGGTGTACTTCCCTTTTCCTTTTTCGACCCCTTCTTGAAGATGAATCTCCCGGATGCGGTGCGTCAGAGGAATGATGTTCCCCTGATTGTCTTTGGGCGAGGGTGTGCGGTAGGTTAACAAAGCATCATCCGGTGTGATCGAACCGGACCAGGCATCGATGAAGGTGATATCGATCGTGCGGTAGAGGCTGCGGAGATGGTAATAGTCAGCTCTCGCCGTTTTCAGAGAGGCTAGGCTATTCTTCAGCGATGTGACATCCTTCCCTTCCTGCTCTTTGGCGGCGAGATTCTCTTCCGCCTTCGCAAGGGCTTTATCGGAGAAGCTATCGAGAGAGAGGTCATGAAGACAGCCTTTGATCTCACTCATCCGTTTCTCCATCTTCCCATCGACATCTTCGCCGCTATCCTCGTCAAGCGTATGGTTGTAGGCTTGGTAGGAAAGGAAGGTCTGATAGATCTGATCCGGATCCTGCCTTTTTGTGATGATGGCGGTTCCGACCTGATACTCCGGTTCCATGGAAGCGGTCTGAACGATGAAGTTTCCGAAACCGAATCCGATGTTCTGCTGATAGTTGTCCTTCTTATGGATCAGAGCATCAAGCTGCAGGGAGGCAACACCTAGGAAGAGGACAGCGATCAGAGACGTCAGTATCCATCCGATGATGGATCTGACCTTCTTCATCTTGCTTTTCTTTTCCGGCTTAGCTTCCGTCTGATTGAGGTTTGGATTTATCGGGGTGCTCATAGTTCGATGATTTCTCCCTGATAAGTCAAAGAAGCTTCTTTCGCCTGCTCTCTCGTCGCATAGATCAAAGCGCCAGAGAGCGTGTTCGCATACCGCTCATCGAAGGCGAGATAGCCGCGGCTCGTTCTGACGATGAAGCCTTTTTCTCCGACTTTATCGATGTTGGTGCAAGGCTTGTAGTCCACCTCATCGGCAAAGTCTGTCAGCGTCCGATACAGATGCCGCTGATGATACTGACTCTCTTTGTCAAGGTCGATCTTCTTGGTGAGAAGACGGAACGTCCTCTGTTTATCATAGCCGGCGTGCAGGTCCAGCTTTCTTGTCAGGATCTTGAATCCGTCGAAGCCGACTGTCGCAGGAGAACTCTCCTGACTCACGACGACTCTCTCTTCAATCTTCATCTCTTCGGAGAGTCCATCAGTCAGAAGGTCATGGGGACGGAAGCGGAGATCCAAGGCATCGGTATTTTCAACGGCAGGGAGATTGCTCTTCTCACGGGATGATACAACCGCTTCTGTTCCGGTCTGCTTGGTCTCTTCGTTGGTAATAGGCGTTTTCTGTTCAGGCGCCGCCTCTTCCTTCTCTTCGTCAAGACCCTCGGTGAGCAAGTCGTTAAGACGGATGCGCTTGTCGATCGGATTCTCTTCGATGCGACCGAGCCTCTTCTGCATCTGCTTGATCTGCTCCTGAAGGAGAGCGATCTCCTGGTTCTTCTCCGCAAGCTCCTTCTGCAGGGCGAAAACCTGAGAAGGCTTGTCCTCCATCGAGAAGCTGACCTGACCAGGAATCTCCTCTTCCTTCGTCTTATGCTCCATCAAAAGCAAGAGATCTTCATCCGAATACGGAAGGACCTGCTGAGCGAGGTTCTGAGAATATTCGCCGTATCCCTGATAATCGGGATAGATGATGCCGTTGTTGTTGACCGAGGCGAAAAAGTTCTGAGCATCGACGGAGATGTTCTGACGGAAGATGTCGAGGTACCTCGCTTCCAAAGCGAGCCGCTTCTGAATGTAGCGTTCCTCCTCTTCCTTCTCTTCTCTCTCCCGTTCAGCGATGATCTCCTGGACCTTCTTGTCAAAGACGATCTTCTGATCGGCTTTGTGTTTGAAGATCCTCAGATTCTCAAGATACTCTCTTCGCTTCTCTCTGCCTTCCTGATACTCGTCGGCAAAATAGGCAAGCTCCGCCTTGGTCGGCTGCTGAGGTAAATCCTGATGCGTCCTGTGCTCGAGGTACTTCCGATAAGCGTCATCGACCCGGACAAAGGCGATCGGTCCCTGAAGCAGAGGCCCATAGATAAACTCCTCATCGTCGTTCGAGGCGATGATCTCCGGCTCGTAGCGATTCTCCTTCTCCACTCTCGTCAAGGATTTATCCTTGCCCTGAAGAGAGAGGTAGTTTGCGAACATCAGGAAATTGAGCTCCCTGAGCTCAGCTTTGTCAAACTGAGAGAACGTCTCCTTGACCGAGTAGTTGATGCCTAAGCGGTCATAGGCTTCGATGAAACGGTAGAGCTCATAGCAGTGATGATAGCGGACGTTCTTGCGGATGATGTTGGTCTGAAGGATCGGGTTGCGGACATTCTTCTCGTTCTTGAACAGCTTCATGAACGAAGAATTGTAAAAGTAGAGGACATAGCGCCGGATCTCGGCGATCCGATCGACATAGCGGTTGGACTGGATCGACTCGGGATCGTCCTTCTTGGTGATGACGTTGATTTTCGTCTCGATGCTGACTTCCGCATTTCCGACCGTGGACTGGTTCTTGAAATAGAGGGTCTCATGATCGTGGAGAGTCGCAAACTTCGAAGCATAATCGTAGCGCTTGGAGATGAAGAGCAGCAGCATCTTGATCAAGGTTGCGACAAACCGGTTCTCGTAGATCTTGAGCTCATCATCGCTTCCGATGTTGAGGATTTTGGAGGGGATGACGTTGAGGTTCTCATCGACTTCCTTGATGTACTGCGTGTGGGAGGCGAGGTGCTGAACGGACTCCGCATTCGTCTTCTTGGCCAATTCGACCGGGACGAGATCCTCCACGGTCTTCGTGTTCATCTTCGGGTTGCTGATGATGAAGCTGAGATCGGGAATGCAGGATTCGATCATGTCGATCCAGGTCAGGTCGAAAGCAGAGGACTCGACCTGATCGAGACGCATGTAGGTATTTTTTCCGTTCGCCAAAGAATCAAAGATCACCTGTGCCTCTTCATCCTGAAGAAGGCTGGAGACTTTGTCTGTATACTTCCGATAGAGCTTCTTTTCTCTGCTTGGCTGATTCATGTCCTCTGTGATTCTTTATAGCGAAGATCAGTTGTTCTTGATCAAAGTTTCGATATGGGCGTGAGCCATCGGGAAATTGCCCTCGCCATAGAGATTGTTGAGCTCTCTGTCGAGCTGATGAAGCTCGTCCTTGAGGAAGGCGATGTTGAGGGCATCAAACTTCTTGAGAATCTTGTTGGTGAAGATGAAGTCGAAACCGTCCACCTCGGTGCCCCCGCAGGCGACATAGACCGGGATGAAGGTGCTGATCTGCTTGAGAATACGGTTGCCGAAGGCGAGCTTGAACTTCTTGATGACGAAGTTGTCGAGTTCTTCGAACTTCTGCATCATATTCTCGGAGATCGGATACTGGGAGATGGCGCTGTCATAAAGCTTGCGAAGCTGAGCATAAGGAACCGCCATCGCTTCCTGATCCTGGCAGTCGAAGGGTCTGCCCTTATCGTCGAAGAAGATGGAGATGGCACGGTCGTAGACCTTATCGGAGATGGTGAAGGTGGAGTCATCGTTGTTCGCAGTGCCGAAGAATTCGACATTCTGCGGAATCAGAAGCTTTCCGTCCCTCAGATTGATCGGGTCGTTCGCCTGCGGAGCCGGGATGAGGTCGATGAGCCAGTCGTTGGGATCCCTCATTTCCATGATGGAGAGGAATTCCGCAAAGTAGTACTCGATTCGCGCCAAGTTCATTTCATCGAGGACGATGACATCAAGATCCTGACGGTAGGTGGTGACATAGAGGGCTTTTAAGAACTCGGATTCGTTGAACCTTCTGGTGAATTCATTGTAATAGCCTAACAGCTCAGAGCGATCCTTCCAGGAAGGCTGGACCGGAATGATGGCAGAATCGAAGGTGAAGAACTTGCCGATGGCATAAGCCAAGGAAGTCTTACCGGTACCGGAGATACCCTCTAAGATGATGAGCTTCGAAGTCGCCATACCGGCAAAGAGCTGACGGATCACATCGATCCGATAATAGAGTTTCAGCTTGGAAGCGGCGAAGTTGCGGAAGGAGTTGCAAAGCTCCTCGAGAGAAAGGTCCTTGACCAAAGCGACCTCGGTGTTGACGCCCTTGTACTGATTGTCGACGTGCGTGAGCTTGGGGAAGCGGGAGGAGAGCTCCTCGACCGTCTTCTGATCTTCGCTCTTCTCTTCCCCGGTCTTGACGCCGAGGTAGGTCGTCTTGAGATTGAGGATCTTGTCCTTCTCTAAGGTCGCCTGATAGAGCTCGTAGCTCAAGCGCTCCACCTGCTGACGGAGCTCATCCTTATCGAGCTCCCGCTTGACGAAGCGGATATATTTCTTCAGCAGGATGACAATACCGAAGATGGCACCGCCGATGACCGCCAGAAGCAGGATGGCAAAGACGACGAAGAAGATCCAACCTCCGGCTCCGAACTGCCCGTTGTACTGCTTGAGGAGATCATGATACGCCGAAAAGTTGGACGATAAATCCAACCAAGGCGAAACGATCCTTTTGCTGAAGAAGCGGATGAAGTCCTCCCAGAAACGGACGACCATCTGCTGCAGATATTGAAAGTAAGCGCTCATATGTTACATCTCCCTCGCAATCTTGAAACTCAGTGCCGTAGAGAAGAAAGCTCCCATCGTATTGTTGACACAGTCCTCATCCCAGCCTTCCAGATACATCGACAAGACAATCTTCTTCGGCTTGTTGCGGTAGACAGGGATCATCAACGCATCCTGCTGACCGCCTAAGGAAGCAAGGCTGACTGACTTTTCTGTCGCTGCCTTCAGCCGATTTTCCTTCAGTGACTTCGAGAAGAGGAAGTGGTAGGTGTAGGGCTTCGTGTAAGCGTAGAACGAGGAGGCTTCATATTCTTCTATTGTACCACTGACCTCCCTTCCTTCCTCATCATAGATGGTGCGGTCGGAAGAGAGCTGTTCATCGGACGTGTAGATTGCATTTCCTCTTGTCGCCTCATCGATATCGCCGTAGATGACTTCCCGGTAGATGCTCTCCTTCTTCCCGTCGCGATCGATATCCTTGTCTTCGATGAAGTAGTTGTCATAGTAGCGGTCGACAGACATGTTGAGCGGACCGGCGAAATATGTGGGTGTCTCCTTCTTGAAAGGATCGATGATGGTGTATTTGTAGGAGGAAGGGTCGGGATCAAGCAAAGAGATCCTGACCGACTGATACAATCCATCCATCTGTTTGGCATACCGCTCGGCATCGATGCTCTTGAGCTTGTTTGCCTGCGCCAGGTTCTGTTCATGAATCCTTGCGTAAGTGCTAGCATCGCTTGGGCTTCCTTGACTGTCCTTGCAGGTGTAGCCGTTGAAGAAACAGAGGTCAGGATCGAAGGTGACATAAGCATCCGTATCACAGAGCAGATAGAGCGTCTGCGAATAGTAACCGGAATCAGCGACATCAGGAATCTGAGGACGCTTGATGCCTTCGCTTAAGGCATCGATGAAGGCGTCCGTATCCTGATAGGAGCCGCGGAGAGAAGGCTTGTTTTTCTTCTCCTGAAGCCAAGAGGCTTCCTTGTGCCAGTCCTCTGGAAAAGTGAACATCGAAGACACCGGCTTGAAGAGGTCGAGGCTCACTTCCGACTTGCCCAAAAGCGGTCCTTTGTCTCCTTCCTGACCGATCTTATGATCCTGAAAGGAGGAAAGATCCGGACTCGCGGAGATCTTAAGCGTTTTTTCCCCGGAGACAGCGACATTGACCACCTCGACCCGAAGCTGGGTGGCAGAGCCATACCAGGCGGCAGAGACCCCTAAGGAAGCGATAGCGATGACGCTGGAGAGGATGAGTCCGGAAAGAGTCAGCTTGATACGCTTGGAAGCCATATCATTCCACCTTGTTGATCTGGAACGTGAGGCCCAGGTTGAACTGGTGCTCCAGATTCTGATCGATGACGGAGTGATCCCAGCCTTCCAGATAGATGTACATCTTCAGATCCGCAACCGCCAAAGCATCGGAAGAGGTGCTTGTGAGCACTCTTCCGCCACTGAGTTTTCCCGAGGCATCCTCAGGATAGACTTCCTCTTTTCCGAGATATTGAGCTTCCGGCATCGTAAATCCAGAGTAATCGACATACCCCTGATTTCCGAGCTTATGTTTCGCATAGAACGTGTTCTTCGGCGTTGAGGAAGTGACAGAAGGATAGCTGTTGATGTTGTCATACTCCCACGGATTCACACCGGTATAATCGTCGCTGGTGAAGGTGTGCGTCGGAACCGAAGAAGTATCACCGACACCATAGACGATCTCTTTGCCAGGCAGCTCGTAATCCCCGGCATCGTTGGCGAAGTCGTAATAACCATCGCCGTTGAGGTCAAGAAGACCGGCGACCTTGGTTGAACCGGCGCTATTCATCGAAGGATTGAAAAGCGTCTTCGTATCCTCGCGGATAGAAGAGCCATCCCGTTTGACCCGGTTTCCTTCCATATAGAGACGGACCGCACCGTTGACATCGCCGGAGGCGTGGAACGAAGTGTCCACCATCCAGATATCCTGATTCGAGATCCTCTCTTGCGTATCCGTCTTGATGATGCGGAACGCAAAGTCGATCTTCTTGTACGTGTAGGGAAACGCATCGCCGAGATCGTAGGTCCCGGATTGCGGTGCCCGATAGAGATGGAAGTCCTGACTGCCGTCATACTGCCTTGTGGTGACCGGAGAGAGCAGATGATTGTTCTCCTCTGCTCCGCCCATCGCAACCAGATATCGATCGATCACCTCGTTGGGAAGAGCGCTGCTAGGCTGCATGAACCAATAGGTGACATCCTTGTTTCCATCGTGATCCGTATCGACATCGATGATCTCATCAAAAAGCGCAGCATCCAATCCGGAGCGAAGGCCGAGAAAGCCTTCTCCGCTCTCTTGAGAGACCGTGTAATTCGACCGAGTGTCAAGCTCCGTAGAATACGGCGTCTTCAATCCGATCTGCAGCTGACCGTTGCTGTAGACGGAAGTGCCATCATAGGAAAGGCTGGCTCGGGTCGCATAAGCGTACCAAGCCATGGTGCCGCTGAGGGCGCCGGCAAAGGCGATGACTGTTGAAGCAGCGATAGTCGCTGCGATAGAGCGCCATTTCATATGTGTTTTTCCGACGAAGAACGGCCGAAGCAGAAACAGAAGATCAGAGCGTATCGATAGCGAAGGTCATGCCGACTTCAAAATCCGCATGATTCAGATTGGCATCCCACATCGAAGAGGACTTGCCGATGTCAGAGACTTCCATCTGCTGTAGGAAGTCCGCTTTAAGCATAGATTTCTTCGCATCCGCAGAGACATCGACACCATGGAAATCATTCTTGGCTGACGTGATTCCCGACTCATCGACAGCGACCGAGAAATCCGTGCCGGTAATGACAAAGCCGTTAGCTGTATTGACTGCGTTCTGATACGCCGTCTTGATCGCAGCGACGTAGGCGTCAGCTTTAGCCTGAAGCGTCGCATCTCCGGATTTATGGATGGCATCCTGAATGCCGGAGAGATTGCCGATCCGACCATAGCCGACATTCCACAAAGCATTCTTGTAGTCTTCCTTAGCGCGGTCGAACTTACGCTGGGCGGTAGCTTTAGCACTTTCATCGGAACCCGCAGCGACATAGGCATCATGGGCGGTAGTCATTAAAGCCTTCTGGGCTTCAACAGCAGCTGTTGCGATTTTATAAGGATCCTTAGCGGAAGCGGTGTTGCCTTCATACTTCTGCCAGCCTTCCAGCCAGATCTTGACATCGATGGTGAGATAGCCGTTGGCTTTGATGGTGCCAAGAGAACGAGACGTGGTTGAGGTGACGATCTTTCCTTTTCCGTTATCGCCGACGAGAATGTCGCTGGCTTTGAAGGAGGTGAGAACACCCGTCTCCCCGGAAGCGGCAGTTCCTTCACCATAGAGCAGAGGCGTTTTATCATCCTTTTCATATCTAGCTCTGTCATAGCGCCCATCGCCATTGACATCGAGCCAGCCCGTGGTGTAGAGCGTATCGCCGTTCTTGGAGACGAGCGTACTCGTCTTCGCGCTAGCGGAATCCGTCGCAGAGAACTGGATCCGCAAAGCATCGGCAAGCTTGCCGCCGCTCTCGGTGCTATTTAATGTCAGATCCGAAAGGAAAACCGGACGATCCAGATTCAGGCTTCCTTCACCATCTTTCACACGGAGCGTGATCGGGAAAGCGACGTAGTCCGAATCTTTGGCATCTTCCCATTTTTCAAGCGTGTTGTATTGATAAAGCGGATTGGCTTTTGGGGAGATAGCAGGAATCGCGGCGTCCTTATCGAAGCCGCCGAACGTGATCGGCGTCACGATGGAGACGGAGGTGTCAGTAGTGTGATTCTCCAGATAGCGGACGATATCCGCGGCAGTCAGATCGCTCTTCCAAAGAGCAGCGCTAGCTGTATCGGGCGTATTGTTGGTGCCTAAGCTGAGCTGAAGGTTTTCCGTCGCTGAAGCGGAGGTTCCTAAGAAGTGCGCGGTCGCTTTTGTGGAATACTGATACCACGCATAAGTCCCGGCGACAGAACCGACTAAGGAGACGCCGATCGCCCCTGTCAAGGCGACGACCATATATTTGTTTCTACGATTTGCTTTCATATGCATTCACCTGTATTCCTAACTTGACCCTCGCCCCTTCGGGTGGGTGTTTGCTCTGGTCGGACAGATCCTGTCCTTCCAGATAGCAGACAAACGTATAGCGGTAAGCACCGCCGGAGAAGACGACATCCGTACTGATGCTTCCGACACCATCGACAGCGCCGGTCAAAGGATCTGTCTTAAACGGCTCGGCGAAAGCGGGATCGGGAACAGGATTGAGATCCGTCGCTGCCGGAACGGGAGTCGACGTATACTCCTTGGCAACATCGTGTCCCTGAGCATCCTTCCTCTCGACATCCGGCGCCTTGGCAAAGACGGTTTTCCGGTGCGTGACCTGACCATCGTCTGTGACCCTGTTTTCGTAGAGGATGACACGCAGGATATCGGTGAGAGAACGGTTGGTGCCGTCGGTCGAAGGGTGATCGTCGACGATGTTGATGTTCATCGTGTAGCCGCCAGGCTTGTCTCCCACATTCAGGATGTAGAAGGTGTACTTGAAGAAGCTCAGCGACTTGAGGGATTTCCCATCGATGTCATAGTGCGCTGCCTCCTTCATCAGATAATCCGTCTCTTCGCTGTCGAGCACCTCGTCGGAGGGCAGGTTGTTGTAGGTGTACTGTTCAAAGGAAGGAAGGGAATCAACGTACAGGAAAGACGTCTTCGCGCCGGAATGAAGCTTCCGGGAAAGAGCCAACCGCACTTGATCGCTGCTAAGCGCGACCGTAAACGTTCCGATGTGCCTTCCTAAGAAAGCGACCAGCACAAAAACCGAGACGCCCACTGTGCCGATGCTGCTGGCCAGAGCGACAAGTCTTCTTCGCTTACGTTTTCTGACATACTCCATTTGGACCATAAGTAACTGTTCATCCCAGATTCACCCCTGAGAAACGGGTTGTCCCATTGGATTTATGACCGAAAACCAGGTGCCTATTGTCCAATCACTTGGTCGGGTCATATCTCCCTTAAGGCACCTGGCTATCTCTTTCAAGACCCTATAGTTTTGCGTCACTAAATTTCTTTAGTTTTGCTTTTCACTTGCACCAATCTTACCATCTGTAAAATCAGAATGCAATATTTTTTTGCTTTTCAGAGGTAAGAAAAAGGAGCTCGTTATCGAGCTCCTCGCTTCCTCAAAATCACTGAGAATCGGCTGACTTATTTGCGGTGTCAGCTAAACCCTCATCCTTCTTTTCTGCCGCGGTTTCCTGCTGCTTCTGAAGATCTGCCAGAATCTGCTTCTTCAGCTCGTTTTTTTGCTCATCGCTGAGCTCACTCATCTGAATCGGCTCGGCTTTCGTCACCTTCTTGACATAGAAGACCAAAGAGATGATATTTGCGGCAAGAATCAAGAACAAAGGGATGACACAAGTGACGAGATATATCGTTGGATGATTCTGCAGATATCCGATGAAACCTTTGGCGGCTTTAATCTGAGCCGCCGACTTTCCAACAGTCTGACTCAGCATGATGATACTGATGACCAAAAGCGTTATGGTAATAGCAACATCCGCGATAACAAGACTGATGATCAACGGCTTTTTATTCTTTTTCATATGGAAAAAATCCTTAGGCATAGTACCTAAGGATGTATGCTACCACAACAAACGGCAGTAAGTCAATTAAGCAAGCGTACGGGCGTAGAACTTCATCTCGGCAGTGATAGGAGTGCCGGTGATCAGGTTCTCCGTCTTGACAGCTTCATCGGTTCCTTCATACCAAGCAACAAAGGTCACCTCAAGAGTGTTAGATGCCGTCGTGAAAGTTCCCAGATATTCCGTGTCACTAGACGCAATAACACCATCATTTTTAAGCGCATAGCTGGAATTCGTAGCGACAACTGTCTGCGTTTCGGTAGTTCCCGTATCTTTGACAACGGAAGTAACATCATCATTTGCCCAAATAAGTTTCTTTGTGCCACAGATCATGGCAATTCTGAATCCGGCATTGGCCTTCGTTTTATCGCTGAACGTGGAAGAAAGATTGAAGATCAGAGCCTGATTAGCAACAGTGTTGTTGAAGTTATAAGTGAAGGTAGAAGTCCAGGAAACAGCATACCAGACTTCCCTGTTATCCACCTTATTGACACCGGCGTGCCAAGCGTTGCTTGTCGTGAGATCGCTGTTGTTCAAAGCACCTAACTCTTTATAAGCAGTAGGTCCAGCCGGATTATCGGTGAACAGCTTACCCGCAGCAACATTGTACGAGCCATCAGTAAGATAACCGTTGACGCCAATAGTTCTCGCAATTTCAGTGCCGGTTGGATCAGACATGCCGACACCCTTTGCTGTCGCAACAGTAAGGCTACCATCCATGGCAACTGCCGCAAACTGATTAGCGGTGACAGTGACATTTCTGTTCGCCGTGAACCAGGCGACAGTGGAAGTGACAGAAGCGGTGGTGGTGAGAGCTAAGACGGCGAGAGCAGGGATCAAGATCTTATTCTTGTTGAACGTTTTGTTTTTCATATTGTTTTTTCTCCTATTGGGTTTTATGTCGTATGCAGGTTCCTTGTTTCCTGCACCTAAACGACAAAAATACATTCTTTAAGTCAATGCTTAATCGGAATGCTTTGGACGATAGGACGGCAAGCAGAACAAGTGTGTTTCAGCAGGGACATGCTTAGACAGAACTTGTCTTGCGGTAATAGTAAAGCAGAAGCCTTGACGCTTGTCAAACAGAAAATAAAAATCCAACGTCTTTTCATTTCCGACTTCTTTATTCCAGGCCTTTTTTCTGCTTGAGAACCATTATCCCATTCCCCGAAATCCTTCCGTCATCCTTTCTCATCCATACCATTTCCACTCAGCACTATAAGCATAAATTTAAAAAAGAAACAGCAATCATGTACTGAACCCCTCTTGTTGGACTAAGGAGAAGGTCAAGGATGAATGAAGTGA
>CAUUFA010000011.1:0-60377 GCA_963544395.1 uncultured Bacilli bacterium | reverse complement strand
TCTGAGTTTGTGATATGATGTTTTCAACGTAGTCTAATTAGATGAGTACATATCAAACAACGGCTTTTTTCTTTCTGTCTGCACTTTATCTACAACCATTTACCGATGTCATTCCACAGGTGATGGAAATCACGATAGCCCGAGGTTTCCATCCACATTGCTTGGACAAAGATCTCCAGATTCATTATGCAAAAAAGAGCTTTTTGATCTAGGAATCACTGTATGCAAAACCATATATGGAAATAAAGTCAGAACCTATGATCATGAAAGAACTATCTGCGATTATGTTATGAATCGGGAAAAGCAGAGACGGAACTCTTTGTCAAAACCATCAACAACTATGCGCATTCAAAAAAACAGATGTCTGGATAGGTTGTATGAGTGTTCCAAGAAAATGACTCTTTATCAGAAAACAAAAGAGATTATGGAGCTTGTCTATGAATAAGAACAAGCTGAAGTCCATGCGTCAAAACCATTTAAACCGATATGTCAAGCTAAGATACATGAAGCCAACAAATAACGTTCGTGACTTTTATCTGCGTGCTCTTCGCATCGGCGGACAGGCAGAGGATTTAGGCTTGAAAACTTACACGAGCGATATCGGTCTGGCTTTGTATCAAGGCGGAAAACTATTGGAAAACATAGTCAAAAATGGCTAAACGGACCGTAAAAAACTCACTTGTCATCGTAGAAGGTCCGAGTGCTCGGACAACGCTGGAAATAGGGATTCGCCGGTATCTCTTTTTTATTGCCAAGGCGCAGCAATCAGATAATATCCCCTTTATTGCATCAGAATATGGACCAAGCCGGGATTGTACGAAGCTGAGAGAGGAAACGTGCGAGAGAATCTCAAATCTCAGCTTGCTTTTCTCTCGGCTTTCCGATCTGATTCCGGAAACAAAATCATAGGACGTATGATTCGCTTATCGAACTTTTATGATTTTGAAAATCATTAGGAATGAGACGATGACATCAAAAACAATTCCAATGATAAGAGAGACGATGGAAATATAGTAAGCAGATTTTGCAGATCGGCTTTTTGCCTTTGCCGGTTTGGATAGAAACAGGCTGATCAGAGCCAAAAAAAGCGAGGGGCTGACAAAGAGGGAAAGGATAGAGAGCAACAGCATGATGCGGTCAGGATGTCTGACCTCATCGCCTTCGGAAAAAGGAATTGACCAATTCTTTTCCTGCTGTTCCTGCTCCTGAACAAGACGCTTTGCCTGAGTCGTCAAGGGTGCTCCGCAGTGGGGACAGAAGTCATGTGTTCCGTGCACGGGTTTCTTGCACTGAGGACAGAATTCAATGGAGTCCATCGTTGTTCTCCTGATATAGATGGTTTAGCGCCTCTGCAACGCTTTCTACCGTATGATCGACTTCACTTTGAATGCTCTTTGGTGAGGAACGGAAAGTGAAGGAAATGTCACTCTCTTTCAATAGCGGTAGGTCATTGTAGGAATCGCCGATTCCGGCGACTTTGTCATGGAAGTGATTCCGTATAAAACGAATTCCTTCTCCTTTGGAACAACCGAAGGGGACGACATCGACAAAGCGGCGGTTAGAAAAAGAAGTCACTTTTCCTTGATATTTGTGGTTGATGTCTCCGCTTACTTGTATGGCCTCTTCCTCATCGGAGAACACCATAGAGAGTCCGTGGAGTCCACCCTGTATCTCCTCAAAAGAAGAGATTTTCACCTGATGAGGATAAAACGGCGTGAAAGAATGTGCGGTGTACAACCCCTGGAAGATGATGCCGGCTTTGGTTTCATACTCGTGGAAGATCGCTCTTCCGATGCTATTGTCCATCTGCTTATCCAACAGAATCGCTCCGTTCTGATCGAGGATCGTCGTCCCTGTCGCCAGAATATAAAAGTCAAACCAAGGTTCTTCCTGCAGCACATCGATGATGCCTCGATAGGTTCTTCCCGTACAGAGTCCGAAGCGGTTTCCCCGCTTTCTGAAATCGGCGATGGCTTCTCTGTCTTCTGGTCTGATCTTCATCTTTTGATCAAGGAAGAAGAGGGTGCCGTCAAAATCGCTGGCAAAGATCATTGCTGTTTTTCTTCGTCTCTCTTCTGCTGTGCCTTTTCCAGCCTCGAGAGGAAATCCTCATCACTCTGAGTGTCTGTTGTTTCTGCCTCTTTTTCCGTCGGCAGATCTTCCAATAGCATAGGAAGCGGCTTGAACCAATGGTAGATCGCTTCAACCAGATAAACAACAGCGAGATAGCAGAACAGGATACCGACAAAGGTTTCGTGAAGCTCAACGGTCTGATCGAATCCTTGGACAAAAGTGACGATGTCCATTGCCAGAACGCTTCCGGCTGCCGGAAGAGCGAGGAATTTATCTAGCAGAGACTGTTTGGCTCTTCTTTTCGGACTGGCTAACGTCCAGATAAAATCGATAATAAGCCAAAGGCTTCCGAAAAGAGAGACGTAGATCAGCACCTTCCGGAAGGTTCCTTTCACTGGAAGAATATGGACGAGGATCAAAATGCCAAGGATGAGAAATAGAATCATAAAGACCATCAGTTCAATGGTGTAGATTCTTTTTTCTTTGGTAAGTTCATCTGTTTTCTGTTTCATGGTTACTATGATAATGAAAAAACAGGTTGAGGTCTAGAAGAAACGCATCATAAGAAGGGAACTGGATAGCGGACTTCGCTTATCTTTTCCGGATTTTCGATATGCCGAAACAAGTTTTGTCGGCGCGGAACATTATGACGGAAGGAGTAAATGGATCTCGTTTTGATCGGAGCTGCATCAGTTCAAAATAAATTGTAAACGGATTCCCATTGATAACTTTGATGGAGTAACGAAAATCGTAGAGGATCCAGGCAAAAGAACTTTTGCTGTTCAAGGAGTAGATTGATGTCAATCGATCTTTACACCGAGAGTATTGAAGAAAAGAAAGCGATATTAGTGCACTTTAATTAGGAAAAGAGGATAAAAATATATAGTATCCAGCATTATAATTGCGCTTTTTAAATATTTTCAATATTAACTAATTGCGCTTTTTAAATATTTTCGCTATAATATGATTGCGTATAGGAGAAGATAAAATATGTTTAAAAGAAAAATATATGATAAATTGCTGAAATGGAAAAACGAATCGAAAGGTGAAACAGCAATTCTTGTTGAAGGTGCACGAAGAATTGGGAAATCTACTATTGTAGAAGAATTCGCAAGAGAAAATTATAAAAGCTATATTCTTATTGATTTTTCCAAAGTTACAAATTCTGTTAAAGAGGCTTTTAATAACCTTCTTAATAGTCTAGATTCTCTATTTATGGTATTATCACTTGAATTTGATACTCCATTATATCCACGAGAATCATTGATTGTTTTTGATGAGGTACAAAATTTCCCTCGAGCTAGAGAAGCTATTAAACATTTAGTTAAAGATGGCAGATTTGATTATATTGAAACTGGTTCCTTAATTTCCATAAAAGAAAATGTAAAAGACATTCTCATTCCTTCAGAAGAACAAACTATAACGATGTTTCCTATGGATTTTGAAGAGTTTGCTTGGGCACTAGGAGAAGAAATGATAATAGGATATATTAGAGATTGCTTCGATAAAAGAATTCCATTACACGATTCAATTCACAAAAAAGCAATGTTTTTATTTAAACAATATATGCTTGTAGGTGGAATGCCTAAAGCAGTAGATAAATTTGTTGCTCATAATAAGCAATTTGTTGAATGCGAAAAAGAAAAAATGAATATATTAAAAACATATCGTGATGACATTCATAAAATAGATAGGGCATATAAGTTGAAAGTATTATCAATTTTCGACCAAATTCCTTCTTTTCTTTCTCAACATGAAAAACGTGTAAAAATCAATTCGATTTCTAGTGATACTACTGCAATTGACTACGAGGAAACTTTCTTTTGGTTAAGCGATTCTATGATTTGCAATGAATGCTTCTTGTGTACAGACCCCAACTTAGGATTATCACTAAATGAAAAAAGAAATTTTGTAAAATGTTATATGGGAGATACTGGCTTACTTTTAACACATACATTTGACGAAAATAAAGAAAAGCAAACGAATTACCATAAAGAATTATTATCAGATAAATTATCAATTAATAAAGGCATGTTTTTTGAAAACATAATCGCTCAAATGCTTGTTTCAAATGGTTATAAATTATATTTTTATACGAGATATAATGGAGAAAAACATAGAAATGATATAGAAATAGATTTTTTACTAACAACCGGAAATAAAGTGTCTCAAAAACTAATTCCATTAGAAGTCAAATCTTCCAAATCATATAAGGTAGAATCTATGAAAAAATTTATTGCAAAATTTAAAGATAGAATTGATAAAGCTTTTATAATCCATCCAAAAAATTTATCAATTAGAGAAGATGGCATTATATGTATTCCAGCATATATGACATTTTGTTTATAATATAGTAGAAATTAACATGGGTAGTCACTTCAAATAAAGTAATCAGCCATTTTTACGTTTATTAATAATTCCTAATTTAAACACCCATTAGTCCACTTTTTCTTATCTTGTCATTATTTGAGTGAAACAAGCCCTGCATCAAGTTGCCGAAAAAGATGTTGGACTCAAAGTGATTCCGAAGATATTCGAGAAGGAACGATAGTTTGAATGTATTTTGCTTAACAAACTTGAAAAATTTGAGTTTGTAATGATGTTCAAATGTTTTGCGGGGACTTTGTTCACCAGATATGCACACGAAAACCCACCAAAACCATCTCACGATCGGTTTGATTCTGAGTGTTTTGACCTACTAGGAAAACCTTTACAGAGCAGTTTAAAGATAGGAGACAGAGTTCAGCTTCTATTGGAACTGAGAGGTGAAGAGGTCGTGATACAGTCCGGGTTTGGCAAGCAGGGATTCATGGTTTCCGGTCTCGACGATATGACCGTCTTTCAATACGATGATCAGATCCGCTTTAACGATCGTGGAGAGACGGTGAGCGATGACGATGGAGGTCCGATTCTCCATGATCCGATCGAAGGCATCCGTGATCAGCAGCTCGGTTCTGGTATCGACATTGGAAGTCGCTTCATCCAGGATGACGATATCCGGTTCAAGCAGCATAACTCTGGCGATGGTCAGCATCTGCCGTTCGCCTTCGGAGAGTCCTTCCTTGGCCGAGATCTGAGTCTGGTATCCGTCAGGAAGCGTGTTGATGAAGGTGTCAGCATGAGCCTTCTTACAGGCTTCGATGACTTCATCGTCAGAGGCCTGAGGCTTGGCATAGCGGACATTCTCCATGACGGTGCCGGAGAAGATCCATGTTTCCTGAAGCACCATGCCGAAATTCTTGCGAAGAGAGCTTTTCTCTATTTCAGTTCCGGGAATCCCGTTGTAAAGGATCGCCCCTTTGGTAGGATCGTAGAACCGCATCAGAACATTGATCAATGTGGACTTGCCGGCACCGGTCGGTCCGACGATGGCGATCTTCTCACCCTTACGGATGGTCTGATTGAAGTTTTCGATCAGTTTCTGATCCGGTTCGTAGGAGAAGAACATCTGATCGAACCTCATCTCCGTGATGTCGGAGATGTCCGCTTTTCCTTCATCGACATCATCGGCTCGGTTGAGGAAGTCATTGAGCCGACGGAAGGAGAAGACGGCGCTCTCATACTCGCTTAACACGCCGCTGATCTCATTGAACGGCTTGGAATACTGCGTTGTATAGCTTAAGAAGGAGGAAAGCTTTCCGATCGTCATGTTGAGGATGGCAAAAGAAGGTGTGTATCCGATCATGATGATGCCGGAGATGCCGATGATGGCGTAGATGGTGTTATTGACTAACCGGGTGGCAGGATTGGTCCAGGAAGCCGCAAAGAGAGCGATCTTTCCTTCTTTCCGTAGCTCCTCATCTTTCTCTTTGAACTGAGATAAGGCTTTCGATTGAAAGTTCATGGATTGCAGAGCATCGGAGTTGCTGATGGCTTCTAACGATAATCCGTTCAGCTCAGACTGAAGCTTGGCCTGACGCTTGAAGTACTTGTGGGAGAACTGAGCGACGAACTTGCTCATCAGGACACTAAGCGGCGTGAGCAAGATGATGCCGGAAGCTAAGATCCAGTTAACGGAGAACATCAGGATGATGGTGATGAGGATGCTTAAGACACCTTCGATCAAGGATTTGAAGACGGAGAAGAGACCATTGACGACGTTTTCGACATCACCGATTTCCAACTGAACCAAGTTGCCCTGCTTCTCTTTGAAAACGGTGTCGACCGAGACGCTGTTGAACTTGGCGTAGATGTCATCCCGCACCTCTTTGACCATACGCTGCGTCATGATGCCGACCGCATATTCAAAGAGAAAGTCCGCTATCGCTCCAAGGATGGAGAGAATGCCGACCGAAGTCAGATAAAGACAGAAGAGAGAGCGGTCCGGATGGGCAAGTGAGGCGACATCCAAAGCGTTGCCGATCAAGAGTGGCTGAGAGAGCTGAGCGAGCAAGAAAATGAGCACGGAGACAGCGATCAAGACGATGAGCTTCTTCTGCGGAGCGAGATAGCGGAGGAACCGTTTTTGCCATTCCATAATCACTTTCCCTCCTTTCTGGTCTGGGAGAGGTAAGTCTCCTGATAAACAGAGCAGGACTTCATCAGCTCTTCGTGCGTGCCTGATCCGATGAGGGATCCGCCTTCCAGCACGAGGATGAGATCGCAATCGGAGACGGTGGAGACACGCTGAGAGACGATGATCTTGGTGATGCCCTGATCATGCTGATGGATGTTGTCTCTGACTTTCTTGTCGGTCAATAAGTCGAGCGCAGAGGTGGAATCATCCAAGATGATGACCTCCGGCTTCTTGACGAGAGCTCTGGCGATGCATAAGCGCTGCCTCTGTCCGCCGGAGAAGTTCTTTCCGCCTTCTTCGACGACGTGCTGAAGGTAATCCGGATACTTGGAGACGAACTCATAAGCCATCGCATCCTGAAGGGCAGCGGCAATCTCCGCTTCGCTTGCTTCTGGCGCAGCCATCCTCATATTGGAGAGGATGGTTCCCTTGAAGAGAACGGATTTCTGAGGAACTAAGCCGATCTCTTCGTGCAGGGCAGAGAGGCGGTATAAACGGATGTCCTTCCCTTTGTAGCAGATGGTTCCTGCACTGGCGTCAAGGAAGCGCTCCACGAGGCTGACGATGGTGGACTTTCCGGAACCGGTGCCGCCGATGATACCTAAGGACTGACCTTTGTTCAAACGGAAGCTGATATCCTTCAGGGCTTTGTTTCCTCCATCCTTATAGCCCAAATCGACATGGGAAAAGGAGAGGATTTCCTCGCCTTGTTGACAGGTAAGAACAATCCCATCCTCCTTTTCCTGAATCTGAGGAACGATGCTTAGGACGCTGTCGGCTCTCTTGCGGGAGACATTGGATTTGGTGAGAACCATGACGACGTTGGTCAGCTGGACGAGCGTGACAAAGATCTGGGCAAGATAGGCGACTTCGGTGATGATGGTCGAGGCGGTCGTGACGCTGTCCGAGGAACCCTCTAACATCGGCAGTCCGCCGAAGAGGACGACGCTCATCGTCGCGATAGCGATGATGGCAAACGTCAGCGGGTTGATCAAGGCGTTGATCTTCTGGACGTGAATAGCGCTCTTCTGATAATCGGATGTCGCTGCGGCAAAACTGTCGTTTTCCATCCGCTGGGAGTTGAAGGCCCGGATGACTTTGGCACCCTCGAGCGTATCGGAGGATTTGACGGAGAGCGTGTCAAGCTTTCCCTGGATGGTCAGATACTCTTTGGAAGCTCTGGACATGATGACGAAGATGACGATGAGGATGAGAGGCACGATGGAGACAAACACCAATCCAATCTGATAGTTGAGCACTAAGGAGATGATTAAGGCACCGAAGATGACAAACGGAGCGCGGACGATGAGTCGGATGAAGATGAGGATACCTTGCTGCACCTGATAGGAATCCGCATTCAGGACCGTGAGCAGCTTCGCGTTTCCGATCTTCTCTCTCTCTTTCTTGGAGAGGGAAAGAATTTTCTGGTAGAGGGAATCTCTCACATCCGTGCCGACAAGGACAGCCGTCTTGGCGGCGACGTATTGCGTGATCATGGTGAAGAAGAAACCTAAGATGCCCATGATGAGGATCAGCGTTCCGCCGATGATCGCATAATTGAGGCTGACGTTGTTCTCGCCGGGAATCCAGGTGCCGAAAAACTTGATGAATGAGGCGAGAGAAGCGGTGATTTTATCTCTTGGGTTTCCTTTGCTGAGATCGATGATCGCCTTCATGATGAGCGGGATCATCAGATCGAAAAAGGCTTCGATCATCTTCAAGATCGGACCGATGGTGAGTGCGAAGGGATGCCGGGCGTAGGCTTGGTCCACCTTAGTAATGGGTTCTTTTTTCTTCGCCATGACAAGGCTCCTTGCATATTTAGGTTAGAACATAGATGTTTTTGAACTTAAGTATTATAAACAGAGCAAGTTTGCATTGACAGGATATTTCTTTCAGGATAGAATATTTCCGTCAAGCAGGTGTGCATTGACTAGGATTTGTCAATCCGAAACATTCTTAACGAAAAATTAAGAGTGGGTTCCTCCTTTGGGACTCACTCTTTCTTTATCTAGGAGGTCAGATGGATCAGAATGTCTTAGAGAAGGTTAAGTCGTTGATGCAGAAGACGGCGGATGAGCTTCATCTTGAGCTTGTCCGGGTGAGCTTTCTCCCGAACGGGGAGAATGTACCGACACTAGAGGTCCTTATCGATCACGACTTAGCGATCACGCTGGAAGAAATTCAGCGCTTCACCGACATCGTCTCTCCTCAGCTCGATGAGATCGAAGACCTCGATGAGACCTACATGCTCGATATCTCATCCGGAGGAAGCGAGAAGGAGCTTGCGCCTAAGGATCTTCCCCTTCTTGTCGGGAAGTATCTTGATCTTACGTTCAAGGAGAGCGGTGAGAAACTTGTCGCTAAGCTTGTCAGCTTAGAGGATGATGGCCTTACCCTGCTCTACTTCCTCAAAGGAAGAAAGAAGCAGATCCATTACTCCTATGATACGTTTTCGTCGATACGGGTCGGTTATAAAGCATAATCACAAAAGAATAGATATCTGGAGGAAACAACGATTATGGCAGATGAAGAAATGAAGGAAGAGACGATGGAAGAGGCAAAGCCGAAGAAGAGAAATTACACCAAGAAGAAAGCCAATGTCATCACCGGCAAGGTGAACGCTTCAGCGTTCACAGAAGCTGTCGGTGACATCGAGAAGGATTCTATGGTCAACGGCGAGGACATCGCCAACATCCTGATCCAGACGATGGAGCAGGCCTATCTCGAGTGGTCCTATCCGGGTCTCTTCAAGGACAAGGACAGCGATGAACCTGCCAAGGAGCTTATCCGGGCGGAAGTCATCTTTGATGACAAAGGTTTCAAGATCAACGATGTCAAGACCGTCACGGCGGAAGATGATATCGTCGATGATGCTTATCAGATTTCCTTAGAGGATGCTCAGGCGATCTCCAAGAAGGCTCAGATCGGCGATGAGATCCGCATCCCCTTTGATGTCACGCTCTTAGATAAAGCTTATGTCCGTCGAGTCAAGCAGCTTTTCCAGTCCAAGCTCAAGGATGCCTCAAGACAGGCGATCCTCTCGGTTTATCAGAACCAGTTAGGCGAGCTGATCGAAGGCACGGTCACGAAGTCCGATCCGGAAGCTGTCTCCTATGAGATCAGCTTCGGCAAGGCTAACGGCATCCTCCGCAAGAGAGATGTCATGCCGACCGATCATTTCCAAATGGGCGACAGAGTCACCGTCTATCTCGAATCGTTGGATGACAAGTCCAATCCGCCTTCTCTGAAGGTCACCAGAACCAGCGATAAGTTCATCGCCAAGCTTTTCGAGCGCAACATCATCGAGATTCAGAACGGCGATGTCACGATCTGCGGCATCGCACGCGAGGCCGGAAGAAGGACGAAGGTCTTCGTCAAGAGCGCCAATCCGAACATCGATCCTGTCGGAGCCTGCATCGGACCTGAATCGAGCCGTATCAACGCTATTCTTTCCGCCATCCATCCGGAGAAGGTCGATATCCTTCCTTACTATGCCAACAAAGCCAAGCAGATCATCTCTGCTATGACGCCAGCCAAGATCATCGGTATCGACTGCCCGGAAGATTTCTTCGATCCCAATGTCCATTATGACGAGCTTGAAGCCGATCGGGATTATGAGTTTCCCAAGGTTTCCATCGTCGTTCAGAATGGAGATCAGGGTGTCGCCATCGGCAGTAAGGGCGTCAACGTCCGCCTGGCTTCCAAGCTGACCAAGACGTCGATCTCTGTCCACACGGCTGATGAGGCGATCAAGCTCTCTCTCAAGTATATGATGCTGGCAAAAGTCGATGAGGCGGTCGCTGCCCTGGAGGCAAAGCCTGTTGAAGAAGCCACTGCTCCTGTTGAGACGATCGCTCAGCCTGCTGAAGCGAGTGTTGTTGCTGAAACAGCTGTCGCTCCTAGCCAGGAGAGCGCTGTGACAGAACCGGTAAAGGAAGAAGCTCCTGCTGCTCCTATTGAAGCACCAGTCACTGAACCGGTCAAAGAGGAACCGAAGGTTGAAGAAGTCGAACACATCGAGATCAGGAACAAACCGAAGATCTCCTTGGATGAGCTTGAACAGGCCATCTCCCAGAAGAAGGGACCCTCAGAGACACGTTCCCGCAAGCGTTTCCGCAAGAACGATGAAGAGAACAAGAACGAGCCTTCTATCGCCGCTCAGGCGGAGGCTATGCCGATCTACACTGAGGAAGAACTCGCTCAGTTCGATGATCAGAATGAAGAGGATCAGTACGACGAGTACGATGACGAGCTCGAGGAGTACGATTCTGATAAGTATTACGACGGCGAGACGAAGTAGTCCATGCAGCGAATCCACATCGTCGAACGGATGGATATCGTCTCTCGGAAGAAATTCCCGCTTGCTGAGCTCTTCCGACTCACCCTTTGTGAAGGAAAGCTCACTCTCGATAAAGATAACACCCTTCCGGGAAGAGGCATCTATGTTCATAAGGACTTAGAGACTCTTGAGAAGCTGAAGAAGCGGAATCTTCTTTCCCGCTACGGGAAAGAAGATCATTGCGCTCTCATGGAGGAGATGGAACATGACCTTAGAAGAAAAGAAGAACAAGCTTGACGCCTACTTCGGATTCGCTCTGAGGAAAAGGTCCGTCTATGTCGGGATGAAGCTAGAGGAAGCATTGGCTTCAAAGCGGGTGTCTCTTCTTCTTATCCTTCCGGAGTGCTCCGAAAAGAACGAGGAGAAGCTTCGTCTTCACGCCTCCGATAATCCTGACATCCTCATTCTCCGCGTCGATGCTGATTATGATGTCAAGTCGACCTTAGGATTCGAGACGCTGAAAGCCTGCGGGATCAAAGACAGACATCTCAGCCGGGCGATCTACGATACGTATACGAAATAAGGAGGATTCTATATGAGTAAGAAAAGAAGCGGAAAAGGCTTTGCCAAGAAGACGCAGGGCGAGGTGCAGAACGGCATCTTCGTCTATGATGGAACGCTCACGCTCGACCAGCTCTGCAAACGGACAGGCATCTCTGCCACAGACACCATCAAGCAGTTCCTTCTCGAAGGCAAGCTTATCTCCCTCAATACGGTGCTCACCGATGAGCAGATCGGCGAGATCTGCCTCAACAACAATCTCGACATCAAGAAGGATAACCTCTCAGCCCCCGAGGATTTCACCACGGTCAGCATCTTTGACCGTGACCTCGATCAGGAGGAGAGAAGCCCGGTCGTCACCATCATGGGTCATGTCGATCACGGCAAGACCACGCTGATCGATGCCATCCGTCACTCCACCATCGCCGCCGGAGAGCATGGCGGCATCACTCAGGAGATCGGTGCCTATCAGAAGACCGTCAACGGCAAGAAGATCACCTTCATCGATACCCCAGGCCATGAGGCCTTCACGGCCATGCGTGCCCGAGGCGCCTCGATGACGGATATCGTCGTGCTGGTGGTCGCCGCCGATGACGGCGTCAAGCCGCAGACCATCGAAGCCATCGATCACGCCAAAGCCGCCAAGGTTCCGATCATCGTCGCCATCAACAAGATGGATCGGCCTGGCGCTAACGCCGAGAGAGTCAAGACACAGCTCTCCGGTTTAGGCATCCTCTCCGAAGAGTGGGGCGGAGACACCATGATGTTTGAGATTTCCGCCAAGCGGAATCAAGGTGTCGATAAGCTTTTGGAAGGCGTGTTGGATTTAGCGGAGCTCATGGAGCTCAAAGCCAACGCTTCCCGCAAAGCCATCGGCTCAGTCATTGAAGCCGAGCTCGATAAGAAGGAAGGACCCAAAGCCACTCTCCTTGTTCAGAACGGCACACTCCACACCGGCGATTATCTCGCCATCGGTCAGTATTACTGCAAGGTCAGAAGGATGACCAACGAGTATAACAAGGTCCTGAAGGAAGCCGGACCTTCGACGCCGGTCTCCATCACCGGCATCGGCGGCGTTCCGGTCGCCGGCGATCGCTTCATGTCCTTTGAGGACGAGCGTTCTGCCAGAGATGCTGCCGCAAAACGAGCCCAGGCGCTCATCGGTCAGGGCGACAATGCAAACGGCGCTTCGCTAGCGGATGTCGCAGCCGCCGCTGCTCAGGGTCAGGTCCCGACCATCAACCTCATCATCAAGGCCGACACGGAAGGCTCAGCTGAAGCGATCAAAGCTTCTTTGCTCAAGATCGATGTTCCTGGCACCAAGGTTCAGGTCATCCGCTCTGCCTCCGGCGATATCTCCCAAGGCGATATCGTCTTAGCTCAGGCTAGCAAAGCCGTCATCATCGCCTTCTCGGTCAAGACGGGCGTGGTCATGAAGGACCTTGCCAAAGACGATCATGTTGAGATCCGGGATTACAATATCATCTATAAGCTCTTAGAGGATATCGAGGATGCCCTCCGTGGCAAGTTGGCTCCTGTCTTTGAGGAGGTCATCTATGGTCATGCCGAGGTCCGTTCCCTCTTCAAAGCCTCCAAGGTCGGTCAGATCGCCGGCTGCTATGTCACCGACGGCTCCATCAAGTCGAACTGCTCCATCCGTGTCTTCCGCAATCAGGAGAATGTCCTCAAAACTCATCTCACCTCGCTCAAGCGCTTCAAGGACGATGCCAAGGAAGTCATGCAAGGCTTTGAGTGCGGTTTGACGATCTCCGACAACTTCAACCTTGTCGAAGGCGATATCCTAGAAGCCTACGGCATGGAGGAGAAGAAGAATGGCTGACAAGAGAGGTCGTGTCCAGAACGTCATTCAGAAGAACCTCAGCGAGATCATCATCTACGACATCAAGGATGAGATCACCGATTTTGCTTCCATCAACCAGGTCAAGATGACATCGGACTACTCCTACTGCACGGTCTATGTCTCCCACATCGATCCGGAGAAGACGGATGCTTTGGTTTCCTTCCTCAACAACCGTGAACCTAGGATCCGCTCCCTTCTTTCCAAGAAGCTTGATATCTACAAGACACCTGAGCTTCGCTTTGTCGCTGATAAACTATTCGAGCAGGGTCAGAGGATGAAAGACATCATCGACCAAGCTCTTAACAGCAAGCCGAAGACGCTCTCCGACGTCTATCCCGACCTCAAGCCGAAGAAGGAAGCAAAGCCTTCTTCTACCAAGAGCAAGGATGGGAGGAAAGCCGTGAAACGAAAGACAGCAACGAAGAAAACTGCTACCCGGGATAAGTGACAATCTGAACTTCATATACTGAAAAAGCCAAGTAGAAAACACTTGGCATTTTTTGGCTAAATTGTAAATTAATCTGGTTTTTACTTAGATTTTCCGCAACACCTTCATCACGCCATCGTCATCGTTTGAGGCGGTCTGATAACGGCACAGGTCTTTGATTTCCTGATAGGCGTTAGCCATCGCATAAGAGTGATAGACAGCAGAGAGCATTTCATAGTCGTTCATATAGTCACCAAACGCCATCGATTCCTCCGGTGAGATCTGATAAATTTCCTGAATCTTCTTGATGTCTGTCCCTTTGTTGACACCTTCATTTGCTACATCGATCCAGCAGGTTCCGGAGACGAAGCCTTTCAACTCCGTGGAGAGAAGAACATGCAGTTCTCTGAACGTCTCAAAAGCCTGGTGCGTGAGATCGTAGAGAGCGATCTTGATCAGGGAATCCATTTCCGGGCACTGACTTAATTCAGAGAGGAACCTCAGGTGCCGGTAATACTTCTTTGCCTCATCCAAGGCTTCTTTCTGATCAGTCAGCATATAGGCTGACTTGACACCGCAGAGGATGAAAGATTCGTAAACTTCTGCAGCTTAGAAAGCAGAGGAAGGATGGCTTCCTTTCTCAGCACGTTCTGAAACAACACCTTGCCTTTTTCCATGACAAGGCCTCCGTTTTCAGCAGAGAAGAGGATGTCATCCTCTGCTTCTCTGAAATCGGATAGCAGGGTGTAGTACTGCCTGCCTGAGGAGATGACAGTCTTGATCTGAAGATGGTTTTTCACCCAGGGAAGGAAGTCCGTCGGAAGCCTCTTCCGGGAATCAAGAAGAGTGCCATCCATATCGAGAGCGACTAAGCGGATCGGTTTTTCCATGGCTGCTATTTTACCATAGCAAAACACCTTCTAGCACGGAAATACCGGTAACAGAAGCGTTTTCCTCTTCTTTATTTCTGACAGGCCTGGATATCTAGATCAAGCTGAGCTTTCAGCTCGCTGAGAGAGCTGAACTTCCTCTGCTCTCTCAGGTGCTGATAGAAGGAGACCCGGATATCGCTCCCATAGAGATTCCCGTCGTATCCGATGATGTAGGTTTCGATGATCGGCTTTTCCAGAGGATGGATGGTCGGGTGCGTTCCGATGTTGGTCATCGAAGGATAGGATTTTCCTTCGATGAGGGTTCTGGTGCGATAGACGCCTTCCTTCAGCCTCACTTTTTCTTTCGGGTACTCTTGATTGGCGGTTGGATATCCGATCTTCTTACCATTCTTTAAGCCGTGGATGACCGGATTTTCCAGATAGAAAGGATATCCAAGCAGCTGATTGGCTGCTTCGATATCTCCCTCTTTGATCTTCTCTTTGATCAGAGAGGAGGAGATCTTTTCATCATGGATCTCGACAAGATCTTTGATGATGACATCGATCCCTTTTTCTCTCAGGGAAAGGAGAAGCTCTGGCGTTCCTTTTCCTTTCGCTCCGAAGGTGAAATCCTTTCCCACGATGAGCTTCTTTACACAAAGATACTCTAAGAGAGAGAGGAACTCTTCTGGCTTTGCCTGAATGACTTTCTCTTCTGATTTCAGAAGATAACAAGAATCAAAACCAAGCCAGGATAGCGTCTTCTCTTTTTCGGTATCGGAGAGAAGGAGCTCTCTTTCGCTGTGGAAGATCTTTGCCTTGAAGTCGGATTCAAAGCTCAGAACAGAAGGACGTAAGCCGCTATGCAGGGCTTCCTGAAGCAAGGACATATGTCCGAGATGTAGCCCATCGAAAAAACCGACAGCCAAAGCCTGAGGTTTATTCTTTTCCTGATAGTCAAGATCGATGTGCAGTGTTTTCATATAGGATACCTTATCCCCCGATAGCAGTCATAACCTTCGTTGTTCTTCTGATAGATGCCAAGAATCATCACTTCATCCTGAACTAAAATAAAGCGATCCTCATACGGAAGAGATAGCCTTTGTCCATGGAAGGCAAGCTTCTTCTCTTTTTCGTCTCGGACAAGATGAATTCGTATCTTCGGAAGCGCCTGCTGAATCGAAAGCAATGAAGAGGAAGATGCTTCATCAAGCGTTGTTGCCTGATTGACAGAGATACTTCCGACTCGGACTCGTCGTAAGGCAGAGAGATGCCCGACTGTCTCCAGCTTCAAAGCGATATCTCTGCCTAACGCCCGGATATAGGTTCCTTTGGAAACCGTGACAGAAAAGGTGATGATATGATCCTGATAAGAGAGAAGGCGGATACGAATCACCTCAATCTCTTTCTGAGGGAGAGTCACATCGATGCCGCTCCTTGCCAGCTGATAAGCTCTCACTCCATTGATATGCCTCGCGCTGTAAGGGTTTGGCTTCTGGAAGGATTTCCCAAGGAAAGAATTGAGGACAGACTGGATTTGTTCGGAACTCAGTTCAGGCACTTCCTTAACTTCGGTGATGACGCCGGTCTTATCTTCGGTGTCTGTCGCCTCTCCTAAAAAAAGAGAGGCCGCATACTCTTTCTCCTCATCCTCGATCAGGGATAAGACTTTGGTGGCTTCACCAAGCCCAAGGATCAAAAGGCCGGTGGCAAAAGGATCCAAGGTGCCGAGATGGCCGACTTTCTTCTCACCGAATTTCCGTTTGATGATGGAATCGACATCGCGGGAGGTGTAACCTTCCGGCTTGTCGAGATAAAGGATGCCTGAATTCATACGGGAATAGTATAAGAAAAACAATGGAAAATTGAAGACAGATGCTTGATTTTTGTACGTTTTCGGCTATACTAGTCAAGTTACTTCGGCTGGTCACGGGCTTGATCCTCTATCACCCGGCGCTGGCAGAGGCGACAGAAAGAAACGAGGTATACGTTTATGGCACTGACGAAAGAAGAGAAGACGTCCACCATCGAAGCCTATCGGAGAGACGAGAAGGACACCGGTTCTGTTGAAGTTCAGGTCGCCTTGATCAACAAGAAGATCGAGAAGCTGACCGTTCACATGACCGAAAACAAGCACGATTATTCTTCAAAGCGTGGCTTGGACATCCTCATCGCCAGAAGAAAGAACCTTCTTGCCTATCTCAAGAGAACCGATCCTGAGAAGTACGACGCTCTCATGGCGAAGACAAAGGCTGATAAAGCCGCGAAGTAATTTATCCTAGCGTAAAGAGAGACTGCTGTTCCTCGTTTTACCGAAGGAACAGCAGTTTTTTGTTGTTTTTTAGAAAAATGTGAGAAATAGTTGCTTTCAGGTTGAATTAATGTTGTCAGTTTTGTGGAAAACCACCATGAAAACACTTGCAGTTTTGTGGCAAACCGCTCTGAATCATTGGAAGTTTTATGGTGAAATGGTGTGCGGCTAAAGATTTGAAAGTAGGGAAACGTCTCCGGAATCGTCGTTTATGAAGGAGATTATCAAACATCACCTATGTTCCGATATTCGCTTTGGATTGGTACTTATAAAAGGGTAGTAAGATCAGTCCTCTTTCCGGCCTCTTCGATCCATCTCCGGATGGGAGGCATAGAATTCATCCTTTTTGCGATACATCTTTTGGTCGATGCGCTTCATGAATTCTTCAAAGCTCATCAGAGAGGAGTCATAGCGGTCATAGCCAGAGGAGACAGAAAGGTCATAGGGTTTTATTAACCACTTCTTTTCCTCTTCTAAGAGCTTATCGATTCTTTCGATGCAGGCTTTGACTTCTTCTTCGCTCTGAGTGTTTAAGAGGGCGATGAACTCATCGCCGGCATAACGGATGGCGACGCCGTTTGTCCCAACCCCTTGTTTAAGGACGATAGCAAAGCGCTTTAGCGCTTCATCGCCCTCTTGATGGCCGTAGTTGTCGTTGATCGGTTTGAAGTCATTGACATCGATCATGATGCCGTAGAGCGTGATGCCGCTCTTTTTTCGCATACGGTCCTGCAGGCGGTCGAGGTAGGCTCGATTGTAAAGTCCGGTGAGATCATCGGTGTAGATGGTTACGTTCTGCAGCGAGAAGAGAACACCGACGATGCCGATGAGGATGCTAGGAACCTCTAAGGTCAGATCCGGAACAAAGGTCTGCACCAAGAAGCCGGCTAACACCGGAAAGAGGAAGGCCCAGAGCGGGAAGAGCTTGAGGAAGCCTCCCTTATGAAGAGAGATGAGATAGAGGATGATGCTGTCGATGATGTAGAGGAAATCGATGGCAGAGACGATATAGTAACCATATAGCCTCTGATAGCTGGTTCCTGTTGCTAAGAAGAGGATAGGATGAAAGATGTTGACGATGATCAAGACGATGACAGAAAGAAGCGGAATGGTCAATAAACTCCTTCTTAGTAAGTTGGATCGTCCGTTGAGGTGGTTGGTTAAGAAGTAGGTCCAGCAGAGAGCGACCATGGTGTTGGAAAGATAACAGATGGATTCAAAGAGGACGATCAAGGGCTGATAGGCTTCTCCGCGATCCGTGAAGAGAAAGGCGAGCGTGGATCCAATGGCGCTGAGTCCACAGAAAATCAGGATGAGAATCAGATGGAGGTTCTCCTCTGTCCTTTTTCTCAGTTTGGCAGAATTGCAGATGACAATCATGCCGATCAGAACAAAGGAGAAGAAATCTGAAGCATATATCGAAAGATTAGGATTCATAGCCTGTCCTCGGTTAATCATTATACAGTAGTTCAGGAAGAAAACGTCAAAAACAGCTACATTTTGCTTTCTCTCAACGAGGAAAGGAATTTCTCCCTTTCTCCTACTGGCTCAAAATCAAATGGATTGATAGAGCTATCCGGAAACGATACAATAAGGAAAAAGAAAGGGGAAGCCATGATCAGAGGATTCCGGAATTCTGATATTTATCTTTACCGAAGAGGAATTGTCCACACCGATCTGCTCCTCGATGAAGAAGGAAGGATCAAAGCGATCGGAGAGGAAGCTAGGTCTGAGGATGCTGTTGAGGTTCCTTCAGGACAGATCGTTGTTCCCGGTTTCATCGATGAGCACATCCATGGAAGTGAAAATGCAGACGCTATGGATGCGAAACGAGAGAGCCTTGAGAAGATTGCCGCCTCTCTTCCTCAGGATGGTGTAACCTCCTTTTGTTTTACGACGATGACGATGAAGAAGGAGAAGATACTTTCTGCTTTGAAAGAGATCAACAACTATTTCAGCAATCCGTTAGAAGGAAGCGAAGCACTGGGTATTCATGTAGAAGGCCCTTTTATCAACGGAGCACACTGCGGAGCACAGAACCCTGCCGATATCCTTGATTTGGATGAAGACTTCTTAAAAGAGATGATTCAGGCTAGCGGGGACCACATCAAGGAGATTACATTAGCCTATCAGGATGGTCACGATACTTTTTTTCAGATATTAAGAGAACATGGAATCACCATCTCCATCGGTCACAGCGATAACTCCTATGAAGAGACAGAGAGAGCTTTTTTCTCCGGTGTGACCTGTGGGACACACATGTTCAATGCGATGCGGAAGTTTCAGCATCGCGATGTCGGTGTGATCGGGGCACTCCTTCTGAATGAGGATGCCTATTGTGAGCTGATCTGCGATCTTCATCATGTCTCCAAGGAGGCGATAGAGGTCCTCTATCGCCTGAAAGGGAAAGAGAAAATCGTTCTTATCACTGACTCTATGGAAGCCAAGCATATGAAGAACGGAACCTATGCGCTCGGTGGTCAGGATGTCTTTGTTCATGATGGGGTTGCCACGCTTCGCGATGGCACCTTGGCAGGATCGGTTCTCTGCCTGAATGAGGCGGTGAGAAATATCAGGGATGTTCTTTCACTCTCGTTGACTGATGCCATCGATATGGCAAGCGTTAATCCGGCAAAAAATTTGCATGTGTTTCAAAAGAAAGGATCGATTGAGATCGGAAAGGATGGCGACTTCGCCATCATCGATTCCGATGTGAATGTCTATCATACCTATGTGAAAGGAAACAAGGTATATCAACGATGAAGAAAGTAATTAAAGACAGTCGTGCTATCGCTGAAGAAGTATCCGATCGGATCATCAAGCTAGTGAAAGAAAAACCGAACTGCATCCTCGGGTTAGCGACAGGATCGACACCCATTGAGACTTATGATCTTGTCATTGCCAAAGCAAAGAAACAGAAGCTTGATTTCAGCAAAGTGACGACGTTCAACCTGGACGAGTACCGGAACAATCCGGATGAGACACAGTCCTATCATCATTTCATGAGAGTGCATCTCTTTGATGCTTTAAACATCAAAGAAGAGCAGACTCATTTTCCCTCCGAAGAGAACTATTTTCACTATGATGAGATGATACAAAAGGCGGGAGGCATCGACCTTCAGTTGCTTGGCATCGGAAGAGACGGTCATATCGGTTTCAATGAACCGGGAACATCCTTTGAGAGCGAAACCCATATCGTCGATCTGACCAAAGAGACGATTCAGGATAACGCCAGATTTTTCGCTTCCATTCAGGATGTTCCTACTCAGGCGATATCGATGGGACTGAAGACAATCCTTCAGGCGAAAGAAATCATTCTGATCGCGACAGGGAGCAATAAGAGAGAGGCAGTTACTGAAATGTTTGTAAAGCCGGATGAAGCTTGTCCTGCCTCGATTCTTCTAAATCATAAGAATACAACGGTCTATGGCGAAGGGGAAGCGTTCGGGAAATAAGCCACAGTTTGTTTTAACTTGCTATTTTCTGATTTTGCGTTCGGCCTATTTTGTTAAGAAAAAACAGGAAAATATCGCTGAATACCGAACATCAATCCAACGGGAAACTGCTTCAAAAAGATAGCATCATGTGATTTTACTCAATTCCACACTGAAAATGAGAAGAAAGGGAGAATCATTCTCAATGCATTGGGTAGACAAAGTTCTGTTAATAGGACAAACAATCCTTTTTGTGATACAATGATGAAACTTAGGAAACATTAAGAATGATTCTGAATTCATATAGACACATATCCATCGATATTCCGTTCGATTTGCGGGATTTTGATTCTGTTCTTTTTGTTTCAATAGGTAAGTCTGACAGATGCTGCCGAGGAGCGTTCTGAAGTGTCGGATCGGCGTGAAAGAGAATCATCAGCCAATCAGGAAATTATGATGGGAACCCCATCTTTTTCCTGTGCACAGCCTGAGGCGAACGAAAATAAAATTCGTTCTGCCCGTGAAGTCAAGGTGAGGGGCGGAAAAGGTTATGAGTTTGTCAAACGTGTTTTTGATATCTTCTCCTCTGGACTTTTCCTCCTTCTCTTCGGCTGGATCATCCTGATCTTGATGCTGATTAAGTGGCTGGAGGATTTCGGAGGGAAATCCTACCAACTCACAATCACTGAGAACCCCGAAGGAAAGTACCTTTCCAAAAACGGGAAGAGATACGATTGCATCGTCTCCAAAGACAAGAACGGAGAAAAGGATCCTACGGTCCATGGCGCCATCTATACTTCTGTCCGTGTCGGCAAGAACGGTAAGCCGTTCAAGTTCCATAAGATCAGATCGATGTGCCCGGGGGCAGAGAAGATGAAAGATCAGCTTCTTAGATACGGCATCAATGAAGCGGATGAGCCTGCGTTCAAGCTGAAGGAAGATCCGAGAATCACCAAGTTCGGAAAATTCATCCGGAAGACCTCTTTGGATGAGCTGCCACAGATCTGGGACATCTTCCTAGGAAGAATATCAGTAGTAGGACCAAGATCCCCTCTGAAATCAGAGTCTGATCGTTATGATGACTATCAGAGACATAGGCTGGACGTCAAGGGCGGATTGTTGTGCCTGTGGCAGATCAGCCACAACCGGAATAACCTGACGTTTGATGATTGGATCGATCTGGATATCGAATATGTCGAGCATAGATCAGTCTGGCTGGACTTGAAGATCATCCTCAAGGGAGCGTGGTTTGTTCTGACGGATCACAGCGGAGAATAGATATGAACAGCTCCACTCAATCAAAAAAGAAGATTTTGATGTTTGCTCATTACTACCTTCCGGATGTTGCGTCAACAGGTCAGATCTGTGCGGATCTGGCAGAAGGATTGGCGGATGTTTTTGATGTCACAGTGATCTGTGTCGTTCCTTCTTATACGGGAAAGATTGACAAAAAATATAAGAATAGCAGAGCAAAGTCATTCAAAGAAGAAATCAACGATGTCCATATCGTGCGTGTTAAAGTTCCGGGATTCGATAAAAAAAGCAAGATTTCTAGGATTAGAAATATTGTAGCTTATTTCTTACATGCCAGAAAAGCGGCACGAGAGTTGGGTTCCTTTGATTATGTTTTTGCTATTTCGCAGCCACCGATTTTGGGTGGCATGCTTGGCACATATGCTGCAAAGATAAAGCATGCGAAGTTTGTTTATAATATCCAAGACGTCAATCCCGAACAGATTATGGCTGTCAGATATAGCAAAAATAAAGCCGTTTTGAATCTTCTGATGAAATTAGATAAAAGAAGTTGCCTGAAAGCGGACTTGATCGTCACTGTTGGGAGCGATTTGGCTGAGAACATCCACAATCGCTTCAAGGATTCCACTAAGAAGCCCAAAAAGGTTGTGACGATTAACAATTGGATTGATGAGAAACAAATCTATCCTTTACCCTCTGATGATGAAGGAGTAATCGCCTTTAAACAAGAGTATGGCTTAACAAATAAATTTGTTTTTATGTATTCGGGCAACATCGGTTTATATTATGATTTAGAAGGCTTGTTTAGGACAATCGAGAACATTAAACCAGGTACAAAAACCGCAGATGGAAGAGAAGTGGTGTTTGCTTTCGTTGGAGAAGGCACTCTTCTTGATAAGCTAAAAACATATAAGGAAGAACATAAGATGGATAACGTGATCTTTATTCCTTATCAGAAGAAAGACAAATTGATATACTCTTTAAATGCTGCAGACGTTCATTTCTGTTTAAGCGCAAAAGGGATCAAAGGTGTGTCGTGCCCATCTAAGTATTATGGTATTGCGGCTTGCAAAAAGCCTGTCATTGCCGTTCTTGAAAGAGGCTCGGAAATTTATACGATTCTAAAAGAAAATAATGGCGGCTTAGTGTCTGAACCGACAGACTATGAAAAACTAGTTGCCAATATCAAAACTTGTATAGATGGGAATCTTGATTTGGCTGAAATGGCAGATTTTGGATATAAATTTTGGATTTCGAAGTTCACAAAGGCATCAGCTATCGAGTCCTATAAACTATCATTGATGCTGTTGGAGACAAAAAAATATGAATAGCAATTACTTCAAACTAATTTTAAAACTTTTAAAGTGCAAATATGGGAAAAAGCTATTGCTGAAGGGAATGCCGATCGTATTTAATAAAAGAGGAGCAAAGATTTCCTTTGGTGATAACGTTACAATCAAGAGCTCCTTTTTATCAAATTTAGTTGGTCTTTATTCTAGGACTGTTATTGTTACAAGATGTCCGGAATCGGAAATCATAATCGGGAACAACGTTGGTATTTCCGGTGCAACAATCTATGCTCGCGAACGGATCACGATCGGTGACAATACCCTTATCGGAGGAAATGTCAAAATTTTAGATAATGATTTTCATCCTTTGGATGCCGAGGCAAGAAAAAAAGATGATAAGAGCAAAATACTATCTGAACCAATTACTATTGGGAAAAATTGTTTTATCGGCTGTAATTCTATTATTCTAAAAGGAACTGTTTTAGGCGACAACTGCATCGTTGGTGCCGGAGCGGTAGTAGCAGGCCGTTTTCCTGAGGGCTCTGTTATTGTTGGGAATCCTGCCAGACTGATTTCAAAGGGAGAATAGCGCATGCAATTTCTTTGGATTGGAAATTTAGAAGAAGATACCGAATATAACAGAAAAATTGTCTTGGGATACTCTAACAGTTCTGCTCAAATCGCTCAAAAAAATCTGATTTTAGGCATTGAATCAAACACGAAGTCGTTTGTTGATTCCATCAATGGATCGGCCGTTCAAAAATATCCTGTTTATTCCGAAAAGATAATAACCAGAATTTGTTGGAGTCGTGCAAATGACTTCTCAAAAAATTTCAATGTCAGTGTTTCGTTCAAAAATCAAGGGTATTTTAATAGAATTTATTGTAGGAAAAGCATGATTAAAGAGGCGGCGAATTGGATGCGCACAAGGTATCAGCATAACGATAAACTTGTTGTCTTTGTATATTCGCTAAGATCTTCATCGCTTGGGACCGCCGCCTTCATAAAGAAGAATATTCCTTCAGCTAAGATTGTGCTGATTGTTACGGACCTCCCAAAATATATGGACCTTTCCGAAAATTTACTAAAGCGGTTCTTAAAAAAAATTGATGGCTTTTATATAAACAATTATCGTTCAAAAGTTGATAGGTATGTTTTGTATGCGCCTAAAATGGCAAAGTATTTGAAGCTAACTCAAGATCAATGGATATGTATGGAAGGCTGTTTTGTCCCACCCACAAAAGATAATCGGTGCTTGCCATCGTCGAGTCAAAAAACGGATTTGTTTAAGTTTGCCTATTGCGGAAAACTTGAGAAAAAGTATGGAATCGAACTCTTGCTCAAGGCGTTTTCGTTGATACGGGATCGACGAATCAGATTGTTTATCTCTGGTGAGGGGAAGTATTCGAAAAAAATAAGTGAGTATTGTAAAAATGATTCACGTATTATTTTTTATGGTTTTCTGAAAGATCGAGACAGTGTTTTGCGCTTGCAATCACACTCAGATTGCCTGATAAATTTACGGCTTGCTTCAGAAAAAAACTCTTTATACAGCTTTCCTTCGAAATTATTTGAGTATATTTATTCTGGCAAACCTGTTATTTCTTTTGAATTGTCTAGCATTCCCAGCGAGTACTATCAGCGGATGTTTATGGTTGAACACGAGACTGTTTCTGGTTTAAGAGATATAATGATAAAAGTTATGAATACTGATAAAAATCAACTAGAACTTATGGGGGCTTCAAACAGACAGTTTATTCTTGATGAAAAAAATAATGTTGTACAAACAAAAAAAATACTGGATTTCATATCTTAAATGAGAATTACAATGAAAAGAAGCAGGATTGATGTTTGCCTGATTTCTCTTTTGCTTATCTGTCTATTGTTTGAAAACATTAAATTGTTTTCTGTTTTTGGCGGATCGGTGAAACCATCTCATTTAATCGTACTGATTTCGATATTGTATTGTCTTTTTAATAACAAGATCAGCAAAAATAAGATCAGCAAAAAAAGTGCTATGTTGATCTTATTGTTTGTTGCTTTACCTGTTTTCCCGCTATATCGAATTTTGAATATGAGGGAATGGTTTAAGTCCTATGTTATTTATATTCTAATTATTTGTTTCTTCGTATTCTGCTATTCCCATTTTAAGTCAATATATGCACAAAAGATTATGCTTTTGCAAAAGATTGTTTGCTGGGTGTTTTTTATTGGAGAACTATTGGGAATCATTCAGTTTATTGCAGTTAATTTTTTCGGTGTAAAATTTCTGATAGACGCATTCGGTCCATTTCAATTCCATTTTAGTTATTATAATTATGAATTTGGTTTTATGCGATGTTTCTCAGTGTTTCACGAACCTTCTGTTTTGGGGTGGGTATCCTCTTCATTTATATTTATTTTGATTTATTGGAAAAATAATGGTTTACTGAAAATAACGACATTTTGGTTTTACTTATTAATTAGTCTGATATCAATCGCATGTTCTTTGAGCGCTTCTGCATTATACTTCGTTTTTCTGGCCTTTTTTATTGATTTTATCTTACACATTAGAAGCGCAAAAAGCTGGCTTCTTTTATTTTGCTTTATTCTGCTCTCTCTGCTTCTCTCGACTACGACCAGCGTTTTAACGCCAATGCTTCGTTTATTTACTGAGTCGGGTGTTGAAGGCACGTCCGGATTTGAAAGAATAAATTCTCCTTTGGAATATGCAATCAAAACAATTAACGAGTATCCCTTTTTTGGAAGAGGCATTGGTCAGGATGAAGCGTTGGATAATGTCGGCCATATTCCTGGGACAATCACGTCTACCGCAAATAATTCTTTCTTCGAAATTGTGCAGAATTTTGGACTCTCTTCTCTTTTGTTTTTTGTCTTTCTTCTTTATAAAGGCTACAAATCGGTTAGGAAGGATAAAAACCGCCTATTCTTGCTGGTGTCTGTTTTTTGTGTCTTTCTGTGTACAGGTGCATATCTTTCAATGGACTTTTTGATAGTCGCCTTTGCAACATTGGTAAACGTTTCTGTTTGCGGGCATTATACCGCTTCTACGAGAAAGTCATGCTATTATGGGAATACTTGGAAAAATCAAAAAATCTAAGACTATCAAAGCCGGACTCGGTTACACAATAGGGAACTATCTTATCAAAGGTATTTCTTTTTTGGCCCTGCCACTTTTTTCTAGGTTAATGTCTGTTGAAGAATTCGGGGCTTATAATGTTTATATTGGATATACAGAAATACTTACAATTTTAATCGGTTTGGCTCTTCATAGTTCTTTAAAGAATGCAAAGTATAAATATCAGGAGAAACTCAATTCATATCTGTCGTGTATTGTTTTGCTTCCCGTTGTTTTGATGCTCGTTTTTATTTCATTCGGAAACCTTCTTTTTGATTGGCTTTCACCAGTTTTGAATATGAACCGAATTACATTAAATATTCTTGTAATTCATTCTTTTGCAAGCGCGGTCTTTATCCTATATAACGCAAAGCTAAGCCTCGATTATCGCTATAAGAGTTACTTAGTCCTGTCTACCATTAATTGCTTAGGGGATCTTCTTCTCTCTGTTATTTTGATGTTTACAATTCTAAATAGCGATCACTATCTGGCTCGTGTTATAGGAACGGCATTGCCCTTAGTGCTGCTTTCTGTTTACATTTTAATCACCTTTTTTATTTCTGCAAAGCCCACATTTAACAAGGAATATTATTGGTTTAGTCTAAAATATAGTATACCTGTCATTCCTCATGGTCTTTCTCAGGTTGTTCTTGCGTCTTCGGACAAAATCATGATTGAAAATTATTTAGGAAAAACAGAGGCTGGGCTTTACTCTTTTGGTTCAAATGTTGCAGGAATCGTTCGTGTAACGACATTATCTTTAGACAACGTTTATGGCCCGTGGTTTTATGACCAGATAAATCAAGAGAACTATTCAAAGGTAAAAAAATTCTCATCAATCTATATAATTATGATGTGCGCTTTTATATCGCTTATTATATTACTCGTCCCAGAGATTGTCTTTATTGCGGGCGGAGACAAATATTCGTCATCGGTATATGCCGTTATTCCAAGCGTAACATCTATGTTTTTCACCTTTCTATATACGCTTCCTTCAACGGTAGAATATTTTTATGGAAAAACATGGATCATTGCTGCCAGTTCGGTTTTTTCTGCAATATTGAATATTATCCTCAACCTAATATTTATTCCAAGGTATGGTTATATTGCTGCGGTTTACACAACGTTAGTGTCATATATTATTTATTTTTTAATTCATTATCTTGCCGCATATATTCTTACTCGAAAGTGGTTTTTCAGTAATATAGCTGTGTTAGCTTCTGCTTTGGTCATTCTTTGTGTTAATTTCTTGACTGTTTGGCTCGCGGAGCAATTGATTCCTCGTTTGGTTTTGGCTTCTGTTGTTGTTATTTTGATGATTTTATTTGTAATTCATTTTGTTAAAATGAGGAGGGGGAACAATGCTTGAGCTATTGAATGCATCAAAAGATCCGTGTGGGTATTCTATTGAGGAATGGCGTAAAGAACTTTGGAGGATTGAATTAAGATTATCGTTGTTTTTAGACGGGGTTTGCAAAGAGAACCATCTTTCTTATTTTTTGATTGGTGGGGGTGCGATTGGTGCAGAAAGGCATAAGGGTTTTATTCCTTGGGATGATGATCTTGACTTTGGAATGAAAAGGGATCAATTCGATAAGTTGGTTACTCTATTAAAGACGAAATATAAAGACTGCGGTTATGCAATTCAGTATGGTACGCACGGTAATTTTGTCTCTTTTTTATTGAGAATACGAGACACAAATTCTACGGGTTTGGTTTTATCGGAGAAAAAATACATCAAAGAATGCCATGGCGTTTTTATCGAAATTTATCCTTTTGATAATGTGCCAAATTCTTTTCTTTTGAAAAAGAAACAACAATTGGTAGCAAGATTTTTAACTGGATTGCTATCTGCTAAAATGGATGATGACAACAAATGTTTTTCTTATCGATTACTGAGATTCTTAGGCAAACACACCTCGTCTAGTTCAATTTGGCGAAAACTTATTAAAAATAGTATTAAATACAACAAAAAACAGACGCGTTTTGTCGATACTCCTAGTTTAAGTCATTATTATTCTCTCGGCATTCACCATTTTCTTAGGATGTGGATTGATGAAACACACTATGCTCCTTTTGAAAAAATTGAACTTCCTATCTGTTCTGGTAATTATCAGTGTTTAGAACTGCAATATGGTGATTTTCTGGAATTGCCCCCATTGGATCAACGAGGGAAATATCACGAGCAGGCTATTTATTATGATCCGTATCATATTGATCGGTGGAAATAAAGGGAGGAATCATTATGTCTGTAGTTATTACTTATGGAACATTTGATCATTTTCACGAGGGACATCGAAGGCTATTAGAGCGTGCCAAACAATTGGGGGATTATCTGATTGTAGGTGTGACTTCAGATTCTTTTGATCAATTAAGAGGAAAAATTAATGTTGAGCAATCTTTAATGGAACGAATTAAGAACGTTGAAGATTCTCATCTTGCTGACGAGATAATCATCGAAGAATACGAAGGACAAAAAATAGATGATATTAAGAAATTCCATGTCGATATCTTTGCGGTAGGAAGCGATTGGACAGGGAAATTCGATTATCTGTCCTCTTATTGTAAAGTCGTGTATTTGGAGAGAACAATCGGAATCTCTTCCACCGATATTCGATCAATCGAAAAACCGGTTCGGATTGGCGTTATAGGTGATCACCATTTGTGTACAAAATTTTCGAGAGAAGCTTTTTGCGTTAATGGGATTTGCTTATCTTCATATTGTGACGAAGAAGGCGAGCATCCAATAGAGGGGGTCAAAAGAGTTCGAAATTACGATGACTTATTGCAATGTTCAGATGCCGTTTATGTTGCCTCGTCTCCCTTCAATCACTATGCATATATAAAAAAGGCGTTGGAGAAAGAAAAACACGTTTTATGTGAGTCGCCGATCACGTTATCCTCAGCCGAATATCGTGACTTAATTGATTTGGCGGATCAAAAGCATCTGGTTCTAATGGATGGAATTAAAACAGCATATTCCATTGCATATTGTCGATTGTTGTTGATGGTAAAAGCAGGGGTTGTCGGAGACGTTGTTTCAATTGATAGTACCTCGACCAGCTTGCGAACTTTTGAAGAAAACCGCAATTGGCCCAATTATTGTTTTTGGTGTCCAACCGATTTACTGCCAATTTTGCAAATATTTGGTACTGACTATGTCGAAAGCAAAATTGTTATAAAACCCTCGAGACAAAATTCGCGTTTCGATGATTTTACAAAAATCACCTTAGACTATCGCTATTCGACAGCAACTTGTAAAAGCGGAAGCGGGTTCAAGTCAGAAGGTGACCTTGTCATTTCGGGTAACAAAGGATATATTTATGTCCCATCTCCTTGGTGGAAAACGGACTATTTTGAAATACGTTATGAAAATCAGTCAGAAAACAAAAAAATATTTTACCCACTGGATGGAGAAGGAATCAGGCAAGAGATCCTTACGTTTTATAGAAGCATAAAAGAAGGTGTGTGTATTTCGAATATTGATAGGAATGTTTCACAAAGCATTGTTTCTCTTTTGGAAAGAATCTACAATAACAGAGGAGTTTACGAATTGACTGAAAGGAATCAACATGAACAAAATTTACGTTAATCCAAATATTAAAAAAACGGAAAGAGTTTTTCCAAAACAAGGAAGGTATGGTTACCATCGCTATGATATGAATGAGAATCCCGAAGGACTACCATCGGCTTTCGTTAATTCTGTTGTCAAGGATATTACTCCTGAATTTTTGTCCGTCTATCCGGAGCCCGACCGCTTTTTGGAAAAATACGCAAAATATATTGGCAACGGATGCTCGATTGAAAATTTAGTTGCAACCAATGGGACCGATATGGCTCTTAGATACATTCTTGAAACATTCGGAGAAAGCGGGAAAGACGTGGTAACCGTCACCCCGACGTTTGAAATGTATTGGATAAATTGTTCGATTTTAGGTCTGCGACATAAGCCCGTGTCCTATGAAAGGGATATGACCATTGAGATAAACAAGATTCTTGCAGCCATAGATGATGATACGAGGATCGTTGCCCTAGTTAATCCGAACAATCCAATGGGGAACGTCTATTCTGATGAGGAGATAAAAAAGGTCATTTCCGCCTCAAAAAAAGTTGGCGCAGTAGTGATTATAGACGAGGCATATCATTATTTTTATCCGAACACATTTGTTAATTATGCCTTGCATGAACCGAATGTCATTGTTACTCGCACCTTTTCTAAACTGTTCTCTATTGCGGCGACGAGAATGGGCGTGGCAATAGCTAATCGTGACTTGATTCATTATATTAAAAATGCCAAACTGACATTTGATTGCAATTCAGTTGCTCTGTTGTTTGCGGAAAGACTCCTGGATCATCCTGAACTAGAAACGACCTTGATTCAAATTGAAGAAGAAGGGAAAAAGTTTACATTGGATTCTTTAAAGGAGAGAGGCTATGAATGCAAAGATTGTAAGGGCAACTTTATTTTTGTAAAAACCAAACATGATGCGGGAGAGATAGCAAAAAGACTTGAAGACGAGAAAAAAATTCTTGTGCATCCGTATAAAAATCCGATACTCAAGGACTATTTGCGAGTTTCAGTAGGCTCTATCAATGCAATGCGTGTTTTCTTGGACGGATTGTTCGACGTTGATGACAAGTAGATGAGAAGTCCGGATCCATGTTCGGACGTTCCGCCCCCTCTTTCGGATGCCCGGACTGCGGTGGCAGGGGATTCGCCATCGACCACATCGAGAAAGACCACAAGATCCACAGGGCAAAGGCCAAGGCGAGGCTTGAGACCATAGAGTGTGCCGCCTACCGGTGCGCTTCGTGCGGAAAGACGAACAGTGCGGAGATACCCAAAGGAAGGCAGGGCTGTTTCGGACGGACGGTCTGCACGCCACCACAGAGAAAGGCTATGACCCTGACGTGTCGAACGACAAAAACGAAGCCGTCAACTGCTGTCTGAAGAACCGAACGTTTTACTATACGCTTCTTTCCGACACTAAGATCCTCCTTACCAAAAACAGGGGAAAGCAGGTCGTGTGGAATCCTGTGCGTAAGAAGAGTCTCCCCCATGTTCTCCGTCTCCAAAGGCGGGGCAGAGTCGACATGCCGCCTGCTCAGCCTCATCCAGTCGGCAAGGCTGAACGGCCTCAATCCTGACAACTCAGCAATCTCGACAGGATTAAAGACACGGAACAGGTTGCGGAATATCTTTCAAGCCCACTACTCGTATTTTTCTTTATCCGTAACTTCAATGTCTTGTCCCAACTGAACTTCAATAAGTTTTATATCGGTGTTGGCATTGATAGTATGTTTGCATCCTGCTTTCAGTGAGATGACATCCCCAGGATGCACATCTTTCTCATTATCATCCAATATCACTGTTCCATCGCCGGAGACAATGGTCCACACCTCGTCTCTGCGTTTGTGTGAATGATAGGACATATGATGACCAGCCATCAGTGTGACCTTTATGGTCAGCGATTCTTTGGTAGCATCGATAACCTCATAGCTTCCCCATGATTTTTCGGCAAATTTGACCATGGGATCAAACTGATCGATAAATGGTTTGATATATGAAGATTCTTCGGGGCTGGATACTAAGATTCCCTCCGGGGAAGCGGCAATGATCACATTTTTCAATCCCATTCCTAAAATTGGAATATCCAAAGAGTTGAGGACGTGAACATCGCTGCAAGTATTGTTAAGGACAACGTTTCCAAGCATATTCTCTTCCATCGCTTCTGTCAACGTGTTCCAAGTGCCCAAGTCGGTCCATCTTCCGCCGAAACGGAGAACCTGAATCTTTGGCTCATGTTCGGCGATTGCATAATCGAAGGAAATTTTCGGAAGAGAGTCGTATTTGGAAAAGAGATCATGGTAATCGGCGAAATCAAGCAACTCGTGAGCTTTTTCAAGCAGATAACCGACCTTATAGGCAAACACACCGGCATTCCACAAAGCCCCTTGCTCGATGTATTGTTTTGCTATTTCCGCATTTGGCTTTTCTTTGAAAGTCGAGACATCAGAGACGCTGTCCTTCGTCTTAGGAATGACATAGCCATACTTCTCGCTCGGATAGGTCGGTTCAATGCCCATGACGACAAGATTGGACTCTCCTGTGGCAGCGATTTCCGAAAGACGTTTTAATGCTTCAAAATAGTCATCGTCGACCAAGGGATCAACGGGACAGACCACAACAGTATCTTCCTCGGTGATGCCCTCGATGTCCTTCAGGTACGCTGTGGCTAAAGCGATGGCAGGAAACGTATCTTTTCGACAGGGCTCAACAGAAATCCTGACATCTTCTCCGACCTGATTGCAAAGTTCAGAAATCTGAGACTTGGAAGTTGCCACAGTGATATTGGCATCGGAATCTACCCTTCTGATCTGACCAAACACTCTCTGAACCATGGATTCATATTCTCCATTATCCGGATTTTTGAAGATTTTGATGAATTGTTTAGAACGGATGTCGTTGGATAACGGCCATAGTCTTTTTCCGGAGCCGCCGGACAATAAAATAATATTCATGGGATTACCTTTCTGCTGAAAACGAGGAGTTTGTCCTGCAAAAAAACTTTGAAGCAGAACTAGCGCTCCGCTCTCATCGGATTGTTCAGGAAGTCCTCATAGGTGAGACGGATGCCCTCCTCCAATTCCGTTTGATAGCGCCAACCCAGCTTTTCGGCTTTGGAAACATCAAGCAGTTTCCTTGGCGTTCCGTTAGGTTTGGAATGATCCCAGCGGATTTCGCCTTTATAGCCGACAATTTTTGCGACTATTTCGGTGAGCTCCTTGATCGTCAGTTCCTTGCCTGTTCCGGCGTTGACTGTTTCATTGCCCGAATAATGGTTCATCAGGAAAACACAGAGATTTGCCAGATCATCAACGTACAAGAACTCTCTTAATGGGGATCCGTCACCCCAACAGGTGACATAGGGCAGATTCTGTTCTTTGGCCTCGTGGAACCTTCTAATCAATGCCGGAAGAACATGGGAGTGAGTTGGATGATAGTTGTCATTAGGACCGTAGAGGTTGGTTGGCATAACGGAGATGAAGTCGGTCCCGTACTGCCGGTTTAAGAACTCACAGTATTTTAGTCCGGAAATTTTCGCCAAAGCATAGGCTTCGTTTGTTTTTTCTAACGAAGAGGTTAACAGACAATCCTCCTTCATCGGTTGAGGTGCCATTCGAGGATAGATGCAGGAGGAACCTAAGAACTCCAGCTTTTTGCAGCTATGCTTCCATGCGGAATGAATGACATTCATCTCAAGGACTATATTGTCATACATAAAGTCCGCCAAAGCGTCCTGATTGGCGACGATCCCACCGACTTTAGCTGCGGCAAGGAAAACATACTCTGGTTTTTCCAGAGCGAAAAATTCTTCAACTTGATCCTGCCTGATCAAATCAAGTACTTTGTGTGTTCGGGTGATGATGTTGCTGTACCCCTGCCTTTCGAGCTCTCTGACGATGGCACTGCCGACCATTCCACGATGCCCGGCGACATAGATTTTTGCATTCTTTTCCATCATAATGCTTAACAATCCTCTTTTCTTTGAATGTGCGTCCTTATAAAACTATTGCCTCTTTGAGCGCCTTTTCTTTCTTGGCTAAGGCCCGATCATGTTTTGCCATGATTGTGACTAGTTCCTGATAGGAAGTCTTCTGAGGATTCCAACCCAATACGGTTTTTGCTTTGGTAGGATCTCCCCATAGGTTATCGACATCCGTCGGGCGGAACCACTGCGGATTAACCGACACAATGATCTTATTGGTTTTGGTATCGTATCCCTTTTCTTCAACCCCTTTCCCTTCCCAACGTATTGTGATCCCGTTGGCGGCAAAGGCTTTTTCAGTGAAGTCGCGGACGGTGTGCTGCTCTCCGGTGGCGATGACGAAATCTTCTGGTTTCTCTTGTTGCATGATCAGCCACATGCATTCGACATAATCTTTGGCATATCCCCAATCTCTTAAGGAGTCCAGATTACCGAGCTCAAGATGATCCTGCAAACCCTCTGAAATTCTTCCGGCAGCCAGTGTGATCTTTCTGGTCACAAAGTTTTCGCCACGCCTTTCCGATTCGTGGTTAAACAGGATGCCGTTGACGGCAAACATGCCATAGGCATCTCGATATTCCTTGATGATCCAGAAACCGTATTGTTTGGCGACAGCATAGGGGGAATAGGGGTGAAACGGCGTCGTCTCCTTCTGTGGAATCTCTTCTACCTTTCCGAACAATTCGGAAGTAGAGGCCTGATATATCCGGCAGGCCTTTTCAAGCCCGCAGACTCTCACGGCTTCAAGAATACGGAGGACACCTAGCGCATCAACATCTCCGGAATATTCTGGAACATCAAAGGAAACCTGGACGTGAGACTGAGCGGCCAGATTATAGATTTCCGTAGGTCTGACTTCACTGATGATTTTGATCAGGGAGGTGGAATCGGAAAGGTCCCCATCGTGTAGCCGAATGACTCCTTTCTCTAGGAAAGGATCAATCCGTGCGGTGTTGGACAGAGAAGACCTTCTGTGGATGCCATGTACTTCATACCCTTTATCCAATAAGAATTCAGCAAGATAGGAACCATCCTGGCCTGTGATACCCGTAATCAAAGCGATTTTTTTAGACATTTTATACCTCTGTTTATTTAGCTATATCATTATAGATTTCTAAATAGAAAATAGTAATAGACTTTCTTGATTAGTTTTAGCATAATGTTGACTAGAGGAAACTATGAATAGTCCATTATTTCACGGGAAAACGGTTTCAACGACTCGTATTATCTATACCGCATCGGAATTTGCAAAAAAATCATTCCTTTATCTGCAGGAGACGGGTTTTCTTCAGGCAGTGAAAATACATGAGAGCAAGCGGACCGCTCTTGATTCCTTTCTGTTTTTTGTTGTTTTATCTGGCTCTGGTCAGCTCTGGTATCAGGGCAAGAGCAGAACTTTGGCCCCTGGTGACTGTGTCTTCGTCAATTGTCGAAATGGTTACTTCCATAAAACCAGCTCTGATTTCTGGTCATTGAAATGGGTTCATTTCAATGGGTTTTCAGCAGAGGAAATTTATCAAAAATATGTAGAAAGAGGCGGTGAGAACGTGTTCCGCTCTACAAATTCTGAAAAATATGCTCGAATCATCGACTCAATCATTTCTATCGCTGGAAGCAAGGATTACATTCGGGATGTTGAGCTGAATGAGCGCCTCTCTTTACTCATCACCGAAATCATGCGTGAATCTGTGACTGCTGATGCAAAAGGCAGAAAAAGGGATTCCGATCTGGAAGACATTAAGAATTATCTTGAATTAAATTACTCTGCACAAATTACTTTGGATTCTCTCTCGAAATCGTTTTATATCAATAAGTACTATCTAACAAGAATTTTTAAAGCTAGCTATGGTTGTACAATTGATCAATATCTTCTTCATCAGAGAATTACTAAAGCAAAGGAATTGCTTAGATTTACCTCTCTCGCTATTTCAGAAATTTCACAGAAAGTGGGATTCAATGACCAGAACTATTTCAGCAGAGCATTCAAGACAATCGAAAAACAGACCCCAAGAGAATACAGAAAAAGTTGGTAGGAGAGAAAACTCTATGTAATGTGTCATCAAATGATTCTCTTTCTTCTCTTTTCCGGGATCCGGTGCATTCCGGCTGGATTGGCACGTGTATCTTTCCAACTCACCGATTTTTACATCGTCTTAGGTTTTTAGTCTTCCAATCGTGTAGTTTCGATTGCTTTAAAAAATTGTCCCCTGGTATCAGTCGGATAAGACCAAGGGGACGACGCTTAACTTGTTTTGTTGAATTCTAAGGGATTACAGAGTCTTAAAGCTTGACGAAAACAAACGCAACATCGCTGAGATGCTTGGTTAACGTGCAACACATGAGGGAGAGCACCAAAGCATTGATCTAAGACATGATGCTCGTAAGAAAGATACTTCTTCCGAAGTTCGGGATCCGGATGAGCTTCTTCGCTCTTCTGGAGAGAACCGACCGTTCGATTCAGGAAGGCTTCTAAGGACATCGCGGAAGAGTAGCGGGTATATAAGCAAGCAAGGCGATTCCATAAGCACCCCCTTCACTTCCTCCTGGACTGATATAGACATCCTGATTGAGGATGCTTGCCAAAACCTTGGAGGCGACACCTCTTGTCCGGAAGATTCCACCATGGGCGTAGATCTCCTGAGAATGCACCTTTTCTTTTTCTAGAAGATTCATTCCGATGCTCAGGGTGGAGAATGTGCTGAAGAGAGAAGCCAGCATCAGTGTCGAAAGATTAAGCTCGGAATCCTTTCCCAACGAGAGCGTCAGCGCTCCTTTCTCTACTTGAGCGATTGTCTCTCCGGAAAGGTAGTTGTATAAGACCAAGGAAGAGAAGTCAGAGTCTGATTCCAAAGCGTTCTGGAATAATTCCTGATAGACTTCATCATCGTCTCGTTCGATGTGGAATAGACGGAAGCTGTCCTTGACAAGATTCACCATCATATCGACGGCGCTCGTGCCGTTGTTGGCATGTACCATCGCCACCTGGTGATGATTCGGCAGATTGACGATGTCGATCTCCGGATAGAAATCTTTCATCGGATAATCCAAGATGAAATTCCCGAAGGTGGAAGTTCCGCAGCTGATGTTGGCAAGTCCGGATCGTGTGCAGTTTCCGGCGACCATACCGGTGATGGCATCTCCTTCCGGCGGACAGAGCAGAGCGCCTGGCATCAAGTCGCCATCTCGATCGAGCAGCTTTGCCCCTGAAGGAGTTAGATAACCAGCCGCCTGTCCTGTGGTGACAATCGGAGGAAGCACATCGTTCAATGGCTTTGAAAAACCATAGGATTGAAAGAGCTTCTCTGTCTTCAATAACATCGAAGCATCATAATTACCGTTATCATCTAATGGAAACATCCCGGAGGCATCATTGATGCCGATCGCTCTTGTTCCGGTGAGAAGGAGATGAAGATAAGAAGCTAACGTCTCCAGATGGTCGATACGACCGACAAAAGGTTCATGGTTTTCGATGGCAAAAGCCAGATGAGCGATCGACCAACGCTCCGGAACATGGAAGAAGAGCAGTTGACTCAGCTCCTTGGACTAACCTGTGGTATGACTGTTCCTTCAAGTTCTGAAAGGAGTCAGGAGTTCATTGTTTTTATCCAGAGCAATCAGTCCGTGCATCATAGCAGAGATACCGATTCCGGAGATACCTTTGATGGTTTTTCCGTAGCGTTTCCGGTAATCCTCTTTGAGACTTCGATAGGATAGAGAGACAGCTTTTTTGCCTCTTCCAGAGAATAGGTCCAATAGCCTTGCACCAGCTTGTTTTCCCACAAACTGAAACCAGAGGAAAGCATCGTTCCGTTTTCATCTAGCAGGATGCTTTTGACTCGTGTCGAACCGAGTTCAATCCCCAAATAGAGCTGTTCCATGATCGATTTATCCTTTTGCCTGATGGTTGACATTATTGTAGGCGTTGACGAAAGGGGAAAATATAGAAAAAAGGATAGAAATTCTTTGATTTCTTTCGCTCATATTTAACATTTCGGGTCAAGTATCAAACATCATTTTATATATTTTTCTTAAAACTTATATTTCGTCCGCAAAAACTTTGAAATCGTCATGTTGCAGCAAGGTATGGCTATCTTCTCATCGGATATTGTCCTATAATTCACCGGGGATAGAGTGGATGGATTGCTTGATTTATGCGGATAAGATGAGAGAGCTGTTCCGTCACTATTATGCGGTGACCAATATCCGCATAGCTTTTTTAGATCTCAATTTCAAGGATATCTTATCCTATCCGGAACAGCGCTCTCCGATCTGCACCTATATCCGGAAGAGACCGGATGCTGATGCCTGCTGTCGGCTCTGAGACAAGAGCGCCTGCAACATCGCCAAGGAAAGAGAGTCCGTCTATGGCTACTACTGCCATGCCGGACTCTATGAGATGATTGTTCCCTTAAAGATCAACGGAAACGTCATCGGCTTCCTCTTCTTCTCTCATATGCTGAAAGGCAAGAGCAAAGAGGAACTGCTTCATACGATTCATGAGAAGACGAAGCAGTTCCGCTGTGATTTCAGCCATCTTGAAGAGGCCACCAAGAACTGTGGTCTGCTCAGCGACGAATACATCAATTCCTCCGTCTATCTTCTCAATACGATCGCCACCTATCTCTGCATGGATAGTTTAGGGCTGTTCCTGCCCTATGATCCTCTGATGGGAAGCATCAAGGATTACATCAAGGAACACATCGCTGAGAACATTCAGATCACGGATATCTGCTAGGCGATCGGCATCGGCAAGACCAAGCTCTGCAATATGGCTCAGCGCTATCTGAACTGCTCGATCCATGACTATATCCTTCAGCAGAAGATTTCGACAGCGAAAAAACTCCTGATTGAGGATGAACGGACAATATCTGAAATTGCCACGGCTGTCGGATTTGATGACTACAACTATTTCATCGTCGTCTTCAAACGGGTGACAGGAGTGTCACCCTATCGCTATAAGAAGCAGCTGTCCGGAAGAGAGCTTGAAGCGTTTTGAACCGACTGAGGTTTCAATAATCGGTTTTGACAATTGGTAAGTTCAGACGGGAGCGAAAGAAGATTAGAAACCTGCACCAAATCGCATGTTTTTCATGTTCGTTCCTGTTTTTCCGCATTGAAAAACGATACAATTGGTACAAGTCAAAAAGGTTAACATTCATGAAACACATTATGTTTGTCTGTCAGGGCAACATCTGCCGTTCACCGATGGGGATGTTCATCCTGCAAAGCAGGCTGAAAGAGCTTCACCTTGAGAATGAGTATGATGTCATCTCGGCAGGCTTAGAACGGTCAACCAGCGGTGAAGACATGGATCCACGATCAAAAGAGCAGCTGAAGCTAGCCGGAATCCCTTTTGATGGACACAAAGCTCATATGCTGATACCGAAAGAGTTCCTTTCGATGGATGCCGTCCTCTTTATGGAGAACTACAACAAGGTCCTCATTTCTCGGATGATGCAAAGAAGGCATATGGAGATCGCCCATCGGCTTTTGGATTATACCGAAGACCCAAGAGATATTGCTGATCCTTATTATACAGGCGACTTCCACACGGCTTTCATCGATATTCAGAAAGGTGTTGAAGCCTTTGTTCAGAAAGAGATCCTAAAAAAGTAAAAGCCGTTTATTTCCGACAAAAAAAGATTCGGATGATCGTTAGCCTCCTAAGAGACAACGATCATCCGAATCTATTTTATTTAGTCGTCGTCAGAATCAGAGCCTTGCTGATGATATCCGCTCTTGTAACCGTATCGAGCAGTGTAGCCATAGCCGCCTTTACCTTGATCCTCATCGCTGGTGACCATAACCATTGCGATGCCGAGAATGTTGATGTTCATATCGGCAAGGATCTTACAGGCGGCATTGACATCCTTCTTTTTGGAGACGTGCTGCGAACAGATGATGAGGAAGCCGTCGACATCCTGACCGATGAGGAAGGCGTCGGAGACAACGAGGACAGGAGGTGTATCCAGGATGACGTAATCATATTCCTTGCGGAGTTCAGCGATGAGAGCTTTCATCCGGTTGGAGCTGAGGATTTTTCCTGAGAACGGCGTATGGGAGCCAGCCGTGATGACATCAATACCTCTGGCTTTGTGGAAGAGCTCTTTGACATCGACATCGCCTCTGACATAGTCGACGACACCGAGCTTGTTTTCCAGGCCGAAGAGCTTGTGGATGGCAGGCTGACGGAGATCTAAGTCGACGAGAGCGACCTTGAGCCCTTTTTCGGCGTAGAGAAGAGCGAGGTTGCAGGCCGTCGTTGTCTTACCTTCCGCTTCCTGGGCGGAGGTGATGGCATAGCAGTTGATCTGCTTTTCCACGGAGGCGAAGTCGATGTTGCTTTGGAGATGGACGATGGCATCCGCTTCCGGAGAATCGAAGTTATGGATCAGTCCGGATTCGACGACACGGTATTGCTTTTCGCCGTTGATATCGGCGTTACGTTTGTTACTTGGCATCTTTCTCCCCTCCTTTCCGGGATGAAGAAGCATCTGTGGTGGCTGAAGGAACATACGGATTGTATTTAGGGATCATGCCGATGACTTTATAGCCGGTGATCTGCTCGAGCTCCGCTTTGGAGGAGACGTGGGTGTTGGTCATCTCAGCGATGATGCCATATCCGGCACCGCAGATGACGCCGATGAGTAGTCCGACCGCAGCGACGACGACATTGGAAGTGGACTTGTCCTTAGCGGCAGTCGCGGTACCTAACGTGGTGACGGCATTGTTGAGATACTGATAGCCATTGGTCCCCTTCTGGTTGCAGAGCGTGATGGTGGTGTTGGCGACAGTGTTGGCGATGTCGATGGCAAACTGAGCAGTCTTCGCCGTGGAAGTGACGGTGACGAAAATGGAGGTGTTGCCGGAAGAGACTTGCTGAAGGTTGACCGCATAGAGATTAGAGAGAGCGACGAGATCGTAGGTGTAATTTCCTTTGTCATCTTTGATGGGGTTCTTCTTCTCGTCTTTGTTGTAGAGGTCGTAGCTGGCATCGATGCTCATCAGCTTCTTTGCGACATCAGTCTTGACTTCATCGGAAGTCAGATAGACATAAAGGATGCCGGCTTTCCGCTGAGCGGTGCTGATCTGCTGATCCGATGTGACATCTTCCCCGCTTTCCGAATTGACGATCATCAGCTGCGTAGAGGACTGGTATTTTGGCTTCTTGATGAAGCGACCGTAGACCACGCCGAAAGCGAAGCCGATGAGGGAGAGGACGATGAGAGCGACCCAGTGCTTTTTGAGCATATGCAGGATCTGGCTGAAGGTGATGCCGGAGTTCTCCTCTTCGTTTGGTTCGGCACTGTTATCGACAGCCGGTCTTTGCAGAGAGTTGTTGTATTCGTTAGTTTTCATGTATTATTCCTCTGGTAACAACTTCTAGGATTATAAGTCTTCTCTTCTTCAGAAACAACCGCGGAAGCGGAAGGAAGGAATTGTAGAAAGAACCGGATCGCCCTGCGTCAGAGCCGAGGCTGTGGCGGAGACACCGGTAGAGAGATTGCCTTTGTTGACGACATAGAGAACGATAAGGAGGATGATACCGAAGACGATGCGATAGATGCCGAAGGCGGCGAAGGTCCTTGTCCGTAGCATCCTCATGAAGAAGGTGATGACAAGCCAGGAGACAGAGAAGGCGACAGCCATCGCCACCAGGATGAGACCGACTTGAACTCCGGTGATCGGAGCCGCCTTACCCTGATGAATCTTGATGCCGTACATGGCACCTTTGATCAGAGAGCCTCCAAGCATCGCCGGAATGGAGAGGTAGAAGGAGAACTTCGCTGCGGTCTTTCGGTCGATGGATAAAAGCAGAGCGGCACATATGGTGATACCAGAGCGGGAGGTGCCCGGAATCAGAGCTAAGACCTGCGCTAAGCCGATGATGAACGCATACTGCATCGTGATCTGCTTGACCGATTGGATGTTGAAGAGCGGATAGTTGGTTAAGTTCCTCTCATCCAAGTCATCCTCTTTGATGACGGTCTCTGCGGTGCGGTTGAGGTGATAACGCTCTTTGATCTTCCGGGCTTTGACTCTCAACAGGCCTTCGATGACTAAGAAGAAGACGCCGTAGACAATCAAGGTGATAGAGACCGTGAGATAGTTATAAAGATGGGCGTCGAGCCAATCGTCAAAGAGAAGGCCGATGACACCGGCAGGAACCGAGGCGACAAGGATCTTGCCCCAGGTCAGCCAGATGTTTTTCTTTTTGGATTCGCTCTTCTTTTTGCCGAAGGGCCAAAGTTCCTTGAAGAAAGTAAGGATGACGGCAAAGATGGCACCGAGCTGAATGATCACTAAGAAGAAGTCGAAGAAATCCTTTCCCTGGGTCTGTTCAAAGCCGAAGAACTGTCCGAGGATGATCATATGGCCGGTGGAAGAGACAGGCAGCCACTCCGTGATGCCTTCCACGATGCCGAAGACGATCGCTTTCAGAAATTCGATGAAGACTTTCATATATGCTCCTTGATCGTTTGGTACGCTGACACAGAAAAAAAGTAAGGTGTTGGGAAACGTGCTTCAATTATACTCTTCCCAATAGCCTTCACCAAAGAAATTGCGGAATTTCCGTAAAGAAAAGAATCGAAGAGGCGAAAGTGTAAAGAGAAAAGAGGAAAGCAGGTCACAAAGAAAGAAGACATCGGAAAGAGGGGAAGGCTGATTTTCAAAGAAAATTCATACCTTTCTTAGCTGAAACGATGATCTTTGACCGACTTTCGTGAATCTTCTATTTCAATCCAGAAAAATAAGTTTATAATAATACATGGGGGGAAACCAATAATTAAATTTGAGTTTCCAAGTCAAAGGGGTCATGTATGAAAACAGTCTTAGTCACAGGCGGCGCAGGATTCATCGGAAGCCATACGGATGTTGAGCTTCTCAACAAGGACTATCAGGTCATCGTCATCGATAACTTCTGCAACTCCTCTCCGATCGCTTTACAGAGAGTCGAAGCCATCACCGGTATGAAGGTCAAGCTTTATGAAGGCGACCTTCGGGATGTAAAGCTCGTCAACCGCATCTTCGACGAGAACAAGATCGATGGCGTCATCCATTTTGCCGGACTCAAGGCTGTCGGAGAATCCTGTCAGATTCCTCTCACTTACTTTGAGAACAATTTCGATTCCACCCTCGTCCTGCTTGAGGCGATGAAAGCCCATGACTGCAAGACGATCATCTTCTCCTCTTCGGCGACGGTGTATGGCGTCCCGGAGCGTCTTCCTCTCGATGAGGACTGCCGCCTCTCCGTCACCAACCCCTATGGCAGAACGAAGCTTGTCATCGAAGGGATGCTTCAGGACCTCTACCGCTCGGATCCGACGTGGAACATCATCCTTCTTCGCTACTTCAATCCTGTCGGGGCACACGCCTCTGGTCTCATCGGTGAAGATCCCAAAGGCATTCCGAACAACCTGATGCCTTACATCGCCAAAGTGGCGATGGGACAGCTCGATCACCTCAGCGTCTTCGGCAATGACTATCCGACTCCGGATGGCACCGGCGTCAGGGATTACATCCATGTCGTCGATCTCGCCTTAGGTCACATCGCTGCGTTTGAATATTGCACTGAGCCTGGTGTCCATATCTACAACTTAGGGACCGGTGTCGGCTACTCGGTCCTCGACATTGTCCACGCCTTCGAAAAGGCTTCCGGAGTCAAGGTTCCTTATGTGATCTCCCCGAGAAGAAGCGGCGATGTCGCTGCCTGCTACGCCTCTCCGAAGAAAGCCAAAGACGAGCTTCATTGGGTTGCCACACACGATCTTTCCGATATGTGCGCCTCCCAGTGGAACTGGATCATGAAGAATCCAAACGGCTATCAGAAGTAAGTTTATCATCCTGTATCGAAAAGAAAACCGATCGTCCTCGTTGTGGGGCGATCGGTTTTTACGTTTCATGAGATTCAGAAGACCGGATGGAGCTTTTTGCTGTCGAGAAGAAGCGGAACGACGAGGACGAAGAGGAAGCAACAGGAGGTGCCTTCAAGAAGGAAGAGGCCTCTCATCTCCGAAAGACCATAGACTAAGAAGATCAAGAGTATGAGAGCATATGGGATGAAGCGAAGGCTCTTGTTTTTCAGGTGAAGGAAGAGGTAGTAGAAGAGATAAGCGTAGCATCCAAGGACGAATAGAGATCCTAATAATCCTAACTGAAGCAGATATTCTGTGTAGAGGAAGTGGGTGGTCCATAAGGGCAGAGAGTTCGGAATGAGCTGTTCGTAGAGGATGAAGATCTTGGAGAAGTTCGGCTTTCCGAATCCGAAGAAGAGATAGATAGGATCCTTCAGCATGGTCAGTCCTTCTTTGGTGTACCAGTGACGGGATTGCATGGTGCCGCGGTTGGTCAGGATGGAGAACCACTTTTTGACGACGTCCTCTTTGCACAGATAGAAGATGACGAAGAAGACAAAGACGGAGAGCAGCACACAGAGAATGGCGATGGAATACCCTTTATATTCCTTGAAGCGGAAGAGAGGGAAGAGGATGGCCGTCGCTGCGAGAAGTCCGAAGATCAGGAAGAGAGAGGTGCGGCAATAGACCAGCGCACAGTTGAAGAGGAAGACCGGGAGAAGAAGGATCCAGAGCGGATCCGGTTTCTGCCAGAAGCGAATGGTGGATAAGCAAGCTCCTAACAACATGAACATACCGAAGACGTTGCGGTTGCCAAAGAAGGAACGGATGTGCATGAATCCGCGACCCTTCAGCTCAAAGATATATTCAAGGTTGCTGATCCAAAACGTTTTCTCGGCGAAGTAGGAGTAGACGATGCCGACTAATGGCAAGAGGATGAAGACAGCGCTGACGAGATCGATCACAAAGCGAGAGGAACGATCATCAAACGTTTTCAGATAGGTGGCTAATAACAGAAGAGAAACACCATAGAACGTGTCGTTGAGAAGATTGAGGAACCGCTCTCCGGCGGAGGCGTTTTCTGCATAGAAGGTGATGAGATCATGTGTATAGGCTTCGTGGAATGCGAATCTTGCGTTGCCGTAAGGAAGAGAGAAGAGAGAGATGGCTCGGATGACGACAAAGGCGACAAGAACGCCTAAGAGTATGTGGTTTGGCAGGACTTTTGTCTGCCGGTAGCGGGAGAAGATGATATAGGCGGCAAGAAGAAGGAAGACAACATAAAGAGGAACAAGGATGTAGGCAGGAAGCATCGAGGTATCCTGAGCCACGATGCTGGTTCCGGTGGCATCCTTAGAGAAGACGAGCGGGTTCATACTGAAAAACGCCGTCAGACCGACACAGAGCAGAAGAAGGAATGCGTCAATCTGCTCGGGATAGTTTTTCTTAGGTACAAAGAGTTTTGTCATGACGCCTATTCTAGTGGAATCGAATTCGTACTGCAATGAAAACTGAGAGAAGTGGAGGACAAACCGTTCAGAAAGTCAAAAAAGAAGAAAGGAAAGCAGAGGCAGACTTCGTTTTTCTGCTCAGAGGTTATCCCTCAGCAGAGCGACATCGTCCATGTTGAGACCCGAGACAGCGATGCGGACATAGCGGTCAGCGATAGGGACGAGGAAGATGTCCTTCTCCTCCAAGGCCAGACAGAAGGCTGTCGCCCCTTCGACTTTGGCGGTGACGAAGAATCCTCCGCCATAGGGGAAGTGATCGATGCGCTTCTCGTCAAGTACTTTCGAGAGTGCCTTGCCGATCGCCGTGAGCCTCTTGTTTTCAATCGAGATATCGATCGCTGTTTGATGCAAAGCCTCAGGATCGTTGAGCAGCTTAGCAATCGGTCCCATCGCACCGTTGTTTGGGCAGGAGTAAGTTCCGCGGGCATAACTGTACATCCGACTCTCCAATGCGGTCTTTTCCTCTTCGCTCTCTGTCAGAAGCAGAAGAGCCCCAAGCCTCATGCCATAAAGGCCGAAGCACTTGGAGCAGGAGAAGGCAACCTCGATCGGAAAATCAGCGTGATGCTTCAGCAGATAATCCCGGAAGAGAAAACCCATCGGGGCATAGTTGAAGTAGGCAATATCCATCAGCAAGGTCACTTTGCCCTGATACGAGGATAGTAATCGGAAAAGCTGTTCATATTCTTCATAGGAGAAACAATACCCTGTCGGGTTCTGACAGGGATCGTTGAGGATGAGGGTGGCACAAGGATGATCCTTCAAGCCCTGATCGATGCCTTGTTTGAGACTAGAAAAAGAGAAATGACCGGTCTTATCGAACCTTTCATACTTGATATAGTCGATTCCGCAGACGTCGCAGAGATGGAAGTAATTGGGCCAGTTAAGATCAGAGAGGATGATGACACCATCATTCTCCTTGGTGAGGTTCATCGACATGGAGAGCGCACCAGTTCCGCCTAAGGAACAGGAGCAGGCGATGTGGTAGGTCTGTTCAATTTCCTCACGTTCCTCTTGGAAGATCCAGGAGAGAACTCCTTCTCGATACTCCTTGCTTCCGATCGGGTTAGGATAGCTGAGATAGCTGTCGAAGTCCTTGCGGATGAAGGCGTTGACAGATTCATAGGTGCATAAGCTCCTGTCATCGTGATAAAGCATGCCGGCAGAGCCGTTGATGACACGGAATCCTAAACTCCTCCTATTCTTGGCTCGGTCTTGGATCGAGAGTATGTCCATATTCTTCGTGTTCATATGTTAAGCCTCTTTTTTGTCTGCACTATTCTACCTTGAACCAGTAGGATTGAAAAGAAAAAGCGTGTCATATCTTGGCAAGAAGGAAAGTCAAGTTTCGCCATTGCTCGATGATTTCTTTTTCACAGAGATAGGCTGCTGATTGTATTTCTGTCTCTCATCTTCTACAATCAAGATATCATGAAAATCAAAGAAGACGAATATCAGGACCTGGTTCAGAGACTCCTCTCTCTGAGCGAAGTCCCTTTCATGCAGAGGACAGAGGGAATAGCGACAGCCACTGTCCTAGGTGTGAAGACGGATCAGAAAATCCGCTCTTTATCTATTTATAGTGAGGAGAAGACCATTCAGGAGACCGTTTCCGATTCTGCTTTTGTCCACACGGCTTTCCGTTGCATCCGAGAGAAGAACAATCTGAACGTTTTTGTAGGCTCATCTCTTGAATCCCTTTCGGATTCAGAACCGAAACGTTTCCTTTATCAGGACTATCTCTCGCAGTACGGAATCCTTCCCTTAGCCTCCTATCAGGTCCGTGACTTTGAGACCAAGACCGAGTTCTCCTCACAGCTTGTGGAGGATGGAAACATCACCTTCGGTTTCCTTCCTTACGATCTGAGGATGGACACCATTCTCTCCTATGAGGAGAAAGGAAACGATTCGATCCTGATTCTTCATCCTGATTTTGCTACGAAGCATTATCAGGTGCAGATGCTCCGAACCGGAGGTCTTACGGAAAAACCGATCTTCCGCAGCGTGATGCTGACGCTGAAGAAAGATGATGCCGGAAAGATCATCGGTTACACCTCTTCCGAAGTCTACCATGCGAAACTTGGTATATTCAGCTTGGAAGTCGAGATGAATACGGAGTCGTTTATCTCCAGGAACTGATCGCAGTAATTCATAGCTCTGACAGCTTGGTTGGCGCTTTTCTATTGTTTAAGGATGTGCTAAAGCACGGACAGCACTATGAACAATCTCATCGTAAGTTTTGATAATGCTGATCGTTAAAAGTATGGATCTAAAACTATACTAGATTTATGGCTTTGGACAAAAAATCGCCAAATCAAAAAAAGTATCAAGCTTCTAAAACTACTTCAATATCACTTCAATATGATGTTGAAGTGCATCCAGGATGACTGTCGTTCAACGGCAGAATCAAGGCCTCTTCGGTTGAGTCGATTTCTTGTTCTAGGAGTAAAAAGGAAAGTCGGATCCGACATTTCTTCATCAGGTTAGCCATGGTATAATCAAAACGTTCTGAAAGGAGAACCATGTATGACTGATCAATGGGATTTGACTCGTATCTATAAGACACAGGAGGAGTTTGAAGAGGATCTGAAGAAGATGAAAGAAGAGGTGATTCCTGCTTTAGCTGGATTGGAAGGTAAACTAGGTCAAGAGAAAACCTTCTCTCAGTACCTCGCCCTTCAAAGAGAGGCGGATCGTCTTCTTTCCCGTCTTTCGATGTTTGCTTCGATGCGCAGCGATCTCGATAAGAGAAATGTCACTAACGCCACTGATCTTTCGAAGGTCGAAAACCTGTTCAACGACTATAACAGTGCCGTTTCCTACGCTGATCCTGAGATTCTGAAGCTGGGTCAGGACTATATTTCTTCTCACTTTGAGAAGCATCCGGAAGATAAGGATTTCGACTTTGAGTTCGACAAGCTCTTCCGCGGAGCCAAGCATGTCCTTCCCGGCGATCAGGAAAAACTTGTCTCCTACTTTGCTCCGATCCAAGGTGAAGGCGCTAACCTTTACTCGCAGCTCTCTGTCTCTGACTATCTGCCGAAGACCATCACCTTAAAGAGCGGTAAAGAGCAGGAAGTCAGCGATGCGAACTGGACTTCCTTGGTCACCTCCGCTGCCTGTGAGGAGGATCGGAAGGCGATCTTTGAATCTCTCTACACCTGGTATGATGCCCATAAGAATGTCTACGGCGAGATTTATAACAACACCGTTCAGGCTGAGCTCTCGGAGATGAAAGCCAGAGGCTATTCTTCAATCCTAGAGTCTCATCTCTATCGCAACAAGATCCCGGAATCGGTCTTCCACAATCTCATTGAAGCCGCTTCCGAGCACGCGGCTCCGCTTCACAAATACTATGAGATCCGAAGAAAGTATCTCGGCTTAGATCGTCATCGCTCCTACGACCGCTTCATTCAATTGGCTCACTCCGATAAGAAGTACACCTTCGAGGAAGCCAAAGAGCTCTTCTTCCGCTCCATCGAGAAGTTTCCTGAAGATTTCCAGAAGAAAGCCAGAGAAGTCTCTGCTGACGGGTATGTCGATGTCTATCATCACTTAGGGAAACGGACCGGAGCCTACTCCTCCGGCGGAGATAACATCCATCCCTATATCCTGCTTAACTTCAACGGCGAATTGGATGATGTCTTCACCCTCGCCCATGAATCCGGTCACTCCATCCACACCCTCTACTCCGAGGAGACTCAGCCTATCCTCAAGCAGAACTACACCATCTTTGTCGCTGAGATCGCCTCGACTTTCAACGAGCATAACCTCCTTGATTACCTGATGGAGTCTGGCACGTTATCCAAGAACGACAAGATCGCCCTGCTTCAGAAGTCGATCGATGAAATCTGCGGCACCTTCTATCGTCAGACCCTCTTCGCTCATTACGAGCAGGATATCGCTACGATGGCAGAGAGAGGCGAACCGATCAACTACAAAGTCCTGTCGGATGAGATGACAAGACTCTATCAGATCTATTACGGCATCAACATCGAAGAGGAAAAGGTGAAGCCTTTGGTCTGGGCTTATATCCCTCATCTCTTCTATACCCCGTTCTATGTCTATCAGTATGCTACTTCCTTCACGGCTTCGATGCTCATCTACAAGAGAGTCAAGGAAGGCGTTCCTCACGCCTTTGAGGACTATATCGAAATGCTGAAGTCCGGCGGTTCCACGTATCCGATCGACGAGGTGCGGCTGGCCGGTGTCGACCTGACGAAGAAAGAGTCCTTCTTAGCCGTCACTGAGCGGATGGAAGAGCTTGTCGATGAGCTGGAAAAGCTGCTGAAAGAATGATGGATCAAAGTTGTATTAAGGCTACTGAAAAAATAAAAAACCGTGTTAAGAATTGAGTTGTTTTTCATGAATCGACTTGGTTAATCAAATTCAGGATGGAAGAGGTAGGATTCAACGGACTAACCCTTCCTTATCGTTTTCTCATCTACGGGATTCATGCGTCTGAACAGCTAAGGAGACCAATATGGCATACGAATTTGAATCGAAAGACAGAACAAAGACGTCTGAGACATTTCCTTCGGATTACACCATTCTTGACTTAGAGACAACCGGCCTCTCTTCTGCGATGGACTGCATCATAGAATTCGGCGCGATCCGGGTGAGGAATCATCAGCCTGTCGCCTCGTTCTCTGAGCTTTGCCGGCCGAAAGTGTTTCGCTACCTGCCTTTCGGAAGCGAGAGCGAGGACTATCTGCTTCAGGGCGGAAGGAAAATCTGCTATGTCAGCGAACTCATCACCGGAATCACTCATATCAGCAACCGTATGCTTGCGGATAAAAGAGAGGAAGAATATGTCCTAAAAGATTTCTTCTCTTTCCTTGGCAACGATCATGTCTTTGGACACAATGTCTCTTTCGACCTCGGATTCCTTGCTTCGAGAGGCAAGGAATTCTTTCAGCAGAGCCCTTGCTTCACTTCGTCGGACACGATGAAGATCTCCCGGCGTCTCCTTCCTTTCCTTCCTCGTCATCGGCTGATGGATTTAGCTCTCTATTATGATATCGACTATACGAAAGCTCACAGGGCAGTCGAGGACTGTGAGATCACAAGGCTTATCCTCAACGACATGGAGATCGATGCAGAAGATATCTTCGGTTCTTTGGATAACTTCTGTCAGCATTATCACCCTCAGCCACTTTCCCGAAAGATCTCCTTTTCATATCAGAGAGACGAGAAATCAGATCGCCCTTATGAAGGACAAGGTGTTGTCTTCACTCGGTTTAGAAACCAGGCTCTGAAAGAGGCGCTGATGAAAAAAGCGTTGGATGAAGGCGCCTCTCTTCAGCCCTATGTGAGTGATGACACATCCGTTGTCATCTATGGCGACCAAAGAGAAGAGACCGGAAATTATCGGGAAGCTAAAAGAAGACCAGACGTGAGGCTGGTCCATTATGATGAAGGGACGGAATGACAGAATAGAGCTTCTTGATTCTTATTTCGGTTCGGAGTCGATGACTTCGATCTTGGTGACATTGTTGAGCTTCGGAGGGTAGACCAAAGAGACAGAGCCGTCATAAGTGACTTTCAGTCTGTCTCCTTCATGAATCTCGTCAAAAGCGATCGCCTTACCGGATTTGGTGATGGTGGAAGCTTCGTCTTTCTCAAAGGTGTAGAAGTAATCCTCGGTTCCGGTTCCGGTGACATTGATGCCCCAGAAGTGATTGATGTTGGCGTATTTTCCTTCGATGATATATTCGGCGTTCTTCTCGATCTCCATCCCTTTTAATGAGGTGGAGTCACCGTCTTTGTACTTCGAAAGTCCGGAGACTAACGAAAGTGCGGCAAACATCAGGTTTTTCATCATCTCCTCCTTTCTGTTACGACAACTATTATAGGCTACTTCTGAAAGTTTTTGAAATATCTTTTCACGTAGTGATCGACCTCATCGCCGAACTTCTTCTTCAGCTGGCTGAAGACAAGATCGACATTGGCACCGGATCCGATGGGGATGTGGGTCTTGAAATGTTCATCCATCTTCTTCCATTCCTCTAGCAGGATGTAGCGGGCGATGACGGAGGCACAGGCGACGCTGGGATAATAGGTTTCTCCTTCCGTCCGGAAGTAAAGGGGGTTGGAGATGCAGGTATCTTTGACATAATTTCGGTACCTTGTTTCCGGGATGAACTGATCGATGTAGCAGATGATGTGATCCGGAAGAGCGTACTTCCTTTTCAGCCCGACCTGGGCGGCATTGTGGCAGATAGAAAGCATCTTCTCGGTATTCATGCTATTTTTATCATAGGAGGAAGAAAGCTTCTCTGGGCTGACAAGGACAACATAGTTGAGGATTCTCTTCCTCAAGAGGGGACCGATCGATTGGATATGATGGTCTTTCATCTTCTTGGAGTCATTGACACCAAGCTTCTCTAACAGAGGGATATCATCGGGTCTCACATAGGTGGCACAGACGACGAGAGGACCGAAGAACTCTCCTTTTCCGGTCTCATCCGATCCAATCTGATCGCTGAGATCCTCCCAGCCCTGAAAGTATGGTTCACGGTCTTGCTTCATCATAGGTTCAACCTCTTTGATGGTGTAGGTCTTGGTGAAGAAAGAGACCTCTTCGATTGCTCTTTCTTTTTTGCCGGAGAAAGTGATGGTGTAAAGATCGTCCTTCTTGCGGTAGCAGGAGATATCTACTCCGTTTTTTCTTACCTGAAAAAGATGATAAGGATTCTTGGCGTTGTTGACTTCCTTCGCCTGGTAGAAGTCCTTGATCTCTTCGGCTTTTGCTTGATCGGCTTTGATCGTGATGTAAGTCAAGTCCGTTTCCTCGTTAGAATGATAACACAAAACGGCGTCATCTCCGTCAGACCCCTTCTGTTTTGATATAATATCGCCATGGAAGAAAACCAATTGACGAAAGAAGTCAGCGCCCTTATTGAAAAGCTGAAAGAACGCTTATCCTCCGGCGGGCTGAAGAAGAGGTTCAGCGCTGAATCTTTTCTTGCGAAGGATGGATACGAGGTCGAGACCTCGCACGAATACTTGGAGGAGTTCAGCCGTTTCCTCCGCTCAGGACAGGAGATCAACCTTCCCTCTTTTCCCGATATGGAACCTCTTTATGAGGCGATGGAAAGAGGCTCGTTGCTTTATCCTCAGGACCTTTCCTCAATCGCAGACCTCTGCGCTTTATCGGCTTATCTTATCGATCTTTTTGAGGATAAGTCAGAGTATTTTCATCTCCACGATGATGCCCTGGATCTTGAACCGTTGGAAGGATTAAGACGAGATCTCATCAACGCCATCGAACCGGACCTCACCATCTCAGATCGTGCCAGCAGCACCTTAAAAGAGATCCGGAATCAGATCCGGGATCTGACTAGGCAGCTCTCCAACATCATGAACACCTACAAGAGCCGGTACGCCTCTTATCTTTCCGAAGATGTCATCACCATCAAAGACGGAGATGAAGCTCTTCCTGTCAAAGCCTCCTGCAAAGGTTCCGTTCGCGGCACCGTCATCTCTTATTCCTCTTCCGGAGAGACTGCCTTCATGGTTCCTTATGAAGTCATCGATCTTCGCAACCGTCTGAATTCCCTGAAGAACGACGAAGAGAACGAAGTGATGAAGGTTCTCGCTGACCTCTCTCAGAAATGCGCAAAACAGCTGAAACCTATTCAAAAGGATGTCACCATCATCGAGCGTTTCGACCGCTATCTCGGTTCTGTCCGATTCGGAAACGTGTATCAGGGAGTGATCGCCGAGATCGGCGATGACGAACTCTCCCTTCAGGGCTTTTTTCATCCGCTTCTGAATGCAAAAAAAGTGATCTGCAACACCATCGAGCTCGGTGGAAAACAGCCCAAAGCCCTTTTGATCACAGGCCCCAACGCCGGCGGAAAATCCGTTCTGATCAAAGCGGTCGCCCTGTGTGTCATGATGGATAAACTCGGACTGCTTGTCCCCTGTCAGCTCGGGGCAAAGATTCCGTTTGTCGAGGAGGTTCATTTCCTCGGCGGAGACAACCAGTCGGTGCTTGACAATCTCTCGACCTTCTCGTCTCATCTTCTTGGCATCAAGGAAATCACGGACCGATGTGAGAAAAAGTCCCTCGTCATCATCGATGAAGTCGGAGAAGGAACTTCACCTAAAGATGGAGAGGCTTTAGGTGTCGCTTTGCTCAAGCACTTTGAGCGGATCGGCTGTTTCACCTTGCTGACCTCCCATTTTGACGGTCTCAAGTTCTATGCCGCAAGCGACAAGGAAGCTCTCACGGCCGCAATGGAATTCAATTCCGACTCCTTGACGCCGACGTACCGTCTTCTGATGAATACGACCGGAAAATCCTACGGACTTCTTCTGGCGAAACAAATGGGACTCAATCCCCGGATCATCGAGGATGCAGAAACCTTTGAATCGGAGAGAGAAAACCAGAATACGGATGCCTTGATGGAAAAGCTGACCGAACAGGTCTCTCTCAACGAGAAGCGTTTCAGAGAACTTGAACACGAGAAGAAAGCGCTGGATGAGCTGATCGAGAAAAGAAGGAAAGCCATCATTGCCCTCAATGAAGAAAGGGCTCAGATCCACCAGAAAGCCCAGGAGAAAGTCGAGAGACTCGTCGATCAAAGATTGGCGGAGATCAATCGTGTCTGGGCGGAAAAAGGGGCAGACGGATCATTGAATTATTCGGAAGTTTCCAAGGCAAAAGGCGAGCTGAACAAGCTGAAAGAAGACACGAACCAAGGCTTGCCGATTCAGGAGAAAAAATCGGAGATGCTGAAAGATCTTCAGCCGGGTGAACTCGTTGAAGATGAGGATGGACGCCGGATGAAAGTCCTGGAAGTCAAGAAGAGCGAAGTCACCTTGGATGCCGATGGGTTACGATTCCGTCGCTCCTTAAAAGGTCTTCGCCGTTCTCCGCTTCGTCCTTCTGATGTCAAGGTCAGAAAGCCTTCTGTCTTAACCTCTGCCGATATGGCCTACCTTGATCTTGCCCCTTCTCAGGGGATGGAGATCAATGTCATCGGGTTGACGAGAGATGAAGCGATGCGGAAAGTCGTCTCCTTCATCGATCAGGCGAGGATTCATCGTTATTCGATGATCCGGATCATCCACGGCGCCGGCGGCTTCATTTTGAAGGATGCGGTTTGGAAATATCTTTCCAATCACAAAGAGTTTGTCGCTGACTATCGCTTCGGTGGTGCCGGTGAAGGTGGATTGGGTGCCACGATCGTCCATCTCAAAGTATGAATTATCTTGATTATCCTCTGCTGAAACAGAAGATCTCCCTGCTTCCCGATAAGCCGGGCTCTTATCAGATGAAGGATGAGGAAGGCGTGATCATCTATGTCGGGAAAGCCAAATCCCTAGTCAAGCGGGTCAAGCAGTATTTTACGAGGCCTCAGGTCGGCAAAGTCGCCAGGATGGTCGAAGAGATACGCGACTTCGATATCATCGAGACCCAGTCGGAGAAGGAAGCTCTGCTTTTAGAGATCAATCTCATCCATCGCTATCTTCCGAAATACAACATTGCTTTGATGGATGATCGCTCCTATCCTTTCATCGCGCTTCATAAAAAGGATGCATATCTGAAGATCGCCAGGAATACGAAAGAGAAAGGTTACTCCTACTTCGGTCCTTTCCCCAATTCCTCTCAGGCTTATCATATGATCGGCTTGCTCAACAAGATCTATCCGCTGAGGAAGTGCCAGACTCTGCCGGAAAGACCCTGTCTGTACTATCATCTCGGGCAGTGCCTTGCTCCCTGCATCCAGGAAGTGCCTCCGGAAACCATCAAGACGATGGTCGATTCCATCACTCGTTTTCTCAACGGAGATACCGGTTCTGTTGTCTCTCAGCTTCGGGAGAAAATGAAGGAAGCTGCTGACAAGCTTGATTTTGAGCGGGCGGAAGAATACAAAAAGCTCCTGGAAGCCGTGAAGAACATCACTTCCTCGCAGAAGGTTGTCTTCGCCGATAAGACCGACCGCGATGTCATCGGTTACTCCGTCCGTGAAGGCTATGTCTGCGTCGTTTTCCTCCTTTACCGCAAAGGAATCCTTCTTGGCAAGAAGCAGTATGTCGTCGAGCTTGAGGATGAGATTGAGGATGTGCTAGAGAATGTCATCCTTCAGTTCTATGAAAATCATCCAGATCATCCTAAGGAGCTCATCGTTCCGCCTATGGAAGGCATGGATGTTCTTAGCGACGCCTTAGGATTCCGCATCCTCTCTCCGAGCCGCGGAAAGAAGAAAGATCTTGTCTCCATGGCTTTGGAGAACGCCAAGCAAATGCTCGATCAGCATTTCCAGACCGCCAGACTAAACGATGATGTCCTCTCTCTGCTGGAAGAGCTTCAGCGTAAGCTAGTGTTGAAGAAGACACCATTAGATATTGAGCTCTACGATAACTCTCACACGCAGGGCGCTGAACCGGTCGGAGCGATGGTCAAATACATCAACGGAGAAAAGGCACCTCAGCTTTATCGTCGCTATAAGATTTCGCAACCCAATCCTCAGGATGACCTCGCCTCGATGAGAGAGGTGTTGAGTCGTAGGTTCCTCCGTCTGAAGGAGGAGAACGCCAAGCTTCCCGATCTCATCATCCTCGATGGCGGCTACACTCAGTGCCAGGTCGGACTTGAAGTCAAGGAAGAATGTCAGATCGATATTCCGCTTGCCGGACTTCAGAAGAACGATCGACATGAGACCGATACCCTGATCAACGCCGATACCGGTGAGGAGATTCCCTTAGAACGTAACTCCGCTCTTTTCTTCCTGCTCATGCGGATGCAGGATGAAGTTCATCGCTACGCCATCACCTTCCATCGTTCTAAGAGAGCTCAGGCTCCTTTCAAAACCATCTACGATGACATTCCGGAAGTCGGTAAGAAACGGAGAGACAAACTTCTCTCCCTCTATCCCACCATGGAGTCATTGGATGGAGTCAAAGAGGAAGAACTTTCTCAGCTTGTTCCTCTCTCCGCTGCGAAGCTCATCCTGGAGAAGAGAGATCAGTATTTTGAAGAAAAGCGTAAAATAGAAGCAATGAATCAGAAGCTATTAAACCAACATAAGGAGGACTGAACATGGATCAGATCACCGCAAAGAATAAAATACCCATCTATATCGCTTTGCTTTGCTCAGCGCTTCTCCTCGCTTTGATGGCGCTCCCTCATTCTCAGTATCGGCTGTTAAGTGAGATGAGCAACATCAAAGAAGGGGCGATGGTCAATTGGGATGTCACGATACCGGCTTTAGCGACGATCTTCGTCATCCTGCTGCTTGTCGCAATCTTCCTGTTAGCTTCTGTCTCCTATCTTTCGATGCGACTTTATAACTTCCACTTCCTCGGTGCCTCTTTGATGATTATGAGTGTGTTAGAGGCGATTGCGGAGAGCGTCTACTTCATCACCGGATTCGGCAAGAAAGCGGGTGATGTTCCTCTCATTCAGATCTCGAATATCATCGTCTATCTGCTGAATATGTCTTTTACCATCGGCATGATTTTTGCTTTCTTCCGTTATATCGACGCACCATATCAGAGGCTGAAAAGAGAACTTGATGTGGAAATGCCAACGCAAGCAGAAGAACTGAGCCAAGAAGAAAAAGAAAAGCCGGTGTCGGATGACAAGGAACAGATGAGAAAACAGATCCTACAGATGGTTTCGGAAGGCAAGATCACACCGGAGGAAGCTGACAGGTTTCTGAAGAATCTGTAACAAATAACGCTTATGAAAGAATTGTTGCGTAGAGACACGGACCTAAGACCAGCACTTAACTATATTTACGGCGGGCAAATTACCTATGGCTATAAAAAGAGAGATTCGTAGAATAAAAAAGCGAAATATAGACGTGCGTAATAAAAGATTTTAAAACTCAAATTTGCCGCCGCGCGGAGAATATGGGGCCATTCGCCAAGCGGTTTAGCGGAAAACGCCACGATCCGCTCGGCTTTGAGTGTATCTTTTTTCTTGTTTAAGCGAGTTGTTTGGCGGGGTGCTTGACTGCGCTACATAGCGATGCACTTGTATTAGTCTAGGATCCGTTAAAGAGCCGTTTGAAGTTTTTTGTGGTCGACATAAACAGAGGAAGTAGTTTAAGTGGCAAACAAATACAAAAAAACTATTATCCAAATTGCAAAAAACATCGATTTTGGGAAATAAATATGCTTTGCTGCCTGACTTTTGCATTTGGCCCTATTTTCTACTACTCGCCCCGAACTCCAGGGCGAAGATTTCGTCAATGTCGTCCGCTGTAAGGGCGCGGGAAAGGACGGGAAGCTGGAAGTACTCGCTGAGCTCCTCGCCGATCTTCGCATCCCTCCTCTTCATCAGGTTCATCCACTTCCCGTTCCCGCAGCCGTAGGCCCTGAATCTCCGGATGTAGTCGATGATCTCCTCCGCCGTGTACCTGTCCCTGAACATCCGCTTCTGGACCATTCTGATCAGGGTGACCGCCGTGTAGCAGGTGGGGAAATGCCCCCTGATGCAGTCGTCCCTCGAGACGTACACCGGCCTTGCCGCGAGTCTTTAGCGAAATCTTTTTGCAATTTTGTTTTGTAGAGAGCGGGAAAACTTGATTCAATAATATATGAGGGGTATATGGTCAATGTCTAAAAAACGGATCCAAATCACATCTTGGTGTATCTTCATTCTTGGCTTGTTGTTTTTTGTTATCGGTGTGATTCAGCTCTGCCTGAATACAAATCTGTATTTTCTTGGTGAGATTCACCGCGGAGCTGGTGCTCTTCTCCTTGTCATCGCTTTTGCTTTGCTTTTCTTCCTTGGTATCTTTCGAGCTATCGCAACAAAGAATGGACTTCCGCTTTTCTCACTGCTTTTTACGCTTCCCTGCATTGTCGGCTCGTTCCTTATCTTTGCCTTCTGCCCGCAGACAAGGACAATCAAGGCATCCAATCGTTCCTTCGCTATTGTGATGGAAACCTATGAAGCTGATCCAATCCGCTTTGCCCAAGCTTTAGGCCAGGATGTTGTCGGAAAAGGCTGCACCGTCTTCTATCGGAAGGCAAATCCGTTTGTTGTTGAAAAAAGATTCACTTTTGACCACGATCTCAGCGACTATACAGTAGAAGAGTATCCTAACGGACTGAAAATCGTTGGGACAAAGAACACCTGCTATCTTTCTTTCACTCCGACGGACTTCAGGAAAGCGGACTTACCGGCAGAAATCCAGTGATGATTTTAAACCAAATTTAAACCAAAAAAGACTGCTGCCAACCTGACGAATATCAGATAAGACAACAGTCTTTTGTTTTCATGGTCGGAACAGTGGGATTTAAACCCACGACCCCTTCCACCCCAAGGAAGTGCGCTATCATGCTGCGCTATGTCCCGATGGTTACTTGCGTAACGACATAAATTATAGTTGAATGCTTTTTGTTTTTCAAGGCGAGCCAAGCGGAAACAAAAAAATAACGCAGACATTTCTATACAAATCCTCTTCCCTTGTTTATAATGAACCGTAAGCGAGGAATTCATATGCTGGTTAGATTGTTCATTTATCCCACAAAGACGGTCTTTTTTACCTATCTTATCCTTTATCTCATTCTCTGCGGGATCGAGCTTTATTTCGCCTTTGTGGAGAAAGAGAAGGCAAGGAAGATCATCAAGCCGTTCTGTGTTCTCTCTCTCACTCTCTTTGCCCTTCTGACTTTTCCGGATGCTTATCTGATCTGGCTGGGACTGCTTTTCGGCGTCATCGGAGATGTGTTCTTCATCTTCAAGGACAAGCAGAAGTGCGTCTATCTCGGAATGGCATCCTTCCTGATCAACCACCTGCTTTTCATCACCCAGGTCATTCTTCTCGTTCGCTCCGCCACTTCGATTCGGCCGCTTCATATCATCATCTTCGCCATCGTCTACGGCCTCCTTCTTGTCGTAGGCTTCTTAGCTTTACGGAAGGCGGTGAAGATCTCTTTGCCGCTTTCCATCGCAGGAACCGGATATCTGACATTCTTATGTCTGGATATGGGGGTGCAGATTTATGCCTCAGCCATAGGACAGCGCTATCTGCTTTGTGGTGTCATCGGCGGACTGCTCTTCATTCTTTCCGACAGCATCTTGTCCTATACGATGTTTATCAAGGATATCAAACGGCGTGATTTTCCGATCATGGCAACCTATCTCTCCGCTCAGGCTCTGATCGCCGTTGGTCTTATTCTTCAGCTGATGAACTCGTCCTTGCTGCGATAAAAAGACCATCTGCGGATGGGACAGATGGTCAGGAGCAGGTAAGAGAATGGAGGCTTACCTGCAAGGACTTTTCCCCAAGGAAGGGGAGGGACAGCTTTATGGCTGGAACTGATTTTCATTTTGTCTGTCTCTAGGATAAAGGAAAGTTTCTGCTTTATCGGAAATCGGATATATTTTCAGCGATGAGAGCAACCGGCTTGCTTTTTTCCTTTAAAAGCCTATACTTTTCCTGTAGCGATTCAGGGTAGGGTGAAAATCCCACTCGGCGGTATACCCCGCAAGGAGCTTGGCTTCATGATCTGGTGCGATTCCAGAGGCGACAGTAAAGGCTGGATGAAAGAATGGCTATCTCATACAGAATTTGTATGCTGGATCCCCTGAGGCGCTTTGCTTCCGGGGATTTTTTCTTTCGGAAGGAAAGGACCCATTTCCATGAGAAGAAAAAGCAGTGAGATTGTTGTCCGTATGACGACGTTGGCCTTGCTTAGCGCCTTAGGCTTCGTCTTGATGGCGTTTGCCAAGATCGAGTATCCTCCGGCTCCTTGGCTCAAGATCGAAGTCTCCGATATGGTCGTTCTGATCGCTTATGCGATGTATGGATTCTTCGGCGGATTCTCTGTCGCCATCATCAAAACCGTTCTTGACTTAGCGGTCTGGGGGCCGGTGGGACTCGGAATCGGAAACATCACTGCTCTCTTCACGAGCTATATGTTTCTCCTCGGTCTCTTTTTGACCTCCCATGTCTTCCATTGGTTCAAAAAGGGACTGGGATTCCGAATCCTCTCTTATCTCTTCATCACGTTGCTTGTCACGGTATCTCTTACCGCCCTCAATGCGATCTTCATCACCCCATCCTATCTCACGGTCTTTGGTGAACATCCTCATTTCTCGACTTGCTTTGATCCTGGCACCATTGAAAACGTGCTTCATTATTTCCACGGAAAGAACGTCATGGTCGATCAGGGAAGCTACATCGGCATCATCTCTTTAATTTACGGTCCTTTCAATCTGCTTAAAGCCAGCATCTGCTTCGTCACCTATGAATTGATTTTCAACCGGCTGATCTTCGTCCTGATCCGCCGTTCTCCTAGGATGCAAAAATATTTTTCAACCGGCGCCGTCTTCTCTGATAAAAGAGGAGATGGACAGCCTGAAGAAAAGAAAGAACAAAATTGAAACTCTATTGATTCCAGGCGGAAATCTCGATAAATGAAAATTCCTCCATCGTCTGTCATAAACAGGCATGGAGGGATTTTTGCCATCTAGAATCAGGATATTATCT
>CAUUFA010000010.1:0-76020 GCA_963544395.1 uncultured Bacilli bacterium | reverse complement strand
GACCGTGCGTTTGAGAGTATTGTTAAATCAGAAACGTCTTCTACAGCTGCGAATACCTCTGCTTCAAGTTTCCGTTTGAGAGTATTGTTAAACCAGAAACGTCTTCTACTGTCAGGGCTTCGGAAAAGAAGAGAACCATGTTTGAGAGTATTGTTAAATCAGAAACGTCTTCTACCCCGGGGAATACCTGAATCCGTTCTTCCTGTTTGAGAGTATTGTTAAATCAGAAACGTCTTCTACATCTCTTCGGCTTCTTTCTCTTTCATTCTGTTTGAGAGTATTGTTAAATCAGAAACGTCTTCTACAGAGACAGCAAAAGGCCTGCCTCTTCCGCCGTTTGAGAGTATTGTTAAATCAGAAACGTCTTCTACTTATTGCCCCCTTGATTCAAAAGTTAGATACGAATAGAACAAAATAATTCTGACCTTCGATGCCGGTACATGGTCCGGATTGCAAAAGCAATCTTTTAGACCAGCTATAGGAAACATCCTATATGGTATTTTCATTGATATAATCGCTTCTTTATTCTCTTGATAACTAATAGCGATTTTCTATTATGATGAAAATATGGTTTAAATGAAAGATGCAGATTCACTAGAGAGGACTTGGGGTTCTTAGGTCGGTAAGTCTGTTTTTTTGTTTATTCTTCTCGATGGGATAAACGATATCATGTTTTCTGATTCATACCTAAGCGTTTCGACTTGTATTGCCCTCAGATGACGTTTCACCAAAGGCTAGCAATGCGTTCTTCAATGCTATAAAGTGGAATTCGTTTTCCTTGATAGTACGAGTTTCAAGTTTCTGTTTTCTTTGTGATCAAAGCCAGTAGTAGGGAATCTTACAAGTCCTAAAGAAGCCTTTCAAGATCACATGATTTCATCGATTGATCAATGTTGTGATCCTTATTGACATTTTCTTCCAAAAAAAGTATTATTTCTACAAGCACCTAGCACGAATCAACGGCACAGACACGATCTGTCCCATGCTAGGGCTTTTTATTTCTAAAACTTTACCAATCGCGAAGTTTTGCTACCCGTAAATCAAAAACGGATGCGAAAGGAGATAAATGAGGAACTGAAGTTGATCGAGTTTAAGCTCAGTTTCACATTATATTGTCGTTGCGATCGTACGGTACCGCTGTCCCACAGCCATTGACTTTCTTTCTGCTTTTGTTTAAACTATTTTTTATCCGTTTCCAAAGAGAAATGGGGAAATAGTTAAGTGGTATAACTACGGTCTCCAAAACCGTTATCGAGAGTTCGATTCTTTCTTTCCCCGCCATCAAGTCACGATAGGAATGATACAAAGCTTATCATTCCTTTTTTCGTTAAAAGTCCGATTGTATCGGCATTATTCGATAAAAGGCCCTTGAACCAGGTTATCCAATCTGGCCATCAAGGGCTTTTCCTATGTACCAAATTTGAAAAACACTTTTTCCTTTGTTCATTAAGCGCACGTAATCCGAGCAGGGGTTGCAGTCCAAAAACAAGGTGGTTGCAACGCTGAAGACGGGGGTTGCATTAAGCGCACGATTATATTCAGCCCCGCTCAATCGATGCTTTTCTGACCGGTTTCTCCTGAAAAGGAGACTTTCAGGAGTGATAAAAGTTATTGAATTATTCGCCGGCATCGGCGCCCAGCGCCAGGCTCTGAAGCAAGCCGGCATCGAGCACGAGGTCGTCGCAATCTCGGAAATCGACAAATACGCAGAGAAGGCATACGAGCTTCTCCATGGGGAGACCAAGAACCTGGGGGACATCCGAAAAATCCAGGAACTGCCAAACGCCGATCTGTGGACCTATTCCTTCCCGTGCACCGACATCTCATTGAGCGGGCGGATGAAGGGGTTCGACCAGGGCAGCGGCACGAACAGCTCGCTTCTTTGGGAGGTACAGCGCCTGCTCGGGAAGGCGAATGAGCGATGTTCGCTTCCCCGCTATCTTTTGATGGAGAACGTCAAGAACATCGTGTCCAAAAGGTTCATGCCGAAGTTCAGGGAATGGTCGGATTACCTTGAGGGCCTTGGCTATAAGAACTTTTGGAAAGTGCTTAACGCGAAGGATTACGGCGTCCCCCAAAACAGGGAACGCTGCTTCATGGTTTCGATCAGGGACACGGACGCCGCCTTCGAATTTCCGGGCAAGATCCCGCTTGAGAGGAAGCTCCGAGATTGCCTTGAGGATCAAGTCGACGGCCGCTATTTCCTCAGCGACAAAGTCATCACCTGCTTCTCGTCGATGAAGAACCGCAACGGATTGATCAGGGGATTGAGGTTCCGCCCGAGAGGGGCTGATGACGATTACGCGTGGACCATCACGACATGCCCCGGCTCCAGGGCGACGGACAACTTCGTGATCGTCCCTGTGAAAGAAGCGCTCAAAAACTCGCCCGAAGGGGTGGAGTTCCATTCCGGAGAAGATGACATGATCCTTCTCCCCCAGGCCACGAAAGCCGGCTATGCAATAGCGAAGAAAGGCGACGGGGTCTACATCAACCGAGTCCAATGGAAGAGGGGCGTGGTGCAGAAGAGCATGATTCCGACGCTCAAGACCACCTGCGCCGACGTCGGAGTGGTCGTCGGAGATCAGAACGAGCTCATCACGCTGAGAAGGCTGACCCCGCGCGAATGCTGGAGGCTCATGGGATGGAGGGACGAGGACTTCGACAAGGTCTGGGACAAAGGAATCTCTAATACTCAGCTGTACAAAATGGCGGGAAACAGCATAGTTGTAAATTGTCTGGAGGCCATTTTCGATTGTTTAAGGCATTACAATTCACCTCACAATAAGGATTAAAAAAAGGTGCCTTTTATATTGATGGAAAAGCATGCAAAGTGATATACTTTTTAAGATAAATACAGAGGAAATACACAATGAGCGAAAACAAGGTTAAAAAGCCTATTGAGCATATAAACATTGCGGAATTAAACCATGGCCAAGCTTCGAAAATCGTTCGAGATTTGTCTGAGAATGGCAAAACCGGCTTTATCCAAAGAAATGGCAAGCCCATTGCCGTACTGATTTCATACGAAACCTATCAATGTCTCCTCGGGCATGGCATTGACATTAATGACTACAACTTGAGAGAGAGCGATAAAAATACTAATGCCTAACATCAACCTATTAAAAGGTTTTGCTTTCTTGGATGGGGCTTTCCGTTACTGCATCGGCAAAATACGTAGTCTCGCTGGAAACAATTTTTACCGTTATTTCTGAAGGCGCGGTATTCAAGATGTCAGACGGGGCAGAAGATGTCGTTTTCAACGAGAATGGCATTTATAAAAAAATTGTTGATTCTCGTTCTCCTGTCGATATCACGGGTGATAAAGAGGCGAAGGGATCCCTCAGAATTTTAAAATCAGCATTAGGCGACTCCTTAAACCCGTATTTGAACTACGATGGCAAAGAAGCAAGTGCTGGAAAACCTATTGGAGAATTAGATGCGTATCAGCAGAGGGTTTCGACGTTATTTAAGTTAAATTCTGTTGACTTCGATATGCTTATGAATCACAAAAATGTCGAAGAAACCCAACCTGCTGAACGCAACAAAGGTGCAGAAAACACCATTTTGTACGGCGTTCCTGGCGCAGGCAAGAGCTACACAGTCAAGCATGATTATTGCGATGACGAAAACAGGATGGAGAGGGTTGTTTTCCATCCCGATTACACTTATTCCGATTTCGTCGGCCAAATCCTTCCAGTATTGAAGAAAGATGAGGGAGCTGAAGAAAAAATCGTCTACGAATTTGTCGCCGGACCGTTCACGAAAATCCTCAAGAAAGCCTATGAGAATCCTGCCGTCGACTATTTCCTCGTCATCGAAGAAATCAACCGCGGAAACGCCCCAGCCATCTTCGGCGACGTCTTCCAGCTGCTCGACCGCTCCATCAAGGAGGAGAACAAGGGCGAGAGCGAGTATGGGATCACCAATTCCGACATCGCGAAGGAGGTCTACGGCGATCCGAACCATATGGTTAAGATTCCATCCAACCTCTCCATCCTCTGCACGATGAACACCTCCGACCAGAATGTATTCACATTGGATACAGCTTTCCAGAGAAGATGGAACATGAGACTCATCGAGAACACCTTCAAGGACACCAAAGAGGAGAAGGAGTTCGCGGGCACGAAGATTCTCGATACCAACGTCACCTGGGAGTCCTTCTGCACGAAGATCAACGAAATCATCCTCAACAAAAACGTCAGAATGACTTCTTCCGAGGATAAGAGACTCGGCACTCACTTCGTGACCGAAGCCGACCTCAAATTTGCCGAGACCAAAGACTTAACCGGCGCAGACCTTGTTAAAGCCCAGCTCCAGAACAGGAGATTCCAGGAAAAGGTCATCAAATACCTATGGGACGATGCTTTCAAATTCAACCGCGAGGAAATCTTCGACATCGCGAAGTTCAATAGCCTTGAGTCCGTAATCCGCAAGTTCATCGGATCCGAAGGCGATAAGAGGTTCGACATCTTCCTCGAAAACATCCGCGAGGATTTAGTCAAACAGGAAGAGAAGCAGGCCTAAGCGAGCATGATCAGGAAAAGCCTTAAAGAGCGTTGCCATATCGACAGCAATGAAGACGGCGACAGCTTCGTCGGGGTCAAGGCCGACTCCGAAGACGCGGTTGTATACTTCCCGCTCGGATATGAGCTGCCGGAATCGGAAATCGACATCCGAAGGGATATAAAGCACCTCTTCGAGATACTAGCGGCCTTCACCCAGAAGGAAGACCGCGTTTTGCACATGCGCAAATTCGAAGCACCTCAAAGCGTCGACTTCCCGATCCAGGCTTATCTTGACGTCATCAATTACTATCTCGACAAAGGGAGGTACTATTACGAAACCGAGCCCGTCTACAAGACGGACACCAGGGGAAGAACCGATTGGTCGAGAACCATCAAGAACCAGGTTCCACAGATTCAAAACGGCTCCCCGGTTTACCTTAAGAGAACGGTGCGAACATCCAAGCCTAACGAAAGCAATCTCATAACGGAGATAAACAAATACTGCGTTTACGAGAGCTTTGACAGGCTTGGCTGGCTATTCATGCCCACCATGCCGGAGAAGCCCACTATCCTCTTCGAGAAAAGGATGTTTCTTGCCATATTAAATGACAAGATGTCCCATACCTACAACGATGCCGACAAGAAACTCTTCAAAGCGATGATCGCCATGACACAGTTCATTGACGATTCCACGATCGACAAACAGTTCTATTTCGGAACCGAGCACTTCGAGACCGTCTGGGAGAAGCTGATCGACATCACGTTCGGCATCAAGAACAAAGAGGACTACTTCCCAAGGACGAACTGGAAGGAGAGGACCGGGAAGATGCGCGCGGTTCCCAAGCATGCGCTTGAACCTGACAGCATCATGGTAATCGGGGACAAGTTCTACGTCCTCGACGCAAAGTATTACCGTTACGGATGTACGGCCAATACCGACCATCTGCCGGAATCGACCAGTATCAATAAGCAGATTACGTACGGCGAGTACATCCGAAACAAGAAAATCAGATCAGACCAGCCCCTATATAATGCGTTCATCATGCCCTTCAACATGAAGGAAAACGCATTCGGCCTGACGCAGTGGCATGGCAACGTCGCCGAGGCTACCGGCGAATGGAGAATGAACACCGAGGATTACGAAAGAATCCAAGGCATAGTGGTGGACGTCCGCTACCTCATGTATCACTACACCGGCGACCATAGCAAGCCGCAAGGCATCCTAGCCCAGGACATTGAAGAAGGGGCAGCCAATCCTCTATAAACGATAAAGGGGCTGTTACGAGACTGATTCCTCCAAAGGGTCAGTTCTGACAGCTTTTCTATACTTAGATCAGGATATTCTTATCTGTATCCAAACCATGAGGAACACCCTAGGTGTTTGCGACTAACATTCGTTATGGAATAATGTCACCAGCATGGATGGAGACATATGGAGTCTCCTGATCTTTTTCTTAGGCATGCGAAGACTGATCCGGGAATGTGAAAGTAAAGACCTTAGGAACTATGATTCCGAATACAAAAATTTTCCATTCCCCTTATCCCTGTGAAATCCTGTTTATACCCAATTGGGACAAAGACAGATTCCGTATCACGACCAGAAAAAAAGGAACGCACCGATGAGAGGAACCCAGTCCATGATAGGAAATCCAGAAAGGAGGTCCACATGGACGGACCAATCATCAGTTTTGACGTGCCGAAGGGATGCAGCCATGCCCAAGGTTTCCTATCTTCAGGCAAACCGCTTGGGAAGGCATTCAGGTTCGAACACAACATGGAAGGCTATGGGAAGATATCAGAGCTGGCATCGAGACTGAAAGAGAAGGCCGGAGTGAATCCATCGGCCGTCTACGAGTTCACCGGCGTCCATGCAATGCCATTGGTGGCATTCCTCATCGACTCCGGTTTCACCATCTATCAGATATCACCGCTTGAATCGGCCAAGATGAGGAAGGCCGAAATCAGGCCGACCAAGAACGATTCGCTTGACTGTTCTACCATCGCTAAGGTCTGCTACGGAAGGCCGCTGCGGCCGCTGTCGATTCCGGATCAGACGTATTCAGACCCGAAGGAAATGAGCAGGCAGTATCAGTATGAACTCGGTGTCGCCATAGAGGAAAAGAACCGATATCATCGATGTCTTGATGCCGTCTGGCCGCTCTTCGATCAGGTGGCGGCATATGATTCCAGGGCATCCCTGAGCATCGTCATCAGGTTCGGGCATCCATCCAAAATCAAAACAAGAAGAGGTGTCGCATCGGCAATCGAGGGCGTTCTCCTCGGAAGTCATACGACAAGGGATGGCCTTATCGAGGATGTCATCGAATACGCCAAGACACACAACTCCGGATGTGCATCGGACTCCTATCTTGCACAGGAAACCGTCGAGATGGCGAAAAGAGTCAGACGCGAAAAGGAAAGGCTCAGGGAAGTGCTCGAAAGGATGCTCGGGATAGCGGCGAAGCTTCCTGGATTCCAGTTGCTCGAATCGATACCCGGAATCAAAGACACGTCAGCGCAAAGGCTCATCGCAGAGATCGGTGATATATTCAAATACAACGATGCCAAGGCGTTCATGGCCTACATCGGGCTTGATCCTATGGTACTCCAGTCAGGAAAGAACACCGGCGAACACCTGCACATAACCAAGAAGGGGAACAGGTTCCTAAGATGTACGCTGTATCTCTGCGTAACCAGCATACTCACAAACTATTGACAAGGCTCACAATATAGTGCTAAATTACAAAAACGGGTAACATGTGTGGGAGGAAATTTATAAAACGGTCAAATATTAAATGCATTGGTCTTTTGGTTCTTTCCGCCTTTGCAATGGGCGCGATGGGAGGCTGTTCTAGCACCGGAAGTCGTGTTGACTCCGCAATAGTTAGGGACGCGACCTCCAAAGTCGAACAGGAAGGAATGTTCTCATCCATCTGCAAAACTGATGATAACGGTGTTTTCTCCGTTAAAGCCGCTAAGCCCTTCGCCGGAAAAGACCTTGCGGGCTATGAAACGGTCGCCGATGAGCCGGAAGAGGAATATCAGGTGGTCTATGACCTTTCCGCCTCTAGCGAGGATGGCGCGGTCACTCTAAATGTTCGCTTCAATGATAGCGGCGAGGAGATTATCGATCCCTTCATTGGCGAGCCGATGACCAACGGCGAAGGGGAGGAAGACGTACTCTTTACCATCTATGGCGAGCACGTGATGATGTCGGAATTCGTTGAGGCGGCTTCGCAGAATGAGGAGTGCGGTTGGTTCAGCAACTTGGCGAGCAAAATCAAGAAAGCGGTCGAGGATAAAGCGGGAACCATCGCGCACAAAACTCTTAACGCCGCGATGGCCGTCTGTGTCATCGTTGAGCCGGCCGCGAGATTATTCGCGTTGACCCATAACGATATCACGAGGACGGTTTATGCCGTCTATCGCACGGCTAGACAGACCGTCTACGTCACCAACTATGTTTCGAATTCGAAGCAAACCCAGCCTAGCGGATACGTTTACGCGCAGAGCGAATACGGCTCTTGTTGGCTCGATACCGCTCACTATAATGATGTCGGCTGTGAGGTGATCGCGGGCTACAACATGGCTTACGCCAAGAATAAGGGCTTGAATTTAGCCGATGTTGGATATGCCTATTCTACGTTGGGCATCGAAATTGGCGTCGCCTTTGGCCACTTTGGCTCCAATCCTTATCAAATATCGTATTTTTTGGCCGCCGAAGGAATTCGTTACCACAAGAGCTTTACCTATAGGGACTTCGAAAGCAGGATGAATGATGGCAAGAACTATTACGTCATCATGTCGGCCTGGACCGGTACCCAATGCGATACCAACACCCCGCTTCATACGTTCTTTGTCGATAAGGATACGAGTAGAAGCAATAGGTTTAAGGCTTATAACCGCAATTGCTACGACACCAGCCATTCCGGAACCGACAGGAATAGCCCCAAAGACCTTTGTTACTCTTCCGATCCCTCGGACACCTTCGTGGTTGCCTACTTTGTCGAAAAATGAAAAAAACTTGTCTTTTTTTAATCCCTGCGTTGCTTTTGGCTTCCTGCGTCGAGTCAAAGGTCATCGATATCAAAAACGTGACCTGGATCGGCGATCTGCTTTCTATCGAGATTACTTCCGGCCAGCTTAACGCCACCGGGGCTTATAGCTATTCTTTTGAAGAATCCACGTTTACGGAGTATTACTCGAAGCTCGTTTTCGAAGGAGAAACCTATTATTTTTTCCCAGAGATCAGCAACCAGGAATTCTCAGTGACCTTGCGTGACCCGAAAACAAAGGAGGCGTTGACCCTTTATGGCGATGAGCCCGTTTTCCTTTTTGGTAGATATGACGCATCGAAGATTGCGGAAGAGGCAGGCAAGGAGTACCAATACCATTTTGAGGTAAAACTTCAAGAGAACTGTCAGTACGCATCCTATTGCTCTTCCAAAGGGCTTCCCTTTCCTTCGGCCTTGAATCTCTATGGTTACCAAAGCAATTAAGGCCTGCGCTGCCATGGGGGCGGCTAGCCTAATCCTTTGTTCTTGTGGCGAGGCTTCCTCACAGGAAAGATATCAGGATAATGTCGCCGGCGTCGTCGAATTGAGGGGAAGCGTAGACGAGAGCAATTTCGATTACGCTTCCGCTTGGTTCGTCTCTCCCACTCTCCTTGTCACGTGCTTTCATGCGATTGGCAACAGTGAGGGAGAGGCCTCGATATTCGATGATCTTGGCTTCAGGTTTTTTGATGAGAACGAATACACCTCTGTCACCATGGTGGATTTTGATTCTGCGGAAGACATTGCCCTTTTATCCTATAAAGGAAGCCATGCGCGTAAAAGCTTTGGCCTTGCTGCCGAGTGCAGGACCGGCGAGTTCTGCTTCAATATCGGAAATTTCAATAATTACGGCCTCTCCTATAAAGAAGGACTCGTCAGCCATTCCTCCGTAAATATGGAGTATAACGGAATGAAACAGAGCTTTATCCAGTGCACTTTGGGCATTGGGCCTGGCGATAGTGGGTCGCCGATTTTAAACGAATCGAATGAGGTGCTCGGAATGGTGGCTTACCGAAGCCGAAATAACGCAGGGACGGTTGAGCAGAATTTCTGCTACGGCATCCCTTCTTCAAGAATTGGCTCTGCGGTAAACTAAAGGAAAACCTCCGAAGTCCAATTGCCTTCGGAGGTTTATTTCGTTCGGAAGAAATTAGAGTTTTTCGATTTCCTTGATTAGCTCGGGGACGATATTGGCGTTATCGACGTTGCGGAGGATCTCGCCTTTTTTGAAGATGACCCAGGTGCCGTTGCCTCCGGAAGCGCCTAAATCGGCGTGGTGGGCTTCGCCTGGGCCGTTGACGATGCAGCCCATGATGGCGACGGTCTTCTCGATATGATGCTTTTAGATACTTCTGAATTGCTTTGGCCGTTGGAATCAGGTCACAAACTATTGACAAGTCTCCTATGTAAATCGACATCTGGCCAATAAAAAACAATGCAGACAGGGTCGGACAAGCATCAGAGGTATCAAAATGCATGTCTCTGGTGCTTTTCCCGTGCATCCGGAAAGAGACGTCAGAATCAACGGCAGTATGACCGGTGATAATCTTTTCGCCGTTTCCTTTCCCTCTTTTCTCTTTTTGACGAATAGTAGGTTAATACCACCCTCCGATTGAAAATCAAGAGGCCTGTCACTTTTACGAGGTAAAGCAAAGAAAAGTGTACTGCACCCCTAAGTTTGGACTCTAGATAGAACTATAGCACAACATAGGGATAGGGACAATGCTCCTGTGCTCCTGTGAAGCACAGGAGCACAGGAGCACAGCCGAACCTTTCGACTATCCTCTCGTTGTTGTACCAACGTATGTATTCGTCTATCGCCTTCCGGAATTCCGCAAAACAGCGGAATTCCTTTTCGTGTCCGTAGAACATCTCCTTCTTCATCTTCGAGAACAGGTTCTCCGTCTTGGAGTTGTCCAGGCAGTTGCCCTTCCTCGACATCGACTGTATGATTCCGTGGGCCTTCAGCGATGCCTGGTATCCCGGCATCTGGTACTGCCCCCCCTGGTCCGAATGCAGGATCATGTTGTAAGTCATCGGATGCTTTGCGTAGAGGTCAGACAGCATGGACTCGATCAGCGCCATGTTCGGGCTCTGCGACAGCGCATAGCCGAGTATCTCGTCGTTGTGGAAGTCAATCACCGGCAAGAGGTAGGCCTTGCCCCACTCGAACTTGAATTCCGTCACGTCCGTCCCTGCCTTCCTCAGGCTGGCGTCCGCATGGAAGTCCCTCTTCAGCAGGTTCGGCGCCGTCTTTCCGACGCTGTCCCTGTAGGAACTGTAGTTCTTCCCGTGTCCGGAGAGCTCGGCGTAGATGCCCAGCCGGTTCATCAGCCGGAGAACCTTCTTGTGGTTTGTCTTCTCTCCATACCGTGTCCTCAGCTCTGTCGTTATCTTCCTGTATCCGTAGCGCCTCTTCGAGCCCAGCCATATCGCCTTTATCTCCAGCGACAGACGCTCGTTCTCGGCCGTCTCGGGCCGTAGGGCGGACTTCCTTGCGTATTCGTACGAGGACTTGCTCAGTCCCGCGATGACGAGCCATTCCGAGAGCCGGACGCGTCCCCTGAATTCCTTGCCTTGGCGGAGTTCGTCGATGATCCTTGCCTTGTCGACGTTCCTGACCCTTTTCTCGTCTCCGCCAAGGCATGCAGTTTTTTTCTGTATTCGATCTCCGCCTTCTGAAGGAGCACCGTGTGCTCCAGCTCCGCTATCCTCGCCTTCAGGGCGTCCACGGATTCCTCCTCGGCTTCCGCCGCTTTCCTTCTCTCGTCCTTGGTTTGCTGTTCCATGTTCTTGGGTCTCCTTCCCCTTCTGGAACATTCTAGCCCCTGCGTGCCCTTATCGCCATAGCGCCTGATCCATGCGTACAGCGTGCCGGTATGGATGCCCAGCGTCTGCGACTGGGCTCTCATGCTGACTTCGCCGTTTAGGACCGGCAGGATTGCGGCCAGCTTCTGCTCGACGGTGAACTTCCTGTTCTTTCCGTGGCGCAGGGCATCCTCCCCGCCTTCCTTGAACCTCGCCACCCAGAAATCCAGATGGTTCTGAAACGTTTTCCTGGCTCTACTCGTGGTGCAGGAATCCGGGTAGACGGTCGCCTTGCCTTCCAGCTTCCGCCGGACGGCCTCCAACTTCTGCTCGAAAGTGTATTTCATATGAAAAGCCCCTCCTCATGGGCCTTCGGCGCGGCCGATGAATGAAGTGACATGTCACTTCATTCATCCTTGACCTACTCCTTGGTCCAATTAGAGGGGTTCACTTCATTCAATTATTTAACAGCCCCTTTTAGTTTCCGTTTTTCCTCTTCCTGTGATTTGTCTGGCTCATTCTGTTGCGGCATTCCGGGGAACAGTAGATTTTCTTGGAATCCGTTCTGGAGACCTTGAAGTACTTTCCGCAATTTGGATTGGCGCAAGGCTTCATCAGTTCTACGCCCGGACGTAGATAGAAAATTGAGAAATACATCGCGGATAACAGTGAGCTTACGTTCCAACGAGGTTCCATCTTGGATGTTTCGTAGATGGGAGTGACCCCCTTTATGTTGTGATCAAGCTCTTCTTTCACGAGTATTTTCGCCATCTCGATGAACTTCTCTTTTAGTTTGCCTTCAAAAGCGAAGTTACTGATATCGATGTTTTCGTAGAATTCGAGGCCGTTCTCGATGGATTTTATCGGCCCTACATCGTGGTAGAGGTGGAATAGGCATTCAAGCTGAACTCTGAGATCGTGGTTGAGTTTGTCTCCGTTGATAAAGAGGTGAACGATGTTTCGGTAAGTTTCGTCCCTGTCACCATTTTCGCCTTCGTTATTTGCGAATTTCAGCCATTCCTCCCTATCCATGTGATAAGAGGTTCCATCAGTCTCCTTGACGTCGATTTTGTTTTTGTAACGAGCGCATATATCGATTTTGTCCTGGACTTTCTTTGGATTTTCCAATAAACCGCTAATTGGATGTTTGGCGGTAGTGTAAATCGATGACCCATTGGCGGTGATGGATGACTCGCGGTCGAAGACCAAGGATAGGCAATCGTGAATCAGTCTTGGGAAGTTCCTGTCTGAATCGATTCTTCTTTTTCCCGCTCCCAATAAATTGAGAAGATCTAGTGTAACCCTCATTCTAATTCCTATGCCGCCAACATCTTCCGCGTCGATTTTGGTATAGTCTTCGGAACTGACGGGAAATAAGAAACCATTATCTGAAAAGAACTTCTGATAAGTTTCGAAACCACCATCAATCGCCATAAATGAGCCTAGTACATTTCTTTCGGCGATAGTGCCGTCATCGTTAAGGCGAACAAGCCCCTCCTTAGGCGCGAAAGCGAATCTAAGGGGTCGATTCTCAACCTCGCCAATGAGCAACTCTTTATCTGACATTTTCCCTGGTTTGGTAGGGATTTCGTGGATTTTGCACGAGCAAGAGTGAGAATTCAGCAAAAATAACGAGTCCAAATAGAAATTTTCTCTGACTTTTTTTGGCATATTTCGAGCCCTCCTCTCGCCGAAAACAATCTGTTATATAACTCATTATATCAAAATTCGATTTCTGGTAAGCAAAAAAATAATTGCTTACATTTTTTCTTTTTGAATACGAATATTATCTCTTACTTATATACTTATTAACTTTCAAAAATAATCGCAAAAACCATAGGTCTTCGCTTATGTTCTTCGCTTTGCTACTCTATAGCCACGATGGCAAAAACCATCGATGGACACGAATAATTCTAGATTTGCCTACCATGTTCATCTGACCAAACGGCCCTTGCATACGGACTGTCTGCGAAACCGCGGAGATCTACGGGATTCACAGGCTTTTTAAGGACTGCTTTTTCCCATGGATTCCCGCCGAAAGGACAATCCATGGCAAATGAAGAAAAGATTTCAGAAGAACAAGACGAAGTCGATCTGAGGATTCCCTCGGACGACAGGCCGTTCTTCATCGATTTGGAGCTCGGCTTTCGAATCTATGTCGATCAGAAGACCTACAACTCCTATATGAGGCCCCGCGAGGCGGAGAAGAAGAAGCAGGAGCGCAGAAGCAGATGCGTCATAGGCGGGAAAAGGTGCAACGGCGATTGCAGCAGGTGCAGCCAGTTCAGGTCCGGAACCCCTTTGTCCATCGATGCCCAATATGAGAGATATGAGCTCGAATATGCCGATCAAAGCGAGGACATCGTAGAGAAGCTCGCCCATGAGGAATTGGTGGATGCGATGCTTCGCGAGGTCTCCCGGCTTTCGAAGGACGATCAGCGCATCGCATACCTCGTAAGCGCAGGGGAGAGCACTCACGAAATAGCCCGAATCATGGGAATCCCCCAGAGGACCGCATATGACCGGGTGCAGCGAATCCTCAAGACGCTAAGGGAAAAACTTGAGCCATATCGATAAATTTTCCGCTCAAAACAAGACAGCCTGACCGGTTGCCATTGAGGGCGATGAACGCCCTCGGATACAGGAGGTCTAATGGAACCAAAGAAGACAGAAAAGCCAATCAAGAAATCTGAAGACGACGAATTCGACGAATTGATCGAAGGCCTCGTCGCCATCGCCTTAGCCGCCAGACGCCTAGTCAAGAAGGCCATCGCGATGAGAAAGAAACACGCTCCGGCCGTGCAAATCCCGGAAGAAATCGAGGAAAAAGAAAATGGGAAGAATGAGTGACATGGACATCGCGCTCCATGAAGGCTACCCGCTTGACGAGGAAGAGGCCCGCATCTACGAAAGCCTCTCCCAGGACTTCGCCAAGCTCGCAAGCCTTAAGAGAAAGAAGAAGGACCCGAGCGACAAGCTTACCGACACCTACGAGACCGATGAGTCCCTGGCCGCCAAGAGCGGAAAGGCCGAAGAAGAGGCCGAGGAAGCCAAGACTAAGTCCGTCCAGATCGATCTGTTCGAGGCTTCCAAGCCCCAGATCACCTTGGTCGAGGTCAGGAAGAAGCTCGCCGACCTCAGCAGGGCCGGCCACACGGCCGAAGTCAGGGCCCTCATCGTCAAGTACGGCGCCGACAGGCTCTCCGCCGTCAAGGAAGAGGACTACCCGGCCTTGATGAAGGACGCCGAGGGAATCGCCAATGGCAGCAAGTAGCCACGCCCTCCTCGGGGCAAGCTCCGCCAAGAGATGGCTCGAGTGCCCTCCGAGCGCCAGGGCCGGGGAGAGGTTCGAGGACGCCACGTCCGAATTCGCCGAAGAGGGGACCAGGGCACATCTGCTCTGCGAATGGAAGGTCAGGAAGGCGTTGGGCCTGGGCGACCTGCCGTCCCTGTCCGGCGTCGAGTTCGACGGCGAGATGGAGGACTGCAGCGACCAATACGCGGCCTTCGTCATCGAGACCTACGAGAAGGCCAAGAAGCTCTGCGGCGACCCGTCCGTGATGGTCGAGCAGCAGATCGACTTCTCCGACCTTGTCCCGGGCGGCTTCGGCACGGCCGATTGCCTCATCGTCGCCGAGGGCAGGCTCCACGTCATCGACTACAAGCACGGCAAGGGGGTCCGGGTGGACAGCGACCACAACCCCCAGATGATGCTCTACGCCATCGGCGGTCTCAACCTCCTGGGAAGCTTTTACGACATCGACGAGATCGAGATGACCATCTTCCAGCCAAGGCTCGGAAATGTGTCAACGTTCGCCATGCCCAGGGCAGAACTGGAGAAGTGGGGCGAGGACTACGTCAGGCCGCGCGCCAAGCTCGCATGGGAGGGCCGGGGCGAGATGAAGGAAGGGCCGTGGTGCCGCTTCTGCAAATGCAAGGCCACGTGCCGCAAGCGCGCCGAGGCCAACCTCGAGCTCGCGAAGATGGAATTCCGCGACCCGGCAACCCTGTCCGACGCCGAGATCGCCGAGGTCATCGGCAAGGCCGAGGAGCTCGCCAACTGGGCATTCGACGTCAAGGACTACGCCCTCGGGCAGGCCATCATGGGGAAGAGGTTCCCGGGCTGGAAGATCGTCGAGGGAAGGGCCACCAGAAGGTTCACCGACGAAGCCGCGGTGGCCCAGGCCGTCATAGGGGCCGGCAAGGATCCGTACCAGAAGAAGCTCCTCTCCCTCACCGACATGACGAAGATGCTCGGCAAAGCCGAGTTCACGAGGCTATTGGGAGGCCTCATCTCGAAGCCGCAAGGCAAACCCACGCTCGTTCCGGAGAGCGACAAAAGGCCGGAGATGGCGGTGAACTCCGCCGAAGAAGACTTCAAGGACAACAAGGAGGAATAGAAAACCATGTCAACACAAGTCAAGAAGAACCCCACCAAGGTCATCACCGGGCCCAAGACACGCTGGTCTTACGTCAACGTCTGGGCCCCTAAGGCATCCGTCGAGGGCGGGCAGGAGAAATACTCCATCTCCCTCATCATCCCGAAGAGCGACGTCGCAACGGTCAAGAAGATCCAGGACGCCATCGCCGCGACCTACAAGGAAGGCGAGAACATCCTCAAGGGAAACGTCAAGTCCGTCCCCGCCTTATCCACCCTCAGAACCCCTCTCCGCGACGGCGACACGGACCGCCCGGACGACGAGGCATACGCCGACAGCTACTTCGTCAACGCGAACAGCATCAACAAGCCGGGCGTGGTCGATTCCGACCTCAATGAGATCATCGACACCGCCGAGGTCTACTCCGGCGTCTACGGCCACGCATCCATCTCCTTCTTCGCCTTCAACAAGAACGGCGCCAAGGGCATCGCCTGCGGCTTGAACAACCTCCAGAAGATCTCCGACGGCGAGCCCCTAGGCGGCCACGCGACCGCCGCATCCGACTTCGGCGGGGACGAGGAAGGCCAGGATGGCTTCCTCGACTAAGCGGGAGCTGGCCATCGACATCGAGACGTATTCAGGCTCCGACCTCTCCAAGTGCGGGGTGTACAGATACGTGGAGGATCCTGAATTCAGGGTCCTCCTTTTCGGCTATTCGGTCGATGGCTCGCCGGTCAGGGTGGTGGATTTGGCCAAAGGGGAGGAAATCCCTGGCGAAATCCTGGGGATGCTTACGGACGGGAGCGTCGTCAAATGGGCGTTCAACGCATCCTTCGAGAGGGTGTGCCTATCGAGGCTCCTGGGCTATCCGACGGGCCGCTACCTCGACCCGGGCCAGTGGCATTGCTCGATGGTCCTTTGCTCCTACGACGGGCTTCCGCTATCCCTCAGGGACGCGGGCATGGCCCTCGGCCTGGACCGCCAGAAGCTGGATGGGGGCAAGGAGCTCGTCAGGCACTTCTGCGCCCCGTGCAAGCCCACGAAGGCCAACGGCATGAGGGCGAGGAACACCCCGCTCACCGACCCTGAGAAGTGGGAGAGGTTCAAGCTCTACAACCGGCGAGACGTCGAGGCCGAGAACGACATCCGCGCGAGACTGAGGAAATACCCGGCCCCGGATTCACTCTGGGAGGAGTACGCGATAGACCAGCGCATCAACGACAGCGGCGTGAGGATCGACCTCGGCCTAGTGTCGAAGGCGATCGCGATGGACGCGAAGACGCACGCCGAGATATCTGACGCCCTAAAGGCCATGACCGACCTCGAGAACCCGAACTCGGTGCCCCAGCTCAAGGACTGGCTCCTCAGGAACGGTCTCCCGGCCGGCTCGCTCGGCAGGAAGGACGTCTCGAAGATGAGGGCGGCCGCATCCGACCCCAGGGTGGCCGAGGTCCTGGGCCTGAGGCTATCGGCTGCCAAGTCCTCCGTGAGGAAGTACGAGGCGATGATGAACTCGGTCTGCTCCGACGGCAGATGCAGGGGCATGTTCTTCTTCTATGGGGCAAAGACGGGGAGATGGGCCGGGAGGCTGGTCCAGCTCCAGAACCTCCCCCAGAACCACATAGAGGACCTGGAGGAGGCGAGGGCACTCGTCGAAGCCGGCGACGCCGATGCGGTCAAGCTCCTCGACGGCGATGTCCCCGACGTGCTCTCGCAGCTCATCAGGACGGCGTTCATACCCGCCGAGGGCAACAAGTTCATCGTGGCGGACTTCTCGGCCATCGAGGCTAGGGTCATCGCCTGGCTCGCGGGCGAGAGGTGGAGGATGGACGCATTCGCCTCGGGCGAGGACATCTACTGCGCATCGGCGTCGAGGATGTTCGGCGTGCCGGTGGTCAAGCACGGCATCAACGGCCACCTCCGCCAGAAGGGCAAGATCGCGGAGCTCGCGCTTGGCTACGGCGGATCCGTGGGGGCTCTGAAGGCCATGGGCGCTTTGGACATGGGGCTCAAGGAGGAGGAGCTCCAGCCGCTGGTCGACTCATGGAGAAAATCCAACCCCAGGATCACCGAGTTCTGGTGGGACGTCGACAAGGCGGCCGCCGACTGCATCAGGAGGCATTCGACCGAGGCCACCCATGGGCTCACGTTCGAGTGGAGGGGCGACATGATGTTCGTCACGCTCCTGAGCGGTAGGAGGCTCGCCTACGCGAAGCCGAGGATCGGGGAGAACAGGTTCGGCGCGCCGAGCATCACCTACATGGGCGTCGGCGCCACCAGGAAATGGGAGCGCATCGAGACGTACGGCCCCAAGCTCGTCGAGAACATAGTCCAGGCCACGAGCCGCGACGTGCTCGCCAACTCCATGAGGGGCCTCCTCAAGGAGAAGGTCGTCATGCACATCCACGACGAGCTCGTGATAGACGCGGGGATGGATGAGTCGCTCGACGAGGTATCGAGGAGGATGGCCACCGTCCCGGAGTGGGCCCCCGGCCTGATCCTCAGGGCGGACGGATACGAATGCGAATTCTACAAGAAGGACTGAGCCATCGCTCAAACCGGCCTTTCGTGACCGGTAACGATTGGAGGTTATCCCATACATGAAGATATACACGTCAGCGTTCCTGGGCGTGGCGACCAACGCCACATACCCGCATGAGCGCGAAATAAACACCACGGAAGACCTGAGGGCGGCCGTGTCCAAGGACTACGTCTGCGCCGCCTACAGGAACCACTACCGAAGCAACGACAACTTCCTCGGATCCGACTGCCTTCCGGCCGACTGCGACAACGACCACAGCGACGACCCGAGGCAGTGGGTCACGCCGGATGACTTCGCCGACGCATTCCCGGGTGTCAGGTTCTTCGTCCATTACAGCAGGAACCACATGAGGGAGAAGGGGGGCAAGGCCGCGAGGCCGAAGTTCCACGTCTTCTTCCCCATCCCGTTCGTCTCGGACCAGAGGCGGTACGCCGATCTGAAGAGGAGACTCCTGGCCGCCTTCCCGTACTTCGACAGGAACGCCCTCGACGCCGCGAGGTTCTTCTTCGGCACCGAGAGCCCTGTCGTCGAGGAGCGCGGGGGCGCGATGGACGTCACCGAGTTCCTGGAAGAGGAGGGGTTCGACTCGGCCTTCTCCATGCCCGCCATCCGGGCCGGAAGCCGGAACAGCACCATGTCCCGCTATGCGGGAAGGCTGCTGAAGAAGTACGGCGAGGGCGGGGAGGCGAGGAAGGCCTTCGACGAGCTCTCCGGGAAGTGCGACCCGCCATTGGAGCGGTCCGAGCTCGACTCGATCTGGGCATCGGCCCTCAAGTTCTACCGCAGGGTGGCCAAGGAGCCGGGATACGTCAGGCCGGAGCAGTACAACGACGCGAACTCCTACAAGCCGGGCGACTATTCCGACGTCGGCCAGGCAGAGGTTCTCTCCAGGAGCTTCCAGGGCGAGCTCCGATATTCCCCGCAGACGGGATTCATAAAGTACCGCGGGAGCAGATGGCAGGAGACCGAGCCCGGCGCCCAAGCGGTCGCCCAGGAGCTCACGAGAAGGCAGATGAGGGAGGCCAAGGCCCTCACCTTCAAGGCGCTCGAGGAGGTCAGGAGGGCCGGGGCCGAGGAGCTCATCGGGAAGAAGGGCGCATCCATGACGCCGGAGCAGCAAAAGGCCGTGCAGCGCTACCTCGACGCGAGGGCGTACGCCGAGTTCGCGCTCAAGCGCCGCGATTCCCGCTTCCTCCAGTCCGCCCTGAAGGAGGCGAGGCCGATGATCGAGATCAGCGTGTCCGACCTGGACCAGGAGCCCTACCTCCTAAACACGCCCGAGGCGACCTACGACCTCCGCTACGGGGAGAAGGGCGCCAGGGAGCATTCGCCGGACGACCTCATCACCAAGATCACCGCCGTGTCCCCGGGCCGGAAGGGCAGGGAGCAGTGGGAGGCCGCCCTGAAGACCTTCTTCGGGGATGACGCGGAGCTCATCGACTACGTCCAGAAGATCTGCGGCCTGGCCGCGATCGGGAAGGTGTACGTCGAGGCCCTCATCATCGCCTACGGGGACGGAGGCAACGGCAAGTCCACGTTCTGGAACGCCATCGCGAGAGTCATGGGGGAGTACAGCGGCAACATCTCCGCCGACACCCTCACCCGCAACGTCATGAGGAACACCAAGCCGGAGCTCGCCGAGGCCAGGGGGAAGCGGCTCCTCATAGCCGCCGAATCCCAGGAGGGCGCGGTCCTGAACGACTCGATGGTCAAGCAGCTCTGCAGCACCGACGAGATTTTCGCCGAGAAGAAGTACAGGGACCCGTTCAGCTTCAAGCCGACGCACACCCTCGTCCTGTACACCAACCACCTGCCCAAGGTCGGTACGTCCGACGACGGCATCTGGCGAAGGCTGATCGTCATCCCGTTCTCGCGCAAGATCCCTAAGTCGGGCGACAGGAAGAACTACGGCGACGAACTCGTCAACTCGGCCGGCCAGTACATCCTGACCTGGATCATCGAGGGCGCCAGAAAGGCGATAGAGGCCGATTTCAGGATCGAGTTCCCGGAGGTCGTGAAGGACGCGATCGCCGAGTACAGGGAGCAGAACGACTGGTTCCGCCATTTCCTCCAGGACCGCTGCGAGGAGGGGCCGAAACTCGAGGAGAGCGCGTCCAAGCTCTACGCCACTTACCGCACGTATTGCGAGCAGACCGGGGAGTACATCAGAAGGCAGGACGACTTCGCGGCGGCCATGCAGAAGGCTGGCTTCAGGAAGGGCATGCGCAAGAGGCTGAGGGTCTACATCGGCCTGAAGGTCAAGCCGGGAGAGGGCGATTTCGATGACTTCTTCGAGAAAAGAAGAGCCCTTATTCGAACCGAACTTCACACGATTTTCGGCCTTACCGAGGCGATTACTCCCGCTGTGACTTCTGCCAGTCCCTCAACTGTTGAACCAACAAAAAGTGTCTCTTCTACAGAGGGTGAAGAGTAACGATGGCTTTAACGGAATCAGGACAGCTCGCCTTAAGAAACAAGGCCAGGGCTGAATTGGAAAGACTAGAGTCGCTTGAAAATGACAAAGGAACAATCGAAAAAGTCGACGCCTTCAAAAGGAAATTCTCGAGATGCGAAATCGTCTATAAGGTCCTTTTGAAGAAACAGCAAGAGGACACCAAGAAAAACCTGAAAGGAGACCTAAAGCTTATCATCACCCAAGTAGAACCTGCGTTATCATATGCAGGTCTTCCTTTTGACGAGAATTTGATGAAGAAGTTATTTTCATCGAATCGAACTTCCGGAAGCAGGACGGTGAAGAGCCTCAGGGATGCCTTGACTCACGAAATGCCAAAAAACGCAGTAGATGAATTGATAAAAAGAGAAGCGGAAGTCAATGGTTACATGGACGCTTTCCTCGATTTGATTCGAAACTTCGATTCTGGGCAAGCTCAAGAAAACGCCGATAAATAGAGGGGTTGCAGTCAGCGCACGATTACAGTAACTCAACGCACGATTACAGCCACTCAGCACACGGATTGAATACCAGGGGTTGCAGTAAACGCGCGAATTGTATCAATATCGTTGTGCCTTGCCATTATCGAAAATTCGACATTCTGAGTCCATCGGAATGTCTTTTTTCTTTCTTTAGTCCGAATTCATCGGACTTTTTCTTTTATTGCAATAATTCGACATTGTCGATTTTTCCCATCAGGATGTCTCGATATTTACTTTTTTGGTCCCATTAATTCGTGCTTTTGTTCGCTCAAAGTCGGGCTTTCTGACCGGTAACCTTCGTAGATGAAATATTAACTTGCTATTGAGCGGCTTAAGAGTGATTCATCAATAACTGGGAGGATGTATGAATTACACGAAAATGATCAGAAAGTATTTCGAGGAGAGGCCTGGCGAAACCATCGATATCGGAACCATCGCCAAAGAGAGATTCAATGTGGTTCCTTATAAGACGTTGAGCAAATGCTTGGGGCGCCTGCAAAAGTAACGCCTGCTCACCAAAATCAGAAGCGGTGTATATCGAGTAGCTGGTGACGAAGGAGCGAAGCCTCCATTTGCAAATTACTTGGAGGACGGAAGAGGGATGGAGATTGGCTACGGGCTATACAGGCAGTTCGGGATAACCCAGGCCACTGATGGAATAACCAGGATTGTTACCAACGCCATCAGCGTAAAAGAGAAGAAGGTTCTAGGGACCATCCTCGAGAAAGCCGATATCCTTTATTTCGGGAGGGAGGAAAAACAAATGATCGCCCTTCTTGAAATCATCCGACACGGATACAAAATCGAAGGGCTCGATTACTTCGCATACGATGGCGCATGCAGGAAATTGTGCTGGACCTATACGGATTACGCGCTTCGGAATGTTCTAAAACATAGAAAATACCCTTCATCGACGATATGCTCATTGGACGAAAGGCTAAAGGCTCTAGGGAGAGAAACGAATTGCCTGAGGATATACGAGGATATCTATGGCTTATAGAACTTTCGTTTTCCCTTTGACGGACAAAGGATTCTCCAGATGGTGCTTCGAGGTCAGGATAAGCCGATCATTCGTTTCGACGTACAACAAACAAAGCGCAATTTACCACGATTACAACGAAGAGGAATACCTCGACAGAAGGAAACTAATCAGACAGTGCGAAACTTTAAAGCTGGAACTGAACAAAGATGAATGTTTCCTACTAGAGAAAAGGGTTGGAATGAAACGAGATGCAGCTCCCAAAAACGAGGATGTTGTGGCTCTCGTGACTGTAAAAAGAAAATGGCGTGAAATAGAACGAAATGCGATAGAGGCTTTGTTTGAGTCAGTGGATATCCCCGAATTACTAAAGAATGGTAGGGAGGCGTGCGGCTTCAGCAGGGCGGAGGCGTCTGCCTTTTTTCATATTTCCCAAAGAACGTTAAAGAATTACGAAGAGGGCAAGAGGTTATCAAAGGCAGATGTTTTGCTTAAAGCCCTTCTTGTATATGGCTATGACAAAATTTTCTAAAGAAATCATCCCATGGGCCTTCTAAAAAAGGCCCTCATGACGTAGACTATTCAAGGTATTGATTACATGCTTAAAGATAAAACATTAACTTACATTTCATTATTTAGTTCAGCAGGCGTTGGTTGTTACGGCTTCAAGGAGGCCGGTTTTTCTTGTATCGCTACAAACGAATTGATCGAAAGACGCTTAAACGTTCAAAAATACAATAATAAATGTCGTTTTGACTCAGGATATATTTGTGGCGATGCTACTAATTCAGATACGAAACAAAAGATTTATCACGAAATTCATCGATGGAAAAAACTTGGAAATGATCGTGTGGATGTGATTGTTGCAACTCCTCCATGTCAAGGCATCAGTGTAACTAATCATAAGAAAAATGATGGCGATTTAAAAAGAAACAGTCTCGTAATTGAATCTGTTGAAATTGTTAAAGAAGTTAAGCCAAGATTTTTTGTTTTTGAAAACGTAATGGCTTTTGAAAAGACATATTGCATCACCAAAAATGACAGGTATGTAAAAATAGGAGACTTCATTAGAGAAGAACTCGGAGATTCCTATTACATCACTGGAAGAGTTTTGAATTTCATGAATTATGGGTCGAACTCATCCAGAACCAGAACTTTGATTATTGGTGTAGACAAACGCTATGAAAATCAAATAGTTCCGTTGGATTTATTTCCAGACTACAGAAAAGAGCCTACACTAAGAGACGTTGTTTATAATTTCAAAAGACTTGAATGGGGAGAAATTGATTCTTCTGATTTTTATCATGCTTTTAGAACTTACGACCTTGAAATGCGTCAGTGGATTCATGACCTTAAAGCGGGTCAATCGGCATTTGATAATGAGGACCCGTTGAAAAGACCCCATACCATCAAAGATGACGTGTACGTGCCTAATGTCCAAAAGACTAGAGATAAATACACTCGTCAGCCTTGGGACAGATTCATTCAATGTGTTCAAACGAGAAACGATCAATTGGCCGCCCAAAATACAATTCATCCAGAACAAGACCGAGTCTACAGCATTCGCGAATTAATGGCGATGATGTCTATTCCCGAATCTTTTCAGTGGCTTCCGTTACTTTTAGCTGAATTAAATGCACTTTCTGATTTTGAAAAGAGAAAAATCTACAAAGATAACGAAACTAATATTAGACAATGTTTGGGTGAGGCCGTGCCTACTGAAGTGATGCATCAAGTGGCTTTAAAAATTAAGAGCTTCTTTGATTCTCCAATCTCTACCTCTGCCGATATTAATTCTTTTATTGACGAATTTTGCCTTAATGAAAGAACGAATTTGCTGTCTTTCATCAAAGAAAACCCTAAGAAATTAAACGTGAGTGCACTTATGAGAATTGTCGAGTTGGTCAATTCGAAGCGTACTGAAAACTCTGCTTTTTATACTAATAAATTCATTGTGAATGCCGTGGTTTCTTCCTTGCCGTCATTTAGCAAAGATTCCATTTCTATTCTCGAGCCTTCTGTTGGTGCGGGAAACTTCTTGCCTTTGTTGATAAAAAAATACGCTGATGTTGAAAGGGTTGATTTGGACGTTGTTGATATTGATCCAGAAAGCATTGAGACTCTTAAGCTTTTGTTGGAGAAAGTCACAATTCCACCGAATATTCACTTGTCTTTTCATTGCGAAGATTTTTTGCTTTACCATCCAGGAAAACATTATGATTTAGTTGTTGGAAACCCTCCGTTTTCAAAGCTAAAAGTCGATTCCAAAAACGATCCTAGACTTATGGAATCGTCTAACAAAGATACAAAAAATTTGGCCGCGCTTTTTTTGGACAAATCCATGAAAATCGCTGATTATGTCTCCCTTGTTTTAAACAAAACGATATTAAGTAGTTCTGAATATTCTCAAACCAGAAGCATGGTGGCGAGAAAAAGGATAGAAAGAATTATTGATTTTGGCAGATATGGGTTTACCGGCGTTTCGATTGAGACGATGTCTGTCTTGGTAAATTGTTTGAAAAGGCCAGGCAAAGTCACTATTGAAAATTTAAAATTTAATTTTCATAAAGAACAGGAACAGTCTTACATTACTGATTCAAAATTCCCAGCATTTTTGATATATAGAAATCAGGAATTTGACCAAACAGCAGACAAGTTACAATTTAATGTTTTTGATTGCTTCCGTGACAGACAAATCACCAAAAGCAACACATCCGAGAACAAGACGAATCAATGCATTTGGGTTGTGAAGGGTAAGAATCTTTCAATTGATGGCAATTCAGTGGAACATATAAACGGTTACGATAGATTCATAGACATTTCAGTAGTTAGACAAATGAGCGTATACCAATACCTCAACAGACATGATGTCTATTTGACGCCTAATATGACTTATTCTCCTCGTGTTTTTGCCAATATCGATAACGCACTTCCTGATGGCTCGATTGCAGTGCTTATTCCGAAGGAACCAATGGTTCTTTCTCAAGAACAAATGGCATTCTTTTCGACTGAGGAATATAGAAAGTTTTATACAATTGCTAGAAATCTATCTACACAATCAATTAATGTCGATTCTTCTAGTGTATTTTTCTATGGGGTATTAAAAGCATGACACCAAATCTTTTGAAACAGTTCTTAGACCTACACGATTATGACGTAAGAAAGAGTCATAATGGAAGATGGATTGACCAAAAATGCGCTCCTGATTTGGTTTCCTTTGTAGCTGATTGTGTTCTTAACTATATTGAAAATGGGGGCACTCAACCATTTGAGTCCCCTATGATTTGGAAGAACGACTACTCTGTTGAGAATGTCCAATTATTCTTCGGAAAGCCGGACCCGCTTATCGGCGAAACTCTGGATGAATATAACAAATTTTTTAGACAGCCTCTAAAAATGCTTGCTGCTGCAGGCGTATTAAAAGAAAACGGTAAGAAAAACAACGCAATTCAGTTTTCCGTCGAAAACATCGATGTGCTTAGATACATTGGCATGAGGGATTTGAATTCATGGACTTTCATTAATTTGTACGTTGAAAAGTCTCTCAAAGATAGTGGTTTATGGGATTATTTTGATACTTTTTTCGACGAGCCCACCAAGGATCATTTCAATGAATTAAAAGAGGTCTTCGAACAATTTTGTTTCGATAATACTCCAATTAACACCAAGCGCGAGGCTGACAGAATTTTCCCGAAAGTGCTGAACCCTTTGGCTTGCATTAGGCATAAACCAGGCACAGAACATGGGCATATCACAATCTCGTCAATAACTTGGGATCAACTTTTGTATAACAAACCAAATTTCCGAGATGAGGGGAAAGAAAAAAACGTAGCGAGAAGAAATGCAAATAAACCCGTCGCTACAAGCACGTCTGTGTTTGAATATAACGTAAATAAAGCGAAAACATATCTCCGCAAATTTAATGATAAATATTTCGGTGGTCGTTCTGAATACGTCGATATTTTAGCTGTCCACGCCCCGGCTACTCATATCCACCATATTTTTCCGAAGAGTCAATACCCTACGATCGCCGCATTCTATGAAAACCTTATAGCTTTGACTCCAGCCCAACATTTACAAGAAGCACATTTGAACGGAAACACCCAAATAGTATCCCTAGACTTTCAGTATGCTTTACTAATAGTAAAATTAGATCATATTAAAAGGAATCTTGAAGGAACCGACGGTGCCGAGCCTTTTTATAGCTTCAAAGACTTCATGTTTGTTTTAGATACCGGAATGGGTATGGATTATTTTGAAAAAATCGACGAAAACGATTTTGATACGGTTCGTTCTGGTATTGATTCGAAACACGCCATGTTTATTCCGGTTGGCAGCCCAGTTTAAAAAGTGGTTGCAGTAAGCGCACGATTTCAGCCACTCAACGCACGATTAAAATGACTAAGCGCACGAATTGAATACCAGGGGTTGCAGTAAGCGCACGAATTGTATCAATATCGTTGTGCCTTGCCCTTGTCAAAAAGGCCCTTAACCAAGGGCTTTTTTAATTCTATGAAACAGCCGTGATACAAATCAGATTCAGTCGGAAAAACGTTTGCCGAAAGTGTCGTTGAGATCCTTCCTAAGGAATCATGATCTAAGTGGTCACGGATTACAGAACCGGAAGTCTCGGAATCGTTGAGAAGGTCTGTCTCACTCCTGCGCAAGGCATAGAAGCTGAACGAAGAAAACTCTGCATGGGCAATGTACTTTCGAAGCCTACTCAGGCAATATTTGCATAGAGTGGATAAACCTTCTTTAGACTATACGAACAATCCAATACCAAGACATAACGGATACCTCCTTTCGTAAAAAACAACTTGACAAAGTAAGAAACAAAATCTAGACTTAGAATAGTTAGGCCCTAGATGAGGCCAGATTGCCCCAGACCAGCAATGGTCTGGGAGTTTTTATTTATGATATCTCGTCTTTACATACACGTCGTTGGAGATCAAGGATGAGTTTAAGTACGAGACATCGACTATGATCAATCCAACTGCCTCACTCGCTAAAAATCATAGTGAACAATATTCCGGGCTTTGTCACTCCGCTCCGATTCACGGAACACAAAAGTCGACTCACTCTATGATGAATGACTTAACCTCTAGAGTCTACGCAAAGGTCTTGATGAAAGCGTATAAGCAGCTCTTCTTCTGATTCAGCGACTGATAATCCTGATAGACGGTCAGCTTCCTCGTGTCAAAAGCTGAATGAAGAGCGAGCAGCTCTCCAATCAGCTTTGTTTTGTTCTCTTCAAGGGACAAGAGCATCCCGGAGAGAACAATCTTCTGTAAGGAGAGGAGGCTATCGGCGTTGCAGATAGAGAAAGCCAGCGGTTTCAGAATGCTGTTAAGAAGAGAAGGATTTTCGAGAATCAGAGGCGTACCCTCTTCTTCGTCGACTTCCTGTTTCAGTATCGCTGGATAGGAAATCGTGTCCTCCAAGGTCTTTTCCCGATAATAGGTGTGTCCTAGCTCCGATAAGTTCCCCAGCGATTTTCCGTCGATGTAGACGGAAGATCCGACACCTGGGCCATATTTGATTAAAAGGAAATTCCTGTCGTTTGGATGATACAGAGCGTAGATGTCAGCTAAGCAATCGACGTTGTTCCGTATAACGAGAGGAAGGTCAAGTTTTTTTAAGGCATCGAAAAGATCCGGATATCTTCGCTGAACCTCCTCTTCTCCTGCTTGACCGCGAAGCGTGAGACCGACAGCGAGATATCGGTGATGCGGAAGAGAGAGGAATGAAATCAGTTCTGAGACTGAGGAAAACCGCTGGGATTCTATGATGTTTCCGGATAAATCCATACTGTCAACATACAGGTTGTGCTTCCGAATATCGATGCCGAGAAAGCTTCCATACCCGTTTTTCAGTTTCAGCTTCAGCTCTTTCCGTCCGACTTTTCCGGTGTCGATCTTACCGGCTTCAATCACGAGTCCTTCATTCAGAAGCGGTTTGATCGCCAAGGTCAGACCGGCGTTGGAAAGATGCAGATCCTTCGCGAGCGCAGACCTGGATTTTTCCGTCTCGATGAACAAAGTCCTGATGATGGACTTCTGTGTTTTTGTCAGGTTCATGAATTTAGAACAGCAAGGTGATGCCGGATATCAATAGTAACACACAGGTGATCTTCATAAAGAGCTTTCTGGAAAGATGAGGAGCGATCAAGGAACCGATCAAGAGGGAGAGAAGAGAGACAGCTGCCCCGATGCCAAAGAGCATCCAGACCTTTCCGGTGAACAGATTCTGAGTCAGATGGGTGGCAAACAGGATAGAGTTAAGAACGATCCACAGCAAGGAGAGGGTGGAACGGAAGGTGTTTTTCTCCTTGAGTCGGCTCATCCCGTAGATGACGACCAAAGGTACTCCGGAGACATACAGCTTGTGCATGATTCCTCCTAACACAAGGAAGATGATCATCAGCCAGAGCGGAAGCTCTGTCTTTTCAAAGTCGATGAAGAAGAAAGCGATCGCCAAGAGGATGATGAACGAGGCGTAGATGTAAAGGAGGATGACGCGGGTCATCGGAATCAACTCAACAGCAAAACCGAGGCCGAACCCTGCTCCGACACACACTAGAATGATGAGGAACTGAATCCAGTCGATGTCCTTGAAATGCCGGATGACGATATAGAGGCAGACGACGACAGCGACCAGATTGAGGACGGGTTTAGCGACGCTATCGCCTTCCAGACGCAAGGAGAGAGGCATCGCCAGCACTGTGCCGGCAAAACCGGTGATGGTCTGAATGATGTTGCTGAAGAAGATGATGAGGATAAAGAGAATATCGTAAAGCGTCATAACTTCTTATTTAAGTGACTTAAACAATTGCAAGCCAACGTCTTTCTTCAGTCAATCAGAAAGCGAGGAATCTGCAAGCGGAAAGCGGAGGAGAAAGCATGGCGATAGCAAAAGGTCGGAAAAACAAGGAAATCCCTCCATCTCTTCTCTTCTTTCTTTTTTGAAAAGAAAGACAAAGGATACGTTCTGTCAGAGGACAGACTAGACTCGGGTGAGCTCTTTCGCTCTCAGATGGATATTCGCCTTGTTCTGATACATGAGCCTTTCCGCCCGGCTGAAGATGTCTGAGAAGGAGGTATCTCCGTTCTCAAACTTTGAGTAGCCAAAGGAGAAGGAGATCGTCTCATAGGGTTTGTCTTTCTCGGGAGAGACCTGATGATTCAAGGCGGAGAGCTTTGCGATCTTCTCCTGAATGCTATCCTTCTGATCCGCTTCGATGAAGACCATCGCCTCCGATGCGATAGAAGCAATCCCGATCGAAGAGGGATAGCAGCACATTGGCAGTCTTGATGATGTTCTCATCCCCGCACTCGTGGCCATAGTTGTCGTTGATCTCTTTCAGACAGTCGATATCGGCCATGATCAGACCGAAGTCAGCATGCTTCGATTCGATCTTTGCTTGCATCTCCTGTATCTTCTTCTCATAGGCGCCCTTGTTGCGGACAGAGGTCATCGGATCGGAATAGATTATCTCCTGAAGCCTGGCATCCTTCTTCTGGAGCTGATCCGCCATCTTGTTGAAGGCGGATGTCAGCTCGCCGATATCATCCCTGGAGTGGATGGTCAGCGTTGGGATATCGAGATGATCGTCCGAGATCTTCTTCGTCGCGATATAAAGGTCATCGATCGGCTTCGTCCAGTGATTGATGATCAATACGGAGAGGGCGATCAGAATGGCGATGCTCACCGAGATGTGGACGAGGATGACCATGACGGTGTTCCTTCTTTCGGCATAGATCTCAGACTTCGGAGCGACAAGACAGAGCCGAAGATGATTCTTCAACGTGATGAAGGACATGCCCTTGCTGACCTGATTCTAGCGGTAGAAGATCAGCTGATCTCCGGATGAACTTTCTTTATCGTAGATGTCTTTGTTCTTCGTGATGGTGACATCGGGACGAGCCGAAGTTCCGGTGGTCAATGTCGGCCTTCTTTCCGGCATATAGGCGAGTGTTCCGTCCGCATTCTCCAAGAGCGTATGTCCGCTCTGGGCGATGGATAAACTTGTCGGCATCATCGGGATGGATATGGACTTCGATTATATCCGCACGCAGGCAAAATTCATCCACGTCTTCCAGAGCGGAATGATGTAAGAGACGAGCTCTCGGTTGATGTTGTCATCCTGATAAGGAACAATCCAGACCGGCTGACGCTGGGGATTGAAGCGGTCATCGGTAGATTGTGTCCACCAGAAGATATGAAGGCTGTCGTTTTCGCTGTACGCCTTGATGTTGATGAGGTCATGCGCCTTGTAGAGCGTTGACACTTTGTCCTTGACATATAAGAAGTCTTCATCAGAATTAGTGAATTCTGGGTTGAAGAACAGATAGAAACTGCAGGCACCAGGTGTTCTTCCCTCCTCGATATCATTTCCGGAATTGTGTCCGGTGATGGCATCAAACGAGTTCAGAAGACTTCCTTGAAATTCCCTGCGATAAGTTTGATCGGTGAAGACCTTATCTGCCTGATTCAGATAGCGGAAAGAAACGTCCTCGACGAACGAGGTGGCATCTTAGATCTGAAGCAAGGAATCATCGATTTCATTGGCAAAGTTAGTGACCAGCAGGCTCATCTGCGTCCTGGCTGATGTATCCGCCATTTCCGTGACTTTCACGATGCCGGTGTCAGCGATGCTATACCCGCCTAAGAGAAATGCGGCAATCGTCAGAATCAGAATTTTCGTTCTTAGTTTCATGTCAGAGTCCCCATCCTGTTGTGCGGAGATCAGTAAGGATTGCGTCTTGGTTCCGATTGGGTAAGAATCAGGTGTCTAAAATAAAGCCGAACGTCAACCAACAAAGTCAGAATACATCATCACAGATACAAAAAATCCTCTTTCTGTTCTCGTTAGCCCTCAGGGCTTATCTTCGTCATTTCTGTCTGGTTGGAGCTAAAGCCGATCACCTCCTTGATCTGCCGGTTTTCATGACGTGTGTCTGACGCCTTTGGCCACTAAGTGAGGAGAAAACGAAGCAATCCGTGCCAGTTTCTGCTGAAAATATCAGATACGATTTGGCATTATTATAGCGATCGTAGTAAGCGATTACAAATTACGAAAATGATTTCTACTATCTTTTTTTTCAGAATTATTCTGATTCACAAGAGTTTTATTAGACAGCCTGATATGTTTTAATTGTTTTACCTAGGCTTACGTTATATAGTGAGGTTGTCACAAAGGAAGCAACATGAACATCAGACTCGATCACATTACGAAGTATTATTATGATCAGGGAAAGTCCACAAAGGGAATCGAAAACATCTCGCTTTCCTTCAACACGGAGTCCTCTTTCATCGTCATCACCGGCGAGAGCGGATCCGGAAAAACGACGCTGATCCGGATTCTCACAGGATTGGATGATTTCGATGAAGGCGAAATCTACTTTGATGACGTTCCGCTCTCCGGCATGAATGAGGAGGAGAGAGAAAAACTTTATCGGGAAAACATCTCCTTCGTCTTTCAGGATTACAATCTTGTCGAATCTCTCAGTGCCAAAGAGAACATCGTTCTTGCGCTGCTCAAGCAGGGACTAGAACGGATAAAGGCGGAGAAGAGAGCAGCTGAAGTGTTAGAGAAAGTCGGTCTTCATCGTTTGATCAACGTTCCTTCCAGCAAGCTCTCCGGCGGTGAGAGACAGAGAGTGGCAATCGCCAGGTCTCTGGCTCTGAACACGAAAGTCATCATCTTTGATGAGCCGACCGGAAACTTAGATCCGGAGACGAGCAGACTGATCCTTTCCCTGATCAGGGAAATACGCAAGAACCGTCTCATCGTCTACGTCACTCACGAATACAATTATGTCGCTGATCTCGTCACCCGTCACATCATTCTCAGCGATGGTCAGGTTATCTCGGACCAAGAGGTGAGGCCGGCTCTAGAGGCTTCGGACACATCGGAAGGAAACAAATCTTCCGGCAAGATGAAATTTTCGTCGCTCTGCTATGCCTCTCGCCGCTTTTCCTTCCGAAGGAAAGGGAGATTCTTAGCGACCTTCTTGACTCTGGCGTTAGCGACATTCAGCATGCTCGGTGTCTCTTACTCGTTGACGAAGGCACTGATCCGCAGCAGTGCGGTGGAGCGCTCATCGCAGAGAGATGAGATCCTGACTAGCAGATTAGGAAACGAAGTCTTAGTTAAAACGAAAGACACGGCAAAGAACACCCCTTTGCTTCAAAGCGAAGATGCTAGTGATTACTATTTAGATTATGGTGATTTGTTAAACACCGTTTCTTTTTTCTACCTCGTCGATGATAAAGGGGAACGAACCTCCAACAACTTCGCTTATTCTCCCTTTGTTCCGAATAAGACGAAGCTCTATAAAACGTATCATCAGACCGCTTTTCCGGGTTCGGATCTTGTTGATCTTTATCTTCCGGCTGGATCTCACACGAATCCGGATTATTCGACCCCATTGAAATATCTTATCGAGAATGATGAATGGGCGTCTCACTCCAGCTACTTTTCGTTTTTCTCTCCGGAAAAATCCACAGACTGGGATAAGGCTGTTCTCACTCTCAACATTCCCAAAGTCACCATCGGAAAGGTGTATTATTGCTATACTTCCGATCTGAGTTTTCAAGGGAATCTCTTCTTCTCCGGCTCTCTTTCCTTCACCGAAAAGCTCCGTCAGTCGATTGTTTCAGACCTAGCACACAGCGTGAGTAATAAAGCGGATGGCTGGCATGGCAGAGCCTATGCGGTCTCCTCTTCGGGGTCGCTGACGATCTTGCACGGAACGGAGGTCTATCGCGCCTATCCGTTTTTTCCGGGCAGTTATTCTGCGCTTCTCTCGCTTCCGAAACGTTTGGAAGGGAAGCCGCTCTCTTCACTTACCCTGGATGTTTATGGAATCAGCATTCCGCTCAATCAGGTAGTGGATTCTAGTGATGTCATCTATGACGGTGGTGGGGAGAACCGGTTCAGCATCAACCGTCCTCTTGTCCATCAGGCGCTCATCCGCACCAAAGGGTTGACCCGCATCTATGCGAAGCAGGTGAAGGAAGCGGAAAGCCTCGCATCCAGACTTGCGGGAAACAAGAATCTCTCCGCTGCTTATTTCGGGCTTCCTGAGTCTCAGAACCGCTCTCGGCGCATCGTGAATCTGAAGAATGTCAGCATTTGGGTCCGCATTCTGATCATGCTGGGGATGATCTTATATCTTGCCGTGACCCTGATTGTGATGGTGGTTCTCCGAGGAATCCTTTCCAAGTTCTACTACCGGAAAGATTACGATCAGATGGTCTTAGGCTGGATCGGATACTCGTTTGGCGACATGATGAAGATCAATGCAATCTCCTTCCTCTCGCAGTCTGCTTTGCTCTCCAGCGTGATCTATGTGCTGATGATTCTTCTGATCGACGATATCCAGTGGACCTTCACCAGCTTCCCCTTCATCATCTTGCTCAGCTTTGTCCTGAACCTTCTCTTCAGCTTCTTCTTGTCCCTGCCGAGCCGTAAGACCAGGAGGAATATCATCTGATGATTGTAATCCAAGGGGTCACAAAGACCTATAACAAAAAGTCCCGCAACGCAAGGACCGTCTTAGATAACGCCTCTCTCACTCTTCCTGACAAAGGGCTGGTTTTCATCGTCGGTGAATCCGGCATCGGAAAAACGACCATCCTCAATGCGATCGGCGGATTGATGAAGTATGAAGGGAAGATCCTTTATGACCACAAGCAGGAAGACATCGAACGTTATCGCCGGAAGAACATCTCCTACATCTTCCAGGACTTCATGTTGTTCAACGATCTTTCCGTCCGAGACAACATCCGGATCGCTTTGAATATTCAAGGGATCTACGACGAGCAGGAGATCACCAGGCGCGTCGATCTCATCCTGAAAGCTATCCATCTGCAGATCAATCCGATGCGAAGAACGGCTGCTCTATCTTTAGGACAGAGACAGCGCGTCGCCATCGCCAGAGCCCTCGCAAGCGATCCTAAGATCATCCTGGCCGATGAACCCACCGGTAACTTAGATAGCCAAACCTCACTGACGGTCATGGATCTTCTCAAGAGCATCTCAAAGGACAGGCTTGTCCTTGTCGTCACCCACAATATCAATCTCGTCGAGCTCTACGGAGATGAAGCGTACCGCATCGAAGAAAAGAAATTTCAGCCCTTGGATCTCGAGAAGCTGAGCGGAGCTGATCGTGACTTCTCCCGAAACAGGATTTATGTTGATGAGATGAAGGAAGAGGACTTTGCCAGCGAGTCCCTTCTCTTCAAGTTCTATACCGGGAAAGATCCTGCCCATGGAGAGATCAAGATCATCAATGACAATGGAAAGATCATGGTGGTCGGAGACAACATCACCCTCGTCTCTCCGGACCAGATCTCGGTGCAGAACAGAGAAGATGCTAAAATGGAGAATTCTCAGAAAAAAGATGTAGAACCGATTCATCTCGGCTTTGTACAGCGCGATGAGAAACGTAGCTTCCGTGATTCTCCTTTCGTGCTCTTTTTTCGCAGCCTCTTCTCCTTCAGGGATACCATCGGGCAGAAGAAGGGCAGGCGTTTCCTGAAGTTCTCGGAGTATGTCATTCCCATCATCGCTCTCGTCGTTTTGAACATTTATGCCGGCCTCTTCTCTGAGTTGAGAAATTATTCGGATATGGTTGGGAAGAGTTCCGAGAGCCGCATCGCTCTTGTCATGGATGCCGATGCCGAGCATTCCTCCAACCTGACCTATGATGGGCGATTTTTGCAGAACGTCATCAACGAAGAGTCTGGACTTGTGCTCTCTTCCGGTGAGCAGCTGTTCGACCGTTCGAAGAGCGGTTTCGGGACGACGATCTCTCACTGGTCTTTATCTGCCACCAACCAGATTGTCAATCAATCCCGCCTGGGCGAAGATTTGCTCTTCTCCAATCCGATCCGTTTTGCTGACTATCAGAAGGTTAGCGACGTTCCCATGTTCTCCGAGCTGAAAAAGTACCATTTGGCGGATGACGAGATTGTTTTGGATAAGCATATCTTCCGTCTGCAGGGCTCCTCTCAGGCTAAGCCGGATTACCATTCGATCCTGACGATGCGCTGCTACAACGGCAAGACGTTTGAAGAAAATCTGATCGGCTCCTCTTTCTATGCATGCGAGTATCGGACCGGATCGGAATCGGAGCTGTGGCATCCGTATAAGATTGTCGGGATTGCCGACATCGGGTACTCGGCTGCGTATGTCAATACTGATACGCATCATCGCTTCCAGAGTTCCTATCTCAGCGGAGAAGATTGGACTTCTCTCGATTCTCCTTTCTTCTCTTTCCCTCTCCGGTTTCCGAAGCTGAACGATTATCGTTTCCTAAGCGAGGATGCGCTTTCTTCTGGATACACCATCATTCCTACGGAGGACCGTTCCCGTCAGGAAAAGGTCATCTATCCCAAGGCCAAAGTCTCCTTCAGCGAGAATGCCAGCGATGATTTCTTCAACCTGCCTTTGACAAAAAACCTTGTCGAACAGAATTATCAGCAGTACGTAAGCGGGCCTGTCGACTCAGAGAAGATCGTGGCCTTTGAGAATCAAGATAGCCAGATTGCTTTCTTCTCTAGCTATCTGATCAATCAATCTCTCTACAGCCGTCAGACTTCAGATGAGCTGAAGATGGAATTCCTGAATAAAGAAGCCATCATCCACGCGAAGGCTCCCTCCGCTTTGCTGAAGTATGGAACGCTCGAGGACTACAATGCCGCCTTGAAAGAGTCGCCGGTCCTGCGGATCGTTTCCGAGGCAAAAACAGGGCAGCTTTCGAACTCTTATGCGACGCTTCAGCTGGATGGAACCTATGAGTCTAGCGACCTTACGGCTCCGCTTCTTGTCGCCAAGGAAGCAGAACCGTATCTGCTCGGAAACCACTTTTTCAATGCTCCTATCGTCTCCAAGATTCGGTTCGGAACGTCCTTTGAAAGACGGGAACTCCTGTCTGCGTTATCGAATGTCTCCTTCTTGACGACCGATGCAAAGAAGACGAAAGCCTACTTTGCGGCAAGGATGGACAAGCTCCATATCAAGGCTTATACGGTCGGAGAGGTCGCAGGTCAGATCGATAATGCGGAAAAGCAGACGATGAGGAGAAGCCTCTGGAGCAGTTTAGCGGTCATCGCTCTTGTCTTAGCGGTGATTGAAGTCCTGGAGAACGTCTCTCATATCAACAAGGACAAGATCCGATATGGCATTTTACGTTGCCTCGGAAAGTCGAGGGGGGAGATTCTGCTAGATGATATGCAGCGCGTCAATGCCAACACCCTGGTATATTTCCTTATCCCAGCACTCTGTACAACGATCTTCCTGATGGCGTTCCAGGTGTTCTTCTTCGGCTTCTATCTCATCTTCTATCTGTTAGGTGTCTATCTGATCATGCTGCTTGCCAGCGAAATTCCTCTTCTCCTTCTTCTGTCCAAGGATCCGATTGAGATCATGAAGACGCTACAGTGATTTTCAGAGCCGCAAAGCGGTAAGATTGGAAACGGAAGAAGTTCTTCTTTTCACTTGCCAAGAAGATATGACTCTCTCTTTCCGGTTTGTGTTATGCTAGCCTCACGCAGGGAGGAAGAAATATGTATTCATCCAAAGAGGTTCTCATTCAGAAGGCGAAAGAAGCGTCTCTGATCTATGATGACCTTGTCAAACGGTATCAGATTGCAGAGGTGAAGACGGAGTTTGTCGCTGATGAAGAGCGGGGAAGGCTGTTCAGAGGCTTGGTCAGCAGACCAAATCCTCATGGTTTTCCTGACGCGCCCGTCATCCGAGGCAAGCGGAAAGAGGGTGTCAGCAAGATCTTCGCTCCGGAGATCATCAAGCAGACGGCGGCTATCGCCGGTGTGCTCTCTGCCATTCAGGCTTTGGCTCTCGAGATCGGGAAAAAGAGAGACCTCTCTTCTCCTGATGCCAAGATTATTTGCGATGTCGCTTTCTCTGGCATGCAGGCCCTTCGGCTTTATTTCACGGATTATCATGGCAAAGTCTTCCGCAAGAGAAGAGACCAGTCCGGAATCTCTGTCGACAATGCCCTCAATGGCTCCTTCTATAAATACCGGGCAAAAGATGGAAGGCTTGTCTCCTTCCATGTCTATTATGAATCCCAGCTTGCTAAGCTGGTCAAAGCGCTCGGATTGAAGAAAGATTATCGGAAGTACAATCTTTTCTCTTTGCCGTTTGACCGAAACGAAGTCAAGAACCGCTGTCTGAAAGATAACGCCATCGACCTTGAGGACCTTTCTTTCTCCTGCGGTGCCTGCGGCTGTATGCTTCGCACCCGAGAGGAGTGGGAATCTTCTGAGGTGGGTTCTGCGGTTAAGAAGATGCCGCTTCTCAAAGAGGAGAGAGTCAGTGATGGCAAGATCAAAGACTATGGGAAAGCAGCCCTTCGAAAAGGACCGCTTTCCGGCATGAAGGTGCTCGATCTAACCCATATCATCGCCGGTCCTTGCTGCTCTCGTCTTTTGGCAGAGCTAGGGGCGGATGTGCTCCTAGTAAGACGGGGAACCTTCAACGTGCAGGAGCAGGCGATGTTAGAGCTGGATGGCTGGGCCGGAAAGAATTCGATTCAGCTCGACTTCAATCAGCCTGAGGATTTAAAGCGGGTGAAAGAGCTCATCCAAGAAGCGGATATCATCACCTATTCCTATCAGAGAGGATGTCTAGATCACTTTGGATTAAGTGAAGACGATATAAGGAATATCAACCCAGATATCATTTTTGCCAATCTCAATTGCTTCTCTGACGATGTCTGGCAGGATAGACCGGGTTGGGCACCTTGCGCCGAAGATATCACGGGACTCAGTGTCAGAAACGGAAGCGCTGAGAAGCCAGTCAATCTCAATGGTGTTCCCTTAGACTATTTTCCAGGCATGATCTTGGCTCTCGGCACCCTGTTAGCGATTCGAGACAAGCTTACAAAGGGTGGTGGATATCGGGTGATGACCTCTTTGACGAGAGGGGCTCAGTATCTTCATGAAGTCACGGATCTGATTGAAAAGAACCCGGAGTATCATTCCTCTCACTCCACCATCGTGGAGAAGACAACGGAGAAAGTCTGGGAGCTTCCCTATCGCTACACCCACGTTGTCGCTACGGGAGACTATGTCGGCTTTTTGGCTCCGGGAGCAGTCAGTTCACTCTTTGGTTTCCGAGACGAAAACCAGGACTTCCTCGATGGCAGGAAAGGTTTCCGCGGCTGATGGGGAATTTTCTTTTCGGAGGGAAGGTTGTACAATAGGGCACAGTTTCAAACAGAGGAAAGATTCATGAGAACAACATTGGTCGTCATGGCTGCCGGCATGGGCAGCCGCTTCGGCGGGCTCAAGCAGGCCACTGCCATCACCGAGGACGGAAGAGGCATTTTAGACTTCTCCTGCTACGATGCGAAAAAAGCCGGTTTTGATGATGTCGTATTCATCCTTCGTCAGGAGATTGCTGACGAGTTCAAAGCGAGGATCGGAAACCGCATCGAATCTTCGATTCCGGTGCACTATGTCATTCAGGATATGAGCGTCCTTCCTGAAGGCAGAACCAAGCCTTTTGGTACCGGACATGCAATTCTCTGCTGCAAAGATACTGTCAAGAATCCGTTCTGCATCATCAACGCCGATGATTATTACGGCGTTCATGCGTTTAAGGAGATTCACGATCACCTCGCCTTAGCAAAGAGAGGAGAGTTCTGTATGGTCGCTTATGCCTTGGAGAAGACGCTCTCTGACAACGGCACGGTCAACCGCGGCATCTGCCAAGTGGAGAACGGTTTCCTTGTCGACACCATCGAAGGGTTCGATATCGACCGTCAGGGAGTCGGCACCTTCAAAGGAGAGAAGACGCGGTTTGCGATGGATACGCCGGTGTCGATGAATCTCTGGGGCCTGACGCCGGATGTCTTTGACTACCTCCAGAACAAGTTCGATGAGTTCTTACATCAGGCAAACCTGATGAAAGACGAGTTCTTTGTTCAGGATGGCATCAACGAAGGTATCAGAAGAGGGGCAACTCTTCGTGTTTATCACAATCTAGACCGCTGGTATGGCATGACTTATCGGGAAGATCTTCCGGATGTCAAGGCGGCCATGGCTTCCTTCATTCAGCAGGGCCTCTATCCGAAATCGATATGAGCCTGAGGCAGACAGGGTCTGCCTTTTCTCATCGTAGCCGTAGAATGGAACTGCTTGGCTGGGAGGAAATCATGAACTTAGAAGAAAAGGAAAAATATGCGGAGCTGATTGTCCGAGTCGGAGCTAACGTTCGGCCGGGACAATATGTCGTCATCCGCACCGATGTCTCCCAGGAAAGCTTTGCCTCCCTCGTCTCCGAGAAATGCTATGAGGCTGGTGCCAAACGCGTCTTCGTCCATTGGACTTCTTCTCTGTTTGACCAAGTGGATTATCGGATGGCTCAGATGGATGTCTTGAAAAAGGTTCCTCCTTTTGAGGAAGCCTGTCATCAGTTCATGGCAAAAGAGCTTCCGGTCCTCATCTGGATCGATGCCGATGATCCTGATGGGATGAAAGGGGCTGATGCTAGCAAGATCGCTGCTGTTCGCTCCGCTAAATTCAAGGTGCTTGGCAAATACCGAGAGGCGCAGAATAATAAAGCGCAGTGGTGCATCGCCGGGGCACCTTCCGCAGCTTGGGCAAGAAAGGTGTTTCCTAGCATCTCCGATGAGGAGGCTATCGAGCGTCTTTGGTATGCGATCCTTCTCACCGCCCGCATGAAGGATGGAGACGGCATTGAAAATTGGAAAGCGCACGAGAAAGAGCTGAAGGCGAGATGCGCTTATCTGAATGCGCTGCGGCTTAAGTCTCTTCATTATCGTTCAGAGACAGGAACGGACCTGAAAGTGGGATTGATTCCTGGCGTCCGTTTCCAAGGCGGCGGAGAGAAGACACTATCCGGTACACTCTACCAACCGAATATCCCGTCGGAAGAGGTGTTCACGTCTCCGAAAAGAGGAGAGGCGGAAGGTGTCGTGTTCGCTTCAAAGCCGTTGGTGTATAATGGGCAGATCATCAACGATTTTCATATTCGCTTCAAAGAAGGCAGAGCTGTCGAAGTTCATGCGAAGGAAGGTGAAGCGGCCTTGCAGAGCATCCTCACCTTGGATGAGGGCGCTAGCTATTTAGGAGAGTGCGCTTTGATTCCGTATCATTCTCCCATCAATGACACCGGCATTCTTTTCTACAACACGCTCTATGATGAAAACGCTGCCTGTCATCTCGCCTTAGGACACGGGTTCGAAGAACTCTATCCTGGGTTTGAGAAAATGACGCTGAAAGAAGTTCACGAAGCTGGGATCAACGATTCTCTCGGCCATGTGGATTTCATGATCGGCGATCCGTATCTCGACATCACAGGCGAGATGGAAAACGGCGAAAAGGTTCCTTTGTTTGTGAAAGGAGAATGGGCATTATGATGAAAGAAATTGATTTGACAACTTATAAGAAAAGGAATCAGTACCATTGGTTTTCTACCTTTCCTGATCCTAGTTACGGTTTCAATCAGAGGATCGATGTGACGCTTTTAGCTGACCTTGCCAAGCAGAGAAAAGTCTCCTTCTTTCCGTATATGCTCTTTCTCATCGCCAAAGGAGTCAACAGCATTGAGGAGATGAGGATGAGAGAGGTCGACGGGCACGTCTATATCTACGATGTCGTTCATCCTACCTTCACCGTGATGACGGATGAAGGGGTTTATCAGAACGCCGGTTTCTTGATGACGGACGATTTCGGCGAGTTCGAACGCCGCACGAGAGCGGCGATCGATGCTGTCTGCCACCTTCCCGTCAGCGATGAGCTCGACCGGTTCCCAATCTGTGAACAACCCGATGTCTTCTATTCCTCCTCTATTCCGTTTCTCTCTTTAGACAGCATCGATCAGCCGACGCCTGCCAATAACCACGACTCTCTTTCCGTGCCGAGGATCGTCTTTGACCGCTATCGAAGAGAGGCGGATGGGAAGTGCACCATCTTACTCAACATCATCGTCTCTCACACGCTGGTGGATGGCTTTCCATTAGGCCGTTGTTTTGAAAATATCCAGGAATTTGCTCGCCGCAAGGAACTTTTCACCCTTCGCTGAGCTTTCCCTTTCCTTTCTTTTGTCCTAGAATAGAAAAAGAGATGACAAAGGAGGGTGAATATGTCTGACTTTATTCTCAGCTGCTGTTCGACGGCGGATCTTTCGCCGGAGGTATTTGAGAAACGGGATATTCATTTCTGTTGCTTCCACTTTTCGGTGAACGGGAAAGAGTATCTGGATGATTTAGGAAATTCGTATCCATACGATCAGTTTTATCGGGATATGGAAGCCGGAGCAATCACCAAGACTTCGCAGATCTCACCTGGTGAGTTCATCGCGTATTTCACGACTTTTCTGGAGGCTGGGAAAGACATTCTGCACGTGACCTTATCCAGCGGAATCTCCGGCGTATACAACTCCGCCTGCACCGCCAGATCGATCCTGACAGAGCGTTATCCGGACCGCAAGATTTACATCGTCGACTCTTTAGGTGCCTCTTCCGGCTATGGTCTTCTGATGGATCGGCTTGCCGATCTTCGGGATGAAGGACACTCCATCGATGAGGTCAGAGTCTATGCGGAAGATCATAAGCTGGAAGTACATCACTGGTTTTTTTCGACGGACCTGAAATATTATGTCCGAGGCGGAAGAATCTCGAAAACCTCAGGCTTCTTAGGAAACCTGCTTCATATCTGTCCTCTGTTAGATGTGGATGAGGATGGGAAGCTCGTTCTCCGGGAGAAGGTCCGGACCATCAAGAAGGTGGAGATCGCCATTGTCGATAAGATGGAGCAGTATGCCTTTGACGGATTGAATTATTCCGGCAAGTGCTTCATCTCCGAATCCAATTGCATGGAATATGCTAGGCCGGTATATGTCAGAGTGGGGACGAGATTTTCGAGGCTGAATGGGAAGGCACAGATTTTTTCGGTGGGGACCACGATCGGATCTCACACAGGACCGGGCACTGTCGCCCTCTTCTTCTGGGGAAAGCGTCGGTCGAACTGAGGCTTGACTGCTTCAAAGAGATCAGACGTTCTGTTTGAACCGACTTGAAAAGTCAGTGCTTTAAATCCGCCAGTGATCCGCTCTCTCACGAGAGAGGACGAAGCGACTGTACAATCCGTCTTTTTCTTTCATCAACGTCTCATGATTTCCTTCCTGGACAATCCTGCCATTGTCGATGACGAAGATCCGATCGGCGTTTCTGACTGTGTTCAGCCGGTGAGCAATCATGATAAGTGTCTTTCCTTTGGTGAGCTCGTGAAGCGCCTGCATCAGCTCCTTCTCGTTCTCGGGATCGACATTGGCTGTCGCCTCATCGAGAATGACGATCGGGGCATCCTTCATGATGGCTCTGGCGATGGAGATGCGTTGCTTCTCTCCTCCGCTGAGACAAGAGCCTCCTTCGGTAAGCAAGGTCTCATATCCGTCAGGAAGTTTAGAGATGAACTCGTGGCAATTTGCTTTTTTGCTGGCTACGATAACTTCTTCCATACTGGCTTTTTCATTGCCGAAACGGATGTTGTTGGCGATGGTGTCATTGAACAGGTAGACATTCTGGAAGACGAAGCTGAAGTTCTCCATTAGAGAATCCATGCTGTACTGCTTGACGTTCTTACCGCCTAAGAGCACTTCGCCTTGATCGACATCCCAGAATCTGGAAAAGAGATGGCAAAGCGTGGTCTTTCCTCCGCCGCTAGGTCCGACAAAGGCGGTCACACTCTTCTCTTTGATCTTCAGGGAGACATCCTGGATGATGTTCTTGTTCTCGTAGGCGAAAGTGATGTTTCTGACTTCGATATCGTGATGCTTCGGATGGATCGTCTCACCATCGATATCCATCTCTTTGGTGTTCAGGATATCATTTGCTTTGTCGACACAGAGGCTGACGGTTCTTAACAAAGCAGAGAAGCTTCCGGCGGTCTCTAAGGAAGCGAAGATGATGAAGGAACAGAGAATCATGCCGATGGTATTGACAAGAGTCAGCTGATTGGCTAGGTAGAGGTAGATCGATAATAGGATGATCGCAACGCCAGTCAGCTTGCTGATGAAACCTTGAATCAAGAAGAAAGGCGAGACCAGGAATTCCATTTTGGTGCTGTTTCTTGCATCGTTCTCAATCGCTTTATTGAGACGTTTCGCTCTGTCTTTGAAAAGATTGAAACTTTTTACTTCAGCGATGCCTTGTACGTATTCAACAACTTCTTCTACTAGTTTTTCATCGCTATCGACCTTGATTGCGGAAATCTTTTGCGTCTTATGACGCATCCAGGTGTTGGCTAGGAAGAAGAGGAGCACACCTGCGAGAGCTAATAGACCGATACGATAGTCGAAGATGGTGATGAGCAAGGTGATGATCAAGGCGGTGATGATGCCCTGCGTGGTAATCATGACGACTCTGACGGCGACATCGGAGAGCAGCTCCATGGTGTTTGTCGTGACGGAGGTGATGACACCGAGGCTGTTCTTATTGAAATAACCCATGGGAAGATAGCGCAGATGCTTCGCGATGTCGATGCGCTTGTCGGCGGTTTCCTGATACCCTGCTTCGCATTGGAGCATCGTCAGTCGGCCGCGGGCAAAAGAGCCGATGATCAGGGAGGCGACGATGATTCCGGTTGCGATCAGAATGACGGATGTCTTCAGCCGGTTTTCAAAGATGGCTTTCAGAACCAGCATGATTGCCGGGATCTTAGTGGCTTCACAGATGCCAATCAGCACGCCGTAGATCAACGAGATATAAAACTTTTTCCGGTTTTTCGGACTGCAGAACTGAAAGAATTTATGTAGTTCACTCCACATGGCTCTTGTCCTCCTTTACTGAGATGTGAGCATCCCACATGGTGCGATAGAGTCCTTTTTTCTGAAGAAGGCTACTGTGTTTCCCTTTCTCGGCGACAGAGCCTTCCGAGATCACATAGATTCGGTCAGCGTTTTTGATGGTGGAGAGACGATGGGCGATGACGATCAGCGTCTTTCCTTTCACCAACTGAGAGATCGCACTTTGGATGATGCTTTCATTCTCGGGATCGGTATAGGCTGTCGCTTCGTCCAGGATGATGATCGGGCCATTCTTCAGCATCGCTCTTGCGATAGAAATCCTTTGTCTCTCTCCGCCGGATAGATGTCCGCCCTGCGAACCGACGACGGTTTCATAGCCGTGTTCTAAGGACATGATGAATTCGTGACATCCGCTTTTCTTGCCAATATCGATGACGTCCTGATTGGTTGCATCAGGATTGCCGAGACGGATGTTCTCCATCACGGTCATATTAAACAGATAGGTGTCCTGCGAGACGTAAGCGACCATCTTGTTATATGTCTCTAAGTCAATGTTGCGAAGATCGACACCCCCGATCTCAATCGAACCAGAGGTCACATCGAAGAAGGAGGCGATCAGCTTTGCGATAGTCGACTTTCCGCTTCCGCTAGGTCCGACTAAGGCCGTGACTTCATTCGCTTTGAATGACATGCTCAGATGATGCAGAACCTCTTTGTCCTGATAGGAGAAAGAGACATCCTTGAGCTCAATATCATAGTTTTTCGGAAGAAGAGTGGTTTCATTCGGTCGGGGAAGATCCTTCATCTCCAGAACAGAGGTGACTTCATGGATGATCTGCTTGCTTTTGAAGATGTCATCGAAGTAAGAGAACACGGTCATCAGAGGGGCGATGAGTGCGATGGTCAGAATGAGGGAGATGATGAGGTTGCTCAGGCTCAAAGAACCATTCATATAGAACATCGCTGAGAACGGCAAGACAAAGAGCGTTGTGCAAGGAGCCACTGTATGGGCGACAGGGAAAAAGGCGATACAGCCTCTCATCCAATCGATGAAGGAATGAGCGTTATCATCTGCAGCCTTGACAAACTTGTCATACGACTTCTGTGTGGTGGAAAAAGCCTTGATCACCTCGATGCCATTGATGTATTCCACCGCAGTATCGTTGAGCGTCTTAGTCGTATCGATCGTCCGTTTGAAATTGACGTCATATCCTCTCATCATCCCGAGGAAACAGAGCATGCCGACGACGAGAGAAAGAAGGCTGATCAGAGCAATCCTCCAGTCGATCACCAGAAGGTAGATGAAGCAGATGAGCGGAGCGATGAGGTTTCCTAAAACTTCCGGGATGATGTGAGCGAGCGTTGTCTCCATCCCGTTGATTCTTTCCACCATGATGTTCTTCAAGGTTCCGGATGAAATGTTTTTGACATCTCCTAATGAGACTCTTGCTAGCTTCTCAGCCACTCTCTTCCTCGTGTTTCCGAGGACTGCGAAGGTGGCTTTGTGCGAGATGGCGGTAGACAAGGTGGCAAAGAGACATTTGCCTAACCAAGATAGAGCCATCAATCCACACCAGAGCAAGTAAAAAGGCCAATCTCCGGAGTGGTCGATCAGTTTGATGACCATATGGCTCATCATGAAAAACGGCAGGATTCCACAGGTGGAGGAGAGCATGGCCAGCACGATGCTGAGGACATAATACTTCCGCCGATTGCCTGCGAATTCAATCAGATACGATGTGATGCTTTTCTGTTTACCCATTTCTTTTGTCCTATCAAGTTAGCTTTAACTAACGACGATATATTACGATTCAGGAAAAGAACTGTCAAGAATCACATCAAAACATTTCGCTTGTTGCAAATCGGAATTTCAATATAAAATCTGTACAAAAAAAGATGGCTCTCGCCATCCGTTATTCATTGGTAGCGGGGGATGGATTTGGACCACCGGCCTCCAGGTTATGAGCCTGGCGAGCTACCACTGCTCCACCCCGCGATGTAAACTGTTTTAATACTATACCAAAACAGGGCAGATAATGCAAGTAATTCTCGTTTCGCAATTTCCGGATATGGTAAAATAGGACACGCTATGAAGGCACTTCTTATTACAAACGGCTATTTCCTGAATCGGAATAACGCCTATAAAATCCAGCGGTTTGAAGAGGAGTTTCACACCCGCGGTGTGGAAACTCAGATGATAGATGCCATCACGCTTCTTCCTTTGCTCAGCGGGAATAGAATCGACATTCCTGCTCTTGGCTCTTTTGATTTTGCTATCAATCTGGATAAAGACCGATATCTTGCCAAGATACTGGATGGTAAGCTTCCGGTTTTCAATTCCTATGAATCTTTGGTGCTGAGCGACGATAAGATTCAGAGCATCATCGCCCTTCAGAAGAGCGGCATAGTTTCGCCGTTGACTATCCCGGCTCCGCTTTGCTACATCGACTCTCCGGATGAGAAGGACGTGAAACGGTTTTTGGATCAGGTCGAAAGTGCTCTCTTCTATCCCTTGGTTTATAAAGCTGCTCACGGCTCACTCGGTGCTGAAGTCGCTTTGGTTCGAAATCGGAGGGAGCTCGAAGAGACGGAAAAAGCGCATCGGGGCATCGAGCATCTTTATGAAAAAATTCTAGCGAAGCACCAAGGGCACGATTACCGCATCATCGTCGTCGGCTCGAAAGCCGTTGCAGCGATGGAGCGCATCAACCTCCAAGACTTCCGTTCCAACATCGCCTTAGGCGGTGTCGGAAGAGATGTCACAAATACACTTTCTGCCGACTATCTCGATATGGCCGTCCGCTCCTGTCAGATCCTGAAGCTGGATTATGCGGGCATCGATATCGGAACCGATGATGACGATAAACCTTGCTTCATCGAAGCGAACGGGAACGCCTTTTTCACCGAAATTGAAAAAGTCAGCGGCATCAATGTCACAGCGCTAGTAGCCGATCATATTCTGAAAAAGATCTTAAAATGACGCTTTTTTGAAAATGAAAAATCCCGGCTTGTCTTGACGACCTAGCCGGGATGAATCTCATTTGGCAAGGATGGCTTTATGCCTCTCTTTTCGTCGACGGATCTTAGCGCGGCGAGAGATGACATGATAGATGCCAAATCCGATCAGAGCGATCACAGCGCCAAGGATCACATAGTAGGACCAGAGAGGAAGCGCTGTGTTTTTCACGTTCTCCCACATCATCAGCATATTGGCGGTCTGACTTCCGAAGTCGGCCATGACCGCAAGCCGAGGCAGAACACTTGCATCCGGATACTGTGTATCGAACTGCGTCCCTTTGGAAGCGGCGGAGATGTCGAAGATGCAGTCTTCATCGGTGTGCTCCGAGAGCGTGCCTTTGAAGAAGTAGGAGACATCCTTCTGATAGTAGGAGTTCTCTAACGACTCTTCATCAAGGTCATCGATATCCTCATCTTTGACCAAAGACTTTCCGCCAAGGAGAGCCGGATTCATCGCTTCCGCCGCTTCATCGTAGCGGATGTCATAATAGGACTGCACCAAGGAAAGGATCGCATCGCCGGCGATGACCGGTGTATAGCCGATCGCATCCATATTGAGCGCGGCATTCTCTGGTTTGGAAATGAAATTGACAAACTCTTGCGCCAGTTCTTTGTTGGCACCTTTTGGCATCGCCCAGCCATCGAACCATATATTGGAACCGGTGTCGGGAAGAACGTACTTCAGCTTGGTCGGAACAAAGTTTGCTGTCTCGGCATTCTTCTCGTTGTTCTCATCCGCCATATCCATGGCCCAGGAGGCGTCGCCGGACCAGGCGATGTTGATCGCAAAGTTCGCTCCTCTCGCCATATCGGATTTTCCGCTGTCCACCTCGAATCCGAAGGCGTTGTTCTTGAGCTGCGTCAGATCCTTTCCGATGCTGTTGATCGTGTTGTCATCGCAGCGGTTGAAGATCTTCGTGATCGCATCGTTGTAGGCTTTCTGATCTTCCGGTGTCTTTGCCGAGGCGTCATACGTTGCTTTTAACGCCTGAAGCTCTTCATCGAAATGATGGAAGATGCCGACTGCATAAGTGTCGCGGACGGAATCTTTGATGGCTAAGAGGTTCTTGTACTTTGCGGTATAGAGAGAGTTCCAGTCCCTCATATCCTGATCCATCGTCTTCGGATCGATGTCTTTGGAGAGAGAGGAGAAGCGGTTGTTGTAAAGGATGCCGAGCGTTCCCCACATGTATCCTCTTGCAAAATCACGCACGGAACGGGTTTTCCCGTTGTATTCGACGGTGATTTCGGTCATCTTCTCGTCGACAAAGGGAGAGACATTCGCATCGTAATCCGGTGTGCCGTCTTTATCGTATGGCTCGATCATATCCTCTGCCATCATCTTCTGAATGACATAATCAGAAGGGCAGACTAAGTCGTACTGAGCTTTTCCGGTCTTCATCTCGCCGAGCATGGTCTCATTGGTATCGAACGTGGAGTAGTTGACGCGGACATTCCGTCCCTTCTCTTTCATATAGTCTTCGAACAGGGAGATGATGCCCTTCCTTCTGCTCTCTTTATCGTCCTCGGCGATATAATCGGCAGAGTTGTAGACATTCAGCACTTCGGCTTCCGAGGCGCTGCCTCTTGAGCAGCCGACCAAAAGGAACAAGGTGGTGATGACACCGGCCCTTTTAACGAATCGGAGTTTCATAGAGACCTCCTTCTTTCATGCTTCCCGAGCTTTGATCTACTGTTCTTGTCAGCGACGTTCATCTTGATGGAATAGCCGATGACAATCGCTAGGACGATTAAGAAGATGATGGTTGTCAAAGCTCTCATATCGGCAGGGACGGCACCTTTTTTGATCTTGGACTGGACGAGGGTGGAGAGCGTCTCAATCTGGGAGTGTCCGCTTAAAAGACCACTGCCTCTCGTGAAGGCGGTGACGATGAAGTCGTCCAAGGAGAGGGTGAAGGAGAGCAGAAATCCGGAGAAGAGACCGGGCACGATCTGCGGGATGATGACTTGATGGAGGGCTTTTCCTGGCGTTGAACCAAGATCCATCGCCGCTTCATAGAGAGCGGGATCCATCTGCTGCAGTTTCGGCTTGACATTGAGATAGACAAACGGGACGGCTAAGCAGCAGTGACCAATCAAGAGCGTCCAGAAGCTGAAGATGGACTGACCGCCGAAGAACTTCTGACCGAAGAAGACGAACATGACCGTCAAGGACATCGCGATGACGATCTCCGCATTGACGACCGGGATCTGGTTGATGTTCTCAAAGAAGTTGCGCACGCCTTTTTTGGCGTAGAAGAGACCGATCGCGCCTAAGGCGCCGATCAATGTGGAGAGAACCGAGGCGATGAGAGCGATGATGAGGGTGTTGCCTAAGGCGGTGAGCACCTCTTCATCCCGGAAGAGCTGACCATAGAGGCCGAAGCTGAATCCGGACCATTGACCCTGAACGGTAGCTTCCGTGAAGGAGAAGGCGATGAGGTAGAAGATCGGAAGATAAAGCAAAATCAGGATGAGATAGATGTAGCAGTAGGCGAAGATTTTCTTTACCATGATGCGCCTCCTTTCTCGCTGTCCCTATCACTTTGGAACCGACGGGTAGCAAACATCGTTACGAAGATGATGATCAGCATGATCAGGGACATGAACGAACCGCCGTTCCAGTCGGAGTTGGAGAAGGAGAGATAGATGGAGTTGCCAAAGAGCATGATCTTTCCTTCGCTCAGGGTATCGGAGATGACGTAGGAGGAAATCGTCGGCATGAAGACCATCAGCGAAGCGGAGATGATGCCAGGCATCGCCTGAGGAATGATGGAGCGGGTGAACGTCTGAACCGGATTGCATCCTAAGTCCTCCGCTGCCTCAATCTGGTAGCGGTCGAGCTTGAGCATGGTGGAGTAAAGCGGCAGCACGGTGAAGGGAATATAGTTGACCAGCATGCCGATCATCGTGCAGAAGAGCGGATGCTCGCCGGTGGTGGTGTTGAACCATCCGAGCACCAAGGAGAGCAGATCTCTCAATGCACCCGTCCGCAATACGAAGTTGATCCACTGCGGCATGATGAAGAGCATGACTAAGACATAATTCCGGTTGAATTTTGGGTTGGAGAGAAGATAAGCTAACGGGAAGCTTAAGAGCAGACAAAGGATCGTGTTGAAAACACCGATGAGTAGAGAGACGAGAAGGACGTTTAGCTTTGTGGTGGAGGTGAAGAAATCGACGATGGCCTTCCAGGTGAAGTTGCCCTCGGCATCCGTGAAAGCGTAGAAGATGATGAAGAGGATGGGGATGATGACGAAGAGGACTAAGAACATGACAAACGGAAGAGCCAAGGATTTCCTTGCCACTTTATAGTTCATAGTCGTCTAAGTCTCCTTTCAGGCGCAGCGCAATCTTGTCTTTCGGAATCTTCAGTCCGACGATGTCATCCGGGTTGTAGGTGTAAGGTGTATCGATGAGGAAGTCCTCATCATCTTCCGTTCTGACCAAGATGAGATAGTGGTCGCCCTTCCAGACGGAGTTGATGACCATGCCGGTGATCTGAGCATCCGAAGTGTCATCGCTGATCTCGATGTCCTGAGGAAGGACAGTGGCGACGACATCGGCATCGGAGAAGTCGTATCTCTTCTTGTCGTAGGTGACGATGCCGTCTTCGTCGACTGTGGAGTTAGGCAGCATCTTGGAGAGGAGACAATCGAATGGGCAATCATCGATGTAGACGCGATGATCCTTTCCGATATAAGAATCCGTATAGATGTTGGTGTTGTCCTGCTTGTGCATGAGGTGGATGCCATCGGGCAGGATGTTGAGGTAGATCGGGCTGTTGGCATCAAAGTCCTTGGTGGATTGAGCCAGAACCTCATCGTGACCGACCATGATGACGTACTGATAATGGATGCCTTTGAAGACTTTCGAAGCGATCTTGCCTTGGATGTAGCCTTCTTTCTGTGTGGCAGAGAGCTTGACATCCTCCGGTCTGACGACGACTTCGACTCTTTCGTTGAGCTCAAAATCATCGACGCACTCGAAGGTAGAATTGAGGATGCGGACTTTCTTTTCTCCGACCACAGTGCCGTTATAGATGTTGGAAGAACCGATGAAGTCGGCGACAAAGGCGTTGTTCGGCTCGTTGTAGATGCTCTCCGGAGAACCGATCTGCTGGATGACTCCGTTGTTCATGACGATGATGGTGTCCGACATGGTCAGAGCCTCTTCCTGATCGTGGGTGACATAGATGAAGGTGATGCCTAACTTCTTGTGCATTTCCTTGAGTTCGATCTGCATATCTTTTCTCATCTTGAGATCCAGGGCGCCAAGAGGCTCATCCAAAAGCAGGATCTCCGGCTGGCAGACGATGGCTCTGGCGATGGCGACACGCTGCTGCTGACCGCCGGAGAGAGTCGAGATGTCTCGATCCTCCAAATCATCGAGGTCGACGACAGCGAGAGCATGGATGACGCGATCATCGATCTCGTTCTCGCTCAGATGCTTGTACTTGTAAACCTGTTTCGGCTCAGAGTAGGCCTCTTCGATCTTGGCGTCGAGAAGAGAGAGTCTTTCGGTTTTCTCTTTCTCTTGCATGATCTTGTCACCGGCGATTCTTTTTCTCTGCTTTTTCAGATAGCGGATTTGTGCTTTATCGAGACGGAGCAACGGGTTTCCGTTTCTGTCCATGACCGGGAAGGCAATTTTTTTGTTACGCAGACCGAAAGCGACGTTGTCATAGACATCGAGGTTCGGGAAAAGAGCATAGTGTTGGAAGACGGTGTTGATCGGTCTCTTATAAGGAGGCATGGAGGTGATATCCTTCCCGTTGAGCAGGATGTCTCCGCTGTCTGGCGTTGCGAAACCGGCGATCATCCTCAGCGTGGTTGACTTTCCGCACCCGGATGGTCCTAATATCGTGACGAACTCTCCTTTTCGGATATTGAGATTCATTTTATCAACGATGGTTGCACCATCATAGATTTTCGTGAGATTCCTCAGCTCGATGATGTAAGAATCGGAATTTTCTTCAACACTGGTGGACCTTGTCTTTTTCATAGGATTCCCCTCCGTGATTTTTCAAGCAAAAATGATATAAAAAAACGTCCTGAAAAACAATCATTTTCTGCAAAAAAATGATGCTGGAAAAACAGCGTGGAAAACCTGTTACGTAATCGCCATCTTATATCCGTTTAAATTTACATACAAAAATGTTTGTTAAAAGCCAAATACAGGTTGTAAAAACCTTTTAATAAAAACTAAGATGTCTAAAGAATCCCCCATCATTTTCGACCGGTTATTTGCATCAGAAAACAGCGAAAAAACGGTGATGAATTCAAACTTGAAACGGCAATCGGATGAGACAAATGTATCAATGCATAAAATGGTCCTTTTCTGAAGGCGCTTTTCAGAAAATATCAAAGGATAAATCACATGAAAGTACACTTGCGTTTCTTTTCCTTTTTTCTCTCGTGTGCCAACTTTCTCTGCACGATTCTAGGAAACCCGTTTGAGAATGATTGTTTCCTTGCTATAATGGTTTCGCAATGAGGCACGAAAAAACTTTTTATCAGGCGTTCATCTTTGATATGGACGGAACCATCGTCGACACCATTCAGGATATGGCGATCGCAGTCGATCATGCGCTGAGGAGGTTCAGTCTTCCGACACACGACATCGAGACGTACAAACATTTCGTCGGCAACGGATCTGCCATGCTGATCAAGCGGGCAATCGGCCCGGATCATCAGGATCTGTTTCAGCCGGTCTTTGACTGCTATTATGCCTATTATCATGAGAACTTCTGTGTGGAGACCAAACCTTTCTCGGGATTGACAGAGGCGTTAGCCGAGGCAAAGAGAAGAGGCATCCTTCTTTTCATCTATACGAACAAGCCACAGAATATCGCTGAGGAAGTCGAAGTGCGCTGCTTCGGCTCTGGCTTCTTTGAAAAGATGGTCGGGATACCGCTGGGCGGTGTCACTAAGCCGGACCCGCAGGCGTTCTTCGATGCAGCGAAGCCTTATCATCTCGACTACGATAAGGTTGCCTACTTCGGTGACTCGGTAACGGATCTGGAGACGGCTCGGAATTTGGGAATCCAAGAACGGTATGCTGTCCTCTGGGGATATCAGACCTATGAGCAGCTCTCTTCGTTTGCCATCAAGCCGAAGGCGTTTCTTTCGGATCCGACGGAGATTATGAAAGTCGTCGATCATCTGATTTAGGTTGAAATCGCAGATTCATCTCTCTAAAATACTAACAAAACTTTCGGAGGCACTATGATCATTCTCACCGGACCGTCAGCATCAGGAAAAACGGCAACCTGCCTTTATCTTCAATCCCGTTACGGCATCAGGAAAGTCATCACTCACACCACGAGGCCGATGCGCGAGGGAGAGGTCAATGACCGCGACTATCACTTCGTTTCGGTGGAGGAGTTCAAAGCGATGATCGATCGCGATGAGTTCGTCGAACATGTCTTTTATAACGGCAATTACTACGGCACGAGCAAGAAGGAAGTCGGCATCGATAAATGCATGGCTGTGGAGCTCGGCGGTGCGATGACCTACAAGTCTTTCGGTGATCCGAAGATCGTCCTCTTCTTTATGAAACTGGATGAAGAAACCTGCCGGGAAAGAATGATTCAGCGCGGCGATCCGGAGGAGAAGGTTCTGAAGCGGATCGAGAACGACAAATCCTCTTTCACGCTGAGCGAGAAGATGAAACCGATGATCGACGATTATGTCGACACCGGAAGATTGAATTTGGAGCAGGCGGCGGATTTCATCTACCGCCGGTATCTGGAACTTCTCAAAGAGAGAGGAATCCAATATCCTGCGGCGCAGTGATCAGATAACGGAAGCAAAGACGCTGATACTTTTGAATTCCAGCATGGATTTTTCAGAGCTGAGGAAGACGGAAGCGATCTTCTGTGATTGTGATGGTACGCTTCTCAATTCGGAAAGCCGTCTCACCCTTCGGACGATAACAGCCGTGAAGAACATCAAAAACCGGATACCTTTCTTCTTATGCAGAGGAAGAAACTATCCTGCTTTGGTTCCTGTTTATGATGCGTTCGGCTTGCAGACGCCGCTGATCACCATCAATGGAGCTCTCATCGCCGCTAAGGATGAGATTCTCTCTGAAACCGATCTTCCGGAGCTTGTGGTTTCGGAAGTTCTCGCCCTTCTTGAGCCTTACGATTCAGAACTATCTATCAGTCTGTATAATCAGAAAAGTTGGTTGGTTAATCATATTTCCAATCCCTATTTTAAAAAAAGAGATGGAAATCTGTGATGCTGTTCCTGATCATTTCTTTTCCAAACGAGAGGAAGTAAAGGGCTTGCCGGTGAGCAAGCTGCTTCTGATCGGAGATGAAGCTTTGATCTCACAGCTGAAAGATTAGCTTTCCTTCTTTCAGGAAAAGGTTCATCTGATCCGGATTTATCCCAACTATCTGGAGGTCTGCACGCCGCTTGCCGATAAAGGGACAGGCGTAAAAACTGTGGCAGAACATTTTGGCTTTCATCTAGAGCATATCTTTGTCTGCGGCGATACGATGGCAGACGAGCCGATGTTTGCTCTCGCCGGCTATAAAGCCTGCCCTAAGAATGCCACAGAGCGAATCAAAGCCATCTCCGACATTCTGCTTCCCTCTAACAGAGAAGATGGCGTTGCGGTTTTATTAGAAAAGATGTCGCTTCTTTTCTCTGATTGAAAAAGAAGCCTTTTCAGGCTTCTGTCAGTAGCATCTGATCTCGCTCATCGGAACATCCTGATCGGTGATATCGAAGCTTTCTTTGATCTCCTGGAAGTCGTATCCGACGGCGATGGTATGAACATAGTTCCGGTCGTGAAGGTAGTTGTTGTAGAAGTGCCTTCCATACCCAACCCGATGTTTTTCCTTGTAGGCGACCATCGGTACGATCATCAGCCCTTCGCCATCGATGACAAGGAAAGGATCATAGCTCGGTTCCATGATCCGATAGCGGTTGTCGTGGAAGGTTCTGCTCTTATCGATCCGTTCAAACACCATATCATCGCTGCTGATGCAGACCGGAACAGCGACGGTTTTCTCCTCTTTGAGGGCGTGAGCGATGAGATAGTTCGTATCGATCTCATTGTTGACCGGAAAATAGATATAAAGGATCCTGCTGTTCCGATAGGCATCGCTTCGGATGATGTCCTCAGTCATCCGGAGAGACTTTTCCCGGATGTAAGCTGGTGTCAAGGCAAGTCGCTTCTCCCTGATCTGCTCTCTGATCTCTGTTTTTGTCATGGCACTATGATAATGAAAATGCAGAGATAGCTCAATCCGATGAAATCGCTTTTATTCTGAATCGATGAAAAAACATATTATTTTTGAAACAAAACAAGAAAAACAGGCCTTAAAAACACAATTCTTAATGCGCATAAAAAACGAAGAGGAGACAACTTCAAGACCTTTGGAAGTTGTTATTTTGGCATTAGGCTTTGGGTGTATGGACCTGATTTTTCAGTCTGATTTTTTTCGCTTCTCCTCTTTTGCTAAGAGTGTCATTCTCTTTTGCTTAGGCTATAGGAAGATTCGTGCTAGGTCATAACGCCTCTGGTTTTTAAGTTGCTTACTTGCTCCGCAAAAAGGTTCTCTCATTTCCTATAATGAAGCCATGAAACGAGTGGACAGAAATATTCTTGCGATCGATCTCAAATCCTTTTATGCCTCGGTGGAATGCCTCGATCGGGACATGGATCCTTTTACGACGCCGCTGGTCGTCGCTGATGAAGCCAGAGGCGATGGGACCATCGTCCTAGCTGCCTCGCCCTTTGTCAAAGCCAAGTATGGTGTGAAATCCAGATGTCGGCTCTATGAGGTGCCTAAGGATATCTCAGGACTCATCATTGCCAGACCGAATATGCGTAGGTATCTTGAAATCTCCGCCGAGATCAACGGCATCTACCTCGAGTATGTCAGCGAGGATGATCTGTTCGTCTATTCGATCGATGAGTCGTTCTTGGATGTCACCCAATATCTGAAGCGCCATCAGGATACGCCGGAGACCTACGCCCGGAAGATCATCAACGAAATCCGGGACCGGACAGGGCTTACGGTCACGGCTGGCATCGGGCTGAATATGTTCATGGCGAAAGCGGCTATGGATATAGAAGCTAAGCACCGGAGCGATTTTCTGGCAAGCTGGACCTATGAATCGATCCCAGAGCACCTCTGGAGCCTGAAGCCTCTCTCTAAGATGTGGGGCATCGGAGCGAGGATGGAGAAGAAGCTGAATGCGCTCGGCTTCAGCCAAGTGGGGGATATCGCCGTTTCTGATCCGGCTTATCTGAAGAAAAAGCTGGGTGTCATCGGGGAGGAAATCTATTACCACTCTCTCGGCTATGATGATGCCTTGCTTCAGGATAGATATGTCTCCACCAGCCATTCTGTCAGCTCCGGTCAGGTGCTCTTACGAGACTACTATGCTTCTGAGATGCCGATCCTGATCAGCGATATGGCGATCGAGTTATCGGACAGACTCTATGAGGAAAAGTCGCTGTCCAAAACCTTCTATTGTTATCTGCAGTTCAAGGATCACGAGGAAGGCTATGGGATGAAAGCCTCGTTCTTCACCCCGACGGATTCCGCGGAAAAAATCGCCAGAGCCTTCTTAGAGAAGTATCAGGAACTCCGTCATCAGCTTGGAGAGAGGTACCGAGGCATCTATCTCTCGGCGCTAGATGTTTCGCCACGAGACTGCTACCAAGGATCTTTGTTTGAAGATTATGACGCCGATTGGAAGATACGGACGTTAGAGACGACGCTGATTCAGATCCGGAAGAAGTTCGGTACAGTCAAGGCGATGCCCTGCTCCGCTCTCTCCTTGTCTTCCACCTTCCTTCAGAGAGCCAATCAGATCGGCGGGCATCACGCCTAAGGAGGTCATGTATGCGCGGAATGAAAAAGTGGCTGTCGTTTAAATCGCTCAACGGCCAGTATGAGATGCTGGACACTTTGAAAGCCAAGCGCAAGGAAGTCCAAAGACCGGAGCTCTCCTTAGATCAGATCGATGATCTGAACCATCAGCTGATCACGATGAAAAAGGGAGACAAAGCGAAGGTCACCTACTATGAATCCGGCGTGATCAGCACGAAGCTTTTGACCTATATCCGCTGCGACGGATATCAGCAAAAAGCCCTTTTCAAGGAGTTTTCTCTCGATTTCATGAATCTGATCAGCATCGAGATGTGAAAAAACGTGACAAAAAACGATCACAGCAGACAATGGTTAAATGAGAGGAGACAGGAGAAGAATTGCTTTACTTGAGTTCAGGAAATGAGTATAATGACCTAGGTCTTTTTTCTGGAAGACCAATACTTTCTTGCCGGTTCCTGATGTAGAATCGGCCGAGAGACCATAGGGAGGTATATTCACATGAAAAATTACGAACTCATGTACATTCTTATGCCTACTCTTGCGGAAGAGGATCTCAAGAAGGAGATCGAATCTCTTCACAAGATTCTCACTGACAATGGTGCCAAAATCACCGGTGTCAATGAGTGGGGTATGAGAGACCTGGCTTATGCTATCAAGAAGCAGACGAAGGGTTACTATGTGGTGACCACCTTCACTGCCGAACCGAACGCTGTCCTTGTTTTCAACAAGGCTGTCAACCTTGATGCCAAAGTCATGAGATTCCTGATCACTGTTGTCCGCAACTAACTGAAAAGGAGAATGCAGAGTATGGCTGGAATGAACCGTGTTGTATTAGTCGGAAGAATCGTCAGAGATCCGGAGCTCAGAAGAACGACTTCTGGTGCTTCCGTGACTTCCTTCACTGTCGCTGTCGATAATCCGGGCAGAGGCAACGGACAGGACAGAAGCGCAAGCTTCATCCCCTGCACCTGCTGGAATAAGACGGCGGAGAACGTCGCTAAGTATTGTCAGAAGGGATCGATGGTCGGTGTCGATGGACGCCTCAACCAGAGATCTTACGAAGACAAGACCGGAGCGAAGCGTTCCGTGGTTGAAGTCGTCGCCGAATCTGTTCAGTTCCTTTCTGCGAAAGGAAATAGCGGCGATGGCACCGATGGCGGATTCTCCGGCGGAGATAACACACCCGCTCCAGCGGATGATAACGGCTCTGTCGCCCATGAGGGAATCGATTCCTCCGATGACGATTTGCCGTTCTGAGCTTAACGAACGTTAAGCGGAAAGGATTACTGACATGTTCCGTAGACCAAGACCGCGCAGAAAAGTCTGCTATTTCACTAAGAACCATATCAAGTACATTGATTACAAGGATGCTGAGCTTCTTAAGAAGTACATCTCTCCCTCGGGAAAGATCACTCCGAAGAGAATCACCGGCACTTGCTCCAAGTACCAGAGAATGCTTTCTGTCGCCATCAAGCGCGCCAGATTCATGGCTCTTCTTCCTTACGTCGATAACGACTGATTCTGTCAATCAATAAACCCCCAGCCTACATCAGCAGGGGGTTTTTCTATGCGTGGGTGGTTGGGCAAAACGACAGGTTGTATTCGGGAGACTTTCAGGGAACGGATCTTTCTGACCTTTTTTGCAATCAGTTATTCTCAAGAATGCCATTTCAAATAAGACGACTAGATAATCGCAATAATATTTTGCTCAACCGAAAAGCCTCTCATTTATAGAGACTTTTATCGTGGCATCAGCTTCTTGTCGATGAGTTGATAACGAAGATCAAAGAAGGATGCCTCCTTGGCTTGAGTTTGATGAGAAATCAGGATGATGGTTTTTCCTTGGATATTACGTAGCGAGGAAAGAAGGATGGCTGAATTCTCAGGATCCAGCGAAGAAGTCACCTCATCCAAAAGTAAGATGGTACGGTCGAGATAAAGGGCACGGGCTAAAGATATCCTTTGCTTTTCTCCAAGGGATATTTTTGCATCTAGCTCATTAAGCGGTGTGTGAAGACCACGTTTATCCACAAAGGGGGTTAGGGCACACTGCTCAATTACCTGTTTCAGCTTCACTCGGTCAGGTGAGGAAGAGAACAGAGTGATGTTCTCTTCCAAATTGCCGAGAAAAAGATATGGTTCCTGAGGGCAGTAGGAAAGAAGCCCATCTTTCATCTTTTCTTCTCCTCCCCAAGAATAGGAACCAGAGATAGGAAGCTTATAGCCTAAAAGACACTCGAAGAATGTTGTCTTTCCGCTTCCGCTCTCTCCCATAATCAGCACCTTCTTTCCGAAAGGAATAGTCAGTGAGACATCCTCTAATAGTACTTTCTCTCCGTAACCAAGAGTCAAATGGGAAAGTTGAAGTTCCGGGGAGAGAGTAGAACTGGATTTCTGAATAAGGACAGGTTTAGGGCCGGGAATCTTTTCGATTTTTTCTGCCACCGCACGTATGCTCTTCATCTCCAAAAGAGAGGAGACAAACTGAGCTAAGGGATTATAAAGATTCCCGCTCAGGGAAAATAGAGAAACCGCAATGGCAAGGGAACAAAGCCCATAGAGATAAAGAATCCCAGCAAAGAAAAGAACACCAGCCTCTAACGTCAGGATGACCATGAACATAAGACCGTTCTCTATGCCATAGGTAAACCAAAGCCGGTTCTGGGACATCTGAACTTTTTGGGTTTCTTCTTCATTTCGCAAGGCAAAGCAGCTCTCTGCCTTTCCATTCTGAATGATTCTCTTCCCTCCGAAGGCATTGCCAAGAAAATCAGAATAATGGAGGTTTTTTTCGGAGAGGTCGTCCTGCTCTGCAGATAATTTGTTTCCAAACAGAAGAGGCACAATGACGACGAGGATGGATAAGGCTAAAATGATGGAAGCCAGAATCGAATTGAGAAAAAAAGAAAGTACGAGTGAGAAAAGAAAGGTGAAACCCCAAGAGATCGATCTTAGAAAAGGAAGGAAACAAGAGTTTTGGATATTGGCTAGATCCTTTTGAATCAATGTCAAGGCGGAAGAGGAAATCCCGGTTCTATAGTCATCGTCTGTAGATTGAAGGATTCTTTCTACAACAATGTCCTTATAACGTTTGATTGCCCGGTTGGCAAGTTTGTTCGTCAGATACAGATTACAACCGATCGACAGAGCGGTCAACATGATATAAAAAAGCCCGCCTAGCCCATATAACCAAGCCTGAAGAACCTCTATTCCAGAAGACAGCTGCTTCAGAAAAAAATAGATGAACAGAGAAATACCGCTCTCCAAGACCGAAGAGAAGAGTTTAAGAAAAACAAGGGGTATAAACCTCTTCTTGTCACAGACGATGTAATCTCGGACCAATCTTTTGCCGGATGATTTTTGTGTTTTCGTTGCGCCGAGAATTTACAAAAAAAGCCTGATGAGAAACAGTAAGCGATGGAACCGACAGGATTTTCTTCTAAATTTATTTTTATTCTCTCCATTTTGTTCAGGAAAGTGTGCATAGACTTTTTAACGTTAACGGCATTTGTAAGCTTGCCTGTCTAGAATGTACAAGATGGTCAGCACGAATTGATGACTCAATTCTTAAGACCGATCCTAGAGAATTTGTCTCGGGTAAAACCAGCAACAACTAACGATCTCGTATTGTTCAAAAGAATTATAATTGTCAAATCAGCGAAACGTAACAACTTGGTCCAATCATTTTTTACCTCTACGAGCGTGGCTTGACAAAACTTTCTCTATGCTTTGAATCTAGAAAAATAAAAGAGGTGAAGGGCCAAACTTGTTTTGTTGCAAAATCAAATACCATGAACACTCAAGGAACAAAAAAGATTGACAGGTTAGTTAGTAATAACTAATATATGAATACAAATAATTCGTTCTACAGGAGGGGAAGGAAGGGAAATGAATTTATTAGCTTCTCTGCTGGTTTTGTTTTCGCTAAATTTCATGAAATTAAACGATTTGTCTCAACGTAATTTGTCGCCGCAACTGATTAAGAGTAAATTAATTCAATCTGGAATTGACTCTTCAGAAGTCGAACTCTTGGACAACAAATCTGTTTCATTGATTCCTCGCTCAAAAGGGCTACATTATTATAGCGCATATATTATTAATGACTTGACCGGGAATTGGCTTTCAGTCAATAAAACAGAGTATGACAGTCGTTTGAAAACAAAAGCACATGTAGGAGAAAAGACACAATCAGATTTTTACGATGAATATATGAGAATTGGTCTGATTGTAAATGATTTAGGAGAGGCAAACTATCATTTTATTGCCTATGCCATTTGGGACAGAATGCCTTTTTGCAGGACAACGGATTCATTTAGCATTTCCGGGGATGGTATTATACCTGTTTTTGGATCATCAATCGGCTATGTTACTGATTTGCTGACCACAAGGGTTAGCACAAAATCGAAGAGTGCTAGAAAAGAAACTGAACGATTCGATATTGCAAAAGAAAAAATTCAATTGTTGGATTCTGGAAATAATTCTGGAGTTGGTTTTTTATATACTTTGCCCAAAAACAAAACGGTTTTTACACTTGATTATATGTATTCGGATCTTTCGTTCTACTTATCTTTTGATGCCAAACTTCATTTTCCTGGGTTGACCCAGAATTTTAATGTGCAAGCAACATATGATCATTATGAGCAAGTTATTCAGTTTACCCCAACGCTTACTTTTTCTAGTATAAATGGTTTTTTTGGACTTGGCTTGTCAACAGCTTGGAATAATCATCGAAGATGCGCGACAACCAAGGAACCTATTCATTACGAGGCATAAATATGGAAATCATCATTGTGTCGGTTATCGCTGCCGTCTTTCTGCTTATGGCTTCACTGTGGAGCGACTTTGCTACCTTCCTGAACTTTCCGATCGTCACCTTTTTTGTGGTGCTCATCGGCATCGGCATCATTCTTTTTTATATCAGGTATTTTTCTAAGAAGCGCAAAAATTAAAGCTCTTTTTATCTTTTGTGGCTTGTAAGGTTTTGTTTCTGAATCCGGAGGCATTGTTTCTGACTTTTTAGCTAGATATCCTCCTAGGTTCCGGGCTAAAATACTCATATGTTCAAATCTTACACGAAAGAGTCGGACTGCTCTTATACGGAAGGCTTCTTCCCCACCTTTGAGATGCTGCACTTCCAGCGAAAACACTTCCGCCTGCTTTATGTCGCTTCCGATGCGGTGGAGAGCGAAGGATTTCGAAAGCTCCGCAGCGAAGTCCCTGCCGAGAGGATCATCGTCTCGGACAAGGCGTTTCTGAAGGCCGGAAGCAAAGAGAACGCTCACGTCTTAGGTGTCTTTGAAAAATACGCCATGAAGCTTGATCCTAAAGAGAGCCACCTCGTATTAGTGAATCCGAGCGATATGGGAAACCTAGGGAATGCGATGCGGACTCTCTTGGCGTTCGGCTATCACGATCTTGCCATCATTCAGCCTTGTGCGGATCCGTTTCATCCGAAGACAGTGAGGGCTAGCATGGGTGCTCTTTTCAAAATCCGATGGGAAGAGTTCCAAAGTTTTGACGAATATCACAGCGCTTATCCGCGGGATTACTATCCTTTTGTTCTGGCTAAGTCGACACCTCTCTCTCAGGTTCACTTCAAAACACCCTGTTCGCTGGTCTTCGGAAATGAGGCTGCCGGATTGCCAGAGAGCATCATGAATGAGAACGATGTCAGGATCGAACAGTCCGATGAAGTGGACTCGCTGAACCTTACCACGTCGATCGCCATCGGCTTATATACGTTAAAGATGCAACGCTGAGGCTTTTTAACCTCAGTCAATTCAGAATCTGTTTCAGCAGTTGATAAATTTCTTCCTCTTCCTGATAAGGAAGAAGATGAAAGTATTTATCCCCGCTCAGCATCGCAGAAAGCTGAGTCCGGTTTCTGTTGTAGAAAATATAAACCGGCTTATGAAGATGCTCAGCATACGAAAGCTCGTATCCGACGCCTAAAGACGGGGTAGTGCATTCCGCAATCACGAGATCCGCTTCCTTCAGCCAGCCTGTGTCTTGAAGGTAGATGTCCTCATCGCTCTGCCGCTCTTCCAGCTGACGGATATTCGGAGATCCGATGTGCTCTGTCAGGACGCGATTTTCCCGTTTCATAAACTGGATGATTCGCTGATAAAGCTCGGCATCCTGGTATCCGCCTCGGATCGATCCACAGAAATAGATCTTCAGGTTCATGGTCTCCTCCGCCAGCAGAAAAAGGATCTGGGCCGAAAAAAATTATACCGCATCGGTTGACAATAAAGAAAACAAGAGGTATCATCATTATCGTCCAACGATTGAACACTTATTCAATCATTGAATATAATGAAAACTATGGATCAGATCAAAACGCTGTCGAATGAAGAAAGCATGAGAATGGGTTCTGTCTTCGGAATCTTCTCCGATCCCATGAGGCTCAACATCATCTATGTTCTTCTGCAGCAGGAGATGTGTGTCTCTGATCTGGCCGAGATTCTTCATTCTACGCAGTCTAATGTCTCTCATCATCTTGCCGTTTTAAAGAACAACGATCTTGTCTCCTGTCGGAAAGAAGGAAAGCAGGTTCTCTATTCTCTGAAAGATGAGCATGTCGGGAAGCTGTTTGAGACCGGATTAGAACACATTGATGAAAAGTTCAGATAACGGAAAAGGAAACGATCACGATGTCCAAGGAAATTGAACTTAACGAACTATCAAAACTCAGAAAAATATATCTTCAGTCGGAGAAAGATACCGTTCTCCGTCACGCTTTAAGCAAGTCGGACTTCACTTCGGTAGTCTCCTCCCTCGATGAATCCCCGGAGAGAGACTTCACGTTCTCCATCGATATTGAGACGATGCCTGTCTCCAATCAGAAGCATTCCGGTCGCTGCTGGATCTTCTCCGCCTCGACCGTCCTTCGTGAGATCATCGCCCACAAGGCGAACATCAAAGGTCAGTTTGAGATCTCGCAGAACTATCTCTCCTATTACGACAAGCTTGAGAAGTTCAACTACTATATGGAAGGTGTTATCTCTCTAGCCCTTCAGGGCGAGAAGCACGACGGAAGAAAGATGCAGTTCTTGCTTCAGTACGGCGTCGGTGACGGCGGTCAGTGGGATATGTATGTCAACCTCATCAAGAAGTACGGCATCGTTCCTAAAGCGGCGTTCTCTGAGACTGCACAGTCGGAAGAAACCCGCTGGTCAACCGCGGTAGGAAACTCCGCTCTTCGTCAGTTTGCCGCTGAAGTCTATCAGGCGATTGCTGAGGGAAAGAAGGCGGAAGATCTGGAACTCATCAAACAAGGCTATATGAAGAAGATTTATGCCCTGTTGACGGATGCCTTCGGTGTCCCGCCGGAGAGCTTCGATTTCGAATATGTCGACAAGGACGGGAAATATCACATCGAAAAAGGTATGACTCCAAAGTCCTTCGCCGAAAAATATATCGGTTCAGAGATTGATGAGTACGTCTCTCTCATCCATGCTCCGACTTCCGATAAGTCCTATTATCAGACGTACAATGTTGAGCTTGTCGGAAACGTCGTCGGCGGAAAGCCGATCACGCATCTGAACCTTCCCTTCGAAAGGATGGAAGAGCTGATCATCAAGCAGCTGCAGAATGGTGAGATCGTCTGGTTCGGCAGCGATGTCTCCAACTTCGGAGACCGGAACGAAGGAACCTGGGACGATAAATCGTTCGACTTCGTCACGCCGTTTGACATCGATATGAAATTCGATAAAGCGCAGATGCTCGACTTCTATCACTCCGCGATGAACCATGCGATGGTCATCACCGGTGTCGACCTCAAGGAAGGAAAGCCGGTGCGCTGGAAGATTGAGAATTCCTGGGGCAAGGCGATCGGTCATGACGGTTACTTCGTCATGACGGAAGGTTTCTTCAGATCCTTTGTCTATCAGGCTGCGATCAAGCGCAGTTACTTCGATGAGAACGAGCGGAAGGCTCTAGAAAAAGAGCCGATTCTGCTCCCGCCTTGGGATCCGTTCGGAACCCTTGCCGATTGATTTGTTAATCATTACTTTCTCCATAAATTGATTTTCCAAAATCAGAAGAAAACCACGGGTGGCTCCCGTGGTTTTCTGCTTATTCTTTTCGGTACTGCTTCCGGAAATAGTCGCTGATGAGCTCCGGACTCTCCTTGCATCCGCCTTGGATCCAGTAGGTAATCAGAGTCAGGTAGGATTCAATGAGCTGATGAACCTGAATCTCCTCAGGGATACCTTCCTGATAGCAGTGATGAGAGGAGATCAGAGCGCTGGCAAGCGGCTGGATGTCTGTTCGGAGAAAGTTTAGGAACAGGTCTTTGGCTTCGGAGGAAAGAAGGGCTCTGACTAAAGGGCTGTTCTCCTGGAAATGATAGGCAAGATGAACGAGGATATGATCGTAATCGAAGACGTTGGAATCAGAGAAATCATGGCTTTTCTCTTTGGAAAGATGAAGGGAGAAGACGTGAGAGAAGATGTTGTCTGACAGGCTCTTGAGAATGTCTTCCTTCTTTTTGAAGTGGGCGTAGAAGGTGGAGCGGGAAACCTGGGAGCTTTGCAGGATGTCATTGACGGTGATTTTTCCGTACTCTTTTTCTTTCAGCAAAACCGTGAAGGCTTCATAGATAGCGGCAAGAGACTTTTCTTCTCGCCGGTCGATCTTCTTGAGGGCGGTCAAAGGGATCGAAGGTTTGGCAAGAGCGTACTTCTCTCCCATCAGGAAATAGAAATCAGAGCCTTCCCTAGCTTCGAGGATGCGGAACTCATCGGCATAAAAATCTCCTTCCGTGATCGGATCGAGAAGCTCCCGACTGATGAGATTCGCCTCTCCGCTGTGGCAGTTGTGGAGGTCTGTCCGGGAGAGATCGTGCACGATGGCGAAGCGACCTCCAGGTTTCAGACTGCGGAGAAGCGCCCGTCTGAACGCCTGGAGATCCAAAAAGTGAGGATAGGCGTTGAAGATGACGATGACATCGAATTTATCCCCATCATAAGTTAGAAAATCCTGTGTGACAAATCTCACGTGGGAAGAGGGGATGTTCTTCTTCAAAGCGAGGTCAATCATCTTGGGGGAGATGTCCATCGCAACGACAGTCTTCTCCGAACGCTGATAGAGCTTTTCGGAGATGATGCCGGTTCCGCAGGCTAAATCGAGAACCTGTTCGCCGGGTTGAATCATGGCGGCATCCAAAAGACTGTTGAGCTTTTCTTCGTCATGATCATCGACTTTGTCCCAGCTAGGGGCGAGCTTGTCGAAGAAATCCCTCACTTCGGTCGTTGACATATTATTTTGACAGGAATTCCTGGATGTTCTCAATCTTCCGGAATCCGCCTTCGCTCTTGGGCATCTGCTTGATTGCATTGTAGCAGTCGACATTCAGGAACGCTTTGGAAATCTCGTTGGATTTCTTGGCGATATCAAAACCCTGATACTTCTCCGGATAAGCCACAGAGGCGATGTAATAGGCATCCATCAGAGCGATTTCGAGATTGGTGTAATAGGCGTTGAAAGGCATCTCGAGATAGACTTCGTTCTGCTGGAATGCTTTGAGACTCTGGAAAGCCGTCGGATCTTTTTTGTAGGTTTTTCTCATATTGTCCATGCCGGCGGTATCGAGGATGATCTTATCCGGATTCGAGGCGATGAGCTTCTCGTGATCGATGTTGCCCTGATCGATCTTCACGCCTTGGATCGCATATCTGACCTTGGAGATATCGAAGAGGGGGAAGCGCGTCGATGTCGAGTAGATGTCCGCTTTTCCCCAGTTGCCTAACCCTCCGACATAGAGAGCCGGCTTATCCTCGTCCTTGACACCTTTCGCTTTGCTCTTCAGCTCACGAGCAGCCTCGTTGATATAATGAATCAGCGACTCCGCTCTCTGCTCTTTTTTGAAGATCTTGCCGAGGTTGGTGAAGGATGTTTTGACATTGTCATCGAAAACAGACATCCGTCCGTAACTTACTGTGACGACAGGAACGCCGAGGAATTCCTGAAGCGTGTCTGCTTCCTTGGCACCCACGTACTCGGAGATGATGATCTCCGGTTTTGCGGCAAGCAGGGTCTCGGATTCCGCCGCCTGATTCTTCGGTCCGCCCTTCCCGGCGCTAGGAAGCTTGTGGAGAAGATCTTTGTTGACATCATAATAGGGTCTGGAAATCCCTTGGAAAGGATTGGCACCTTGGATGCCGCGATCAATATCTTCCGCCGCGACGATCTTATTCATATCGCCGATGTAGGAATAAAGTCGCAAAGCGCCTGCGCCGATACAGATGACCCGGTTGACTTTCTCCGTGTCGATGGTGACAGAGCGTTTCATAGCGTCGGCGATGGTGATGAGAGAGGTCTTTTTGATGGAAGACGAGTCGTTCTTTCTGCAACCTGCGAGCGAAGCGATGGCAAGCAGTGCGACGGTGATGTTTTTCAGTTTCATATTTCCTCCTTGTAAATCATGAATCTTTGTTCATCGATGTTTTTGACTTCTGTTTCGAGTCCGTAGATTTCGTGAATCATCTTAGATGTGACGATGTCTTTCCCTCCTTGATATCTTAATTTCCCGTCCTTGATGAAGCAGAAGATGTCGCCGATGCTGAGGGCTAGATTGATGTCGTGCATCGAGATGAGACAGGAGAGGTTCTTCTCGCGGACCGTCTTCTTGACCAGCGTCAATAGTCTCCACTGACTGGTGATGTCAAGCGAGCTTGTCGGCTCATCGAAGAGAAGCAGCTTCGCTTCCTGAGCCAAGGCTCGGGCGATGATCACCTTCTGTCTCTCTCCGCCGGAGAGATCGGAGACGTTCTTCATGGCAAGAGCTGTCAGATTCATCTCTTCTAACACATGAGAGACGATCTCTCTGTCCGCTTTGGTCGAGCGCCATCCGATGTAAGGAATGCGTCCCATCAGAACGGCGTCGTAGACGGTTAAGGATGCGACTTGAACAGCTTGGGGAACATAAGAGATGAACTTGGCTCTCTCGTTCTCTTTGGTCTCAGAGAAATCCTTATTATGAAAGAAGATGTGACCTTTTGGTGTAGCGTAGATTCCGGTGATGCATTTCAGCAAGGTGGACTTACCGGCACCATTAGGACCTAAGAGGACGCCGATCTTGCCATCCGGCAGAGAAAACGAGATGTCAGCAATCGCCGCAGCATCATCTTTCCGAAGATAGGAATAACTGAGATTCTGAATCGTCAGCATATCAGGCTTTGTCCTTTCTGGTTCGGAAGATGATGTAGAGGAAGAAGGGTGCACCTAGGATCGCTGTGACCGCACCGACCGGCAATGAGAAGCCCTTCATGACTACACGGGCAAGCGTATCGCTGACAAGCAGGATGACGGCACCGGCCAAGGCGCTTCCTGGAATCAGGTAACGATGATCGTTTCCGATCACCCGTCTCATGACATGCGGTGCGATGATGCCGACAAAGCCGATGATGCCTAAGAAAGAGATGCAGATTGCAGTGACTAGCGAGGAGAGCAACAGGGCGATGAAACGGACGAGAGAAGTCCTGACACCAAGGCTTCTTGCCTGAAGCTCTCCCTGCGATAAGGCGTTGAGCTTCCAGCGGAGAAGCGTGAAGACAAAAAGAGAGAGAAGGACAGCTACCGACATGATGGCGACATCCTGAAACGAGGTGCGTCCCAAGTCACCAAATGACCAATAGACGGCAGAGCTGAGCTGAGTATCGGTGGCAAAATATTGAATCAGGGTGGTGATGGCAGAGAAGAGAGCACTCAGTGCGATGCCGGCAAGAATCAAGGTGTCCGGAGAGAAATTCCGGATTTTGGAGATGGCAAGAACCAAAAAGATGGCACCTAGAGAGAACAGGAATGCGAAGGCTGAGACAGCGTAGGGGTTATAAGACCCCCAGTTGTTGCCGTGGTTTGTCGCCACCACGCCGCCGCTTAACAAGATGATGCCGACATTGGCGCCGAGAACAGAAGCCTGAGAGACACTGAGAGTGGAAGGAGAAGCCATCGGATTGTCGAGACAGGTCTGCATGATGAGACCAGACAGGGCTAATCCCATGCCAGCGATGATGCCGGTCAGGACGCGGGGAAGCCGGATCTTCTGCACGATTCGGACTGCGGTTTTCTCACCAAAGCCGAAGAGGCCACGAAGCGAGTCAGAGAAGGACAGATCGGAACTTCCTTGCATCAGGCTCACGAAAAAGAGCATGACAACAAAAACACCTAGCAGGATAAGAATCAGAATCTTCCTCCGGGTAAATCTGCGGTACTGGCTCTGTAAATCAAGCGGTTGTTTTTCCATAGAAACGCCATTGAAGTATACGATATATTATGAAAATTATCAAATAGAAAAGTGCATTATGTTTTATAACGAAAGAAAAAACGAAAAACTCTTAACGTGTTTTTAGGACGGAATCGTTGAAGCAAACACGCTCTATCCGTACTGTTTTTGAAGTTTCTGATTTATAGACTGTTTGCGTTTTCGGACATTTCAGGTATTGGAGCACTTTGAAAGCCGAATATGCTTCCGGCTAGTGGCGAGAATATGCTTCTGGATTCATCTTCTGTAGAAGACCCATCCTTCACTTAGTGGTGCAGTCTTGGTTTGAGAGCGTCAATCATGCAATCTCTTCTACGGATATTCTTCTGTGGTTCTCTTTGTTCCATTTGGAAAAGTATTTTTTGCCGACTTGGACAGACACGAAACGGACAGATTATCAAAGTTTTTAGAGAACTGATGTTTCATGTTTGAGATGGCTAGGATCCCGGCGACGTTGGTAGTCTGAACTATATTCATCGGTCTGGTCGAGCTTTCCAAGTAGACAGAACTTCAGCCAGTGAGTTTAGATGATTCAGCGTGAACCCATTACATCCAGTGAGATTACTACTTAAGGGAAAAGGATGTTTTGCTGCATAGAAATTATGCGATGAAAAACCTTTGCCAATGTGTCAATGAGACGGCTCTAAATGCTAAAATAAATAAACAAGCAGTTTTTGTGCCAATCAGGAGGAATCTATGGCTCTACCCAAGTTAATTGACAATATGCGTGTATCTCTAGGAGATACTTTAAAGAATCTTGCTCCGAACTACACTCAGCTTAGTATTGCAACTGGATACTGGGACATTCCAGGAACGGCCGAGTTGATAGATTTGCTACAATACTACGATTCCATTCGCTTGCTCATTGGACAGGAACCGATATCCTTTCGCTATCAAAAGAAACTGATGCTCGATCTTAACAACCCTGATTCTCTTTTCCCGGGTAAGGATTTTGAATCGGATATGGTTCATTATTCGTCAGCAGAAGTGGGAAATACCGAAAAGCTTCGTAAAACAACAACTAAGCTTTGCGAGCTAATTAAAAATGGAAGACTTCAGGTCAAAATCTACAGGCGATCCACTTTGCATGCGAAAGCTTACATTTTTGATAATCAAACTACTGACGAGTCAGCCGTTGTTTTGGGTTCCAGCAATTTCACTAAAGCTGGAATGTTTACAAACACAGAATTGAACACCACTGAAGACGACCGCAGAATCATTCGTTTCAGGCCTCAAAATAAAAAAGAGGAAAATGGATATATTTCTTGGTTTGAGACGCTGTGGAATGATGATCAATGTGTTGATTGGGATGGGGAATTTAGGAAGATTCTTGAAAATTCTCCCTTAGGTCCTCTTTGCTACGGCCCTTATGATTCATATATAAAAACCCTGATGGAAGTCTATCCGGACGAACTTGTTCCACCTGAAGAATTGGAGGAAGACACGTCTGATATTCTCTATTCCTTCCAAAACAGAAATGCCGGTATCTTGATTAATAAATTAAATAATCAAGGGGTCGCTATTCTCGCAGATTCGGTCGGTTTAGGGAAAACCATCACAGCGGGAGCGGTTATAAAACATTACCTAGACAAGAACGAACAAGCCAATATTCTCATCATCGCTCCAGCATCGCTGAAAAAACAATGGCAAGATGACTTGGTAAGCATTCTTCACATAGACTATTTAAAAGGCGATTATCAAATTGTCTCCGAGCAAGATACTAACGCCATTCGAGAGATATATGATGAATACACCAAGTCGTTTAGAAGAACTCGTCACATCGATTTATTCGTTATAGACGAAGCCCATAATCTGCGTAGCAGCCAAGGAGATAGACACGATTCCGTTCTGGATTTGCTACAGCAACATCCAAACGCTCATGTTCTTTTACTAACAGCTACTCCAGTTAACAATTCACTTATTGACATTGCCAATATTCTCCAATTAGGCTCTAAAGGCAAAATAATCTCAGTCAATGTTTCCTATCCGCGTCCCAATGGCGGCGGCACTGAGTTGATAGACTTTTTTGAGGCTTTAAAGCGGATTCAAACCGGAATCAAAAAAGCAGAAAAAGAAGGGGATGATATTGATGTTTATCTCAAAGCATATAAGCCAACAATTCACGAAGGATTGAGACACTATTTGGTTCGTTCCACGAGGCAAGGCGTGGAAGCGGAGGGCGGTATTATTGACAAGAAGACTGGCAAAAAAGTATTTTTTCCGAAATCCATTGTCTCTGCGCTCAAATATCAATACAGCAGTACCATAACGCAAAATCTTTTCAATGAAATCGGAGAAAACATCACAAAAGTCTTTGAGGGAATTGATCCAAGAAAACTCAATTTATCGGTTGTGACGAATTTCACCCAGCAATCTCTTCATCCTCTCGATTTCCTTAATGCCGGACTCATAGATCAACAGTCAATCATTAAGCATTTTGGCTTGGACGAAGGAATATTTGGAAAGGATGGCAATCTATATTTAGAGCCTCCTAAAAAGAACCTTGTCCACAACATCCTTCAGCTCATTTTCGTTATTGGCTTTGTACCATACAGACCGGACGTTTACCAAAATTCCTATTATGGTAAGTCTGTTGAAGATATACGTAGTATTAAGGACGTACCTGTGTCTGTGAATATTCAGCTTACTATCCATAACATCATGCAGATTACTTGGATGAAACGGATGGAATCTTCAGCCACCGCTCTCCTATATTCAGTTGACAACTACAAGAAGAGAATTACCTTGTTTGAAAAATACTTAGACAAGGGATTCATCGTGAATTTGGTTGATGCCGTTTTGCTCGAAAGTGACTACGGAAACGGCGAAGATATTGAGCAGGCTTTTGCAGATTACGATGATTATTTGAAAAAAAAAGAAGCAATCATTGAAGCAGGCGGAGACCCAAAAACACTGGAGAAACAAGGCGTCGAAAAAAAGGTAGCAGATCCTCACATCTATAACATTAAGCAAATTCGCACCGATCTTGAAAGAGACAAGAGAATCATTTCATTGATGGAAAGCACCCTTGATAAGCTCATTCGTACGGAAAACGATCCGAAAATCCATATCCTCCACGATGATATTAAAAAGGTTCTGAAAACCGGAAAGTACGGGAAAAAGGTTCTGGTGTTCTCTTTCTTTGCTGATACAATCAAATATCTTAAAGACGCAATCCCATCTTTGTTCTCTGACATTGATGTGGACTTCGTTAAGCATTCCGGTTTCATTTATGGTCAGACTAGCGACATTAACGATTTGGCAAAGCGGTTTTCACCTCACTCGAAACATTACGAATTCAAGTCTGGAGAGGAGCCAATAGATTTTCTCTTTTCTACGGATGTTCTTTCCGAAGGTCAGAACCTGCAGGATGCCGGATATCTCATCAACTATGATCTCCATTGGAATCCGGTCAGAATGATTCAAAGGAACGGTCGTGTTAATCGACTTGGCTCTTCATATTCAGAGGTTCTTATCAGCAACATGTGCCCGATGGACGAACTGGAACTGTATTTGAACCTCGTTCTTCGTTTGGAGAGAAAAATCAAGACCATTCGCAACACGGTTGGTTTGGATCAGGGTGTATTGGACTCATCTGACGTTAATCCGATTGAATTCGTTGAAAAATACTATGAAAATGGCGAACTTCCCGAAGATGACGATAGTCTTTTATCTGATTCCGACAAACACATCTTCGAGCTCCGCAAATTCCTAGGAAATCATCCCGTTGGTTCGCCTGAATTCAAAAAAGTCGCTAATATGCCTGAGGGAAAATGGAATTATTTGCCAGCGACTACACCCTTTAACGATATGGCGATGTCTATGGTCAAAGTGTATGGGCAAACTGCTGTGACTAAGAAAAAGTCTTCGCAAGTCTTCTTTCTTGACATTACCGAAGGCGACTTCGGCCCAAAAGCAACATATATTGAATATACGAAAGCCCTCAATGCTATTAAAACCACGCCTGAAGATAATGAAAGAACGAAAGATTATATAACTTTGAATAGAACCTCCATCATTAATCGTGCCAAGCAAGCGGCAAGTATTGAATATCAAAACCCAACAAGCTCATACAAGTTAATTCCACAATATATAAGAGCGTTGGAAACGATTGCACCTTATGTGCTTAACCCAGAAATGGGGATCGGAAGCAAAACTGATCTTCAGGGGACGATTCAAAAAGGCGTTACAACGACTGATGTTAAAAGAGATTTGGAGAAGAATCTGCGCGAAGTAAACAAAGAGCAGAACGAACATGGATCCATCTATGGAACGACGGTAGTTGCCTTCATAAAGATATTCAATCGTATACTCAAAAATGTCGAAGAAGACAGAGAAGCTTCTTTGACGAAAGGAGTGCTGAATTATGCCAAACGATAATAGATTTGATACTTTAAACTCTTATGTTCAAGCCCTTTCAATGGCTTCCAACAAAAAGGACATCCTTTTATCCGGATTAAAAATCGCTGATGAAATCATGCATATTCTTGGGATTCCTGATGAACAGTTGGACAAAGGAGAGAAGGAACTCGACAAGGCAATGCCTAACTCCAAATTCAAAAACCAAAAAATGGAACAGTGGTTCGAGAAACATCCTTATTTTGGAAATTCGCGCATTGCTCTTTACCATTACAACAAAGGCGTTTATCCGATTGAGAGCATGTTTTATATGCTTTCAGACACGCCACGAAAAGAAAAGATAGCTGCGACTACTCAGCTCTTTGCCAATTGGGAAGATAGCCCATTGACAATGATTCCGAGTTATAAGGTTGGCGTGGATTTCTTTCTGAGTCCAAGGACGAAAACTATGCTATTCGTCGTCAGCAAGAAAACAAATCTGCGCGTCATGGAATTGTCTGGACATCTCACCAATACACAAATTGAGATTTTCAACAAAATACAGAATGTGGCTTTGACGAGCGGTATTGATAAGGCCACTGGAGAGCCAATTCCTTTCGAACCGCAAAGAACCATTCACACCACCTTGTGGAACGCCTTGGAGCTCAAAGAGGTCAACAAGAAGTTCTATGTTGGAATTTCAGATCACTTCACCTTTCTTTGCCAGCACTTACGGAAAAATCCTCCCGATGGCGTCTCAAAAGACGAAATTGAGGAGATGGCGAAAATTTTCTCAAGCAGACTCATCGGTCGGTTGCTCTTCGTGTGGTTCCTCCGAAAGAAAGAAATCATCAATCCGAATTACAACTATTTTAAGATCGATGATGTTCCCGCAAGTGAATACTATGAAAAAAGGCTAAAGAAGCTCTTCTTCAACACACTAAACACCCCGGTATCCGAGCGTCACGGAAGTGATGCAGATTTAGTTACCCCATATTTGAATGGCGGACTTTTCGAGCCGCGTATGAACGATTGGGCTGATAAATTCGTTTTGTTCCCTGAAGGCTGGTTCGACACTTTATACCAGCATCTTAACGAATTTAATTTCACCACAGATGAATCCTCAGTGGAATACGAGCAGGTTGCGATTGATCCTGAGATGTTGGGTCGTGTGTTCGAGAATCTTTTGGCTTCTATCGTTCCCGAGACGAAGGAGGCTGCAAATGAAAGAAATGCCAAGGGCGCTTTCTACACGCCTCGTGAAATCGTGAGCTACATGTGCAAGTCTTCTTTGAAGGAACACCTAAAAAGGCATGCGCCTACTGAAAAAGATTATGACGGAATCGATAAACTGATTGATCTTACTGATTCTGACTTTCTTGCTCAAAAGAGTACGGGTACTGCTGATTTGTGGGGTTCTCGCTCTTCAAAGGTCAAGGAGGATCTCATAGAGTCTTTAAACAATTTGAAAATTTTGGACCCCGCGTGTGGCTCTGGCGCATTCCCAATTGGAATGCTGCAGCTTCTCTTGAAAACATACGATAGGCTCACTGCCTTCTATGACGAAAAACTTGGTAAAATGCGTCCCATAAAGTCTGCTGAGCACAATAACATCTATCTCACGAAGCTGTTCATCATTAGGAATAATCTTTATGGATCTGATCTTGAGCCTATGGCGGTCGAAATTGCGCGCCTTAGAGCCTGGCTTTCTCTGATTATCGATGATAAAAAGGATGTCGATCCTCTTCCTAACCTCGATTTTAATTTCGTGTGCGCTAATAGCTTACTCGCTTTAGAAAAGCCGGATATGCAATTGAGCCTCTTCTTCCAGGAAGATAAGTTCAAGGAAGAATATAACCAATTGATTGACCAATACTTCAACACTCATGATCGAAAACAAAAAGATGTCTTGCGCCAAGAGTTTAAAGAGCTGTTCGATAAAACCGATGTTTCAGGAGCAGTGGTAACGAAACACACGCAAAAAAGAATCACACAGTTAAAATCCTGGAATCCATTCGATTCTTCAAAACCGGCCATGTTCTTTGACCCCGAAAAGATGTTCAACATCAAGAACTTCGACATCGTGATAGGCAATCCGCCTTATGTTCAACTCCAGACCATGGAGAAGAAAGTTAAACAAGAATATATGGAGCAAAATTTTGTGGCTTTCGATTCTATGGGGGATATTTATTGCCTGTTCATTGAAAAAGGGATTTCTCTTCTTTCAGATAAAGGAATTCTTACCTATATAACTTCGAATAAATGGATGAGAGCGGGCTATGGTGAAAAGCTTCGTACTTATCTTGCTACTAAAAATCCTCTACTGCTTATCGATTTTGGGGGAACGAAAGTTTTTGACTCCGCGACGGTTGATACTGATATCCTAAAGATTGCCAATGAGCCAAACGAGGGAAAGACCACATCGGTTGAAGTTAAGATTGATACCGGCAAGGGAGAATGCTTAGATAATTTGAGCGATTACGTTAAGCGGAATGTCACAAACGTTTCTTTCAAATCGAATCAAAGC
>CAUUFA010000009.1:0-76379 GCA_963544395.1 uncultured Bacilli bacterium | reverse complement strand
CGCTTCTCGAGCAATCCCAGGGACCCCTCCGGCACGCCGGACGGGGCCCTTTTCTCTATGACTGGATTCGCAAAATTTTATTGTATTTCGTAGTCTAGTATTGTATAATTTACTACGTTGTATGGCCTCCAATAGCCTACAACCGCTAAAAAACGGTCTCAAATCCTCATTGTGAGGTACCGTCCTTGCGAGTACTTAATACTAGATTTTTTTCTAAAGAAAGGAGGCAAAGACATGTACGCTATTATTGTCACTGGCGGAAAACAGGTCAAGGCCGAAGTCGGTAAGACCATCTACATTGAGAAACTGGATGGAAAGGTTGGCGATGACGTCAACTTCGATAAGGTTCTCTATGTTGAGGGTGATTCCGCTCTCGTTGGCCAGCCGCTTGTTCAGGGCGCTAATGTGAAGGGCAAGATTGTCAAGATGGGAAAGCAGCCTAAGATTCGTGTTCTTAGATACAAAGCCAAGTCCAATCTTCGTGTTGCCCGCGGTCACAGACAGCCCTACACTGCTGTCGAAATCTCTGCTATCGAGACTAAGTAGAAGATGATCAAAGCCGTAGTTCAATACGATTCGGATGGGAAATTCCTCGACTTGGAAATTTCCGGACACGGTCTTGCTGAAAATGGGTACGGACACGACATCTATTGTGCCGGCGTCAGTTCCTGCATCATCGGTGCATTAAATGCATTGGATCATGCTGAGCATTATCAAATTCACATTGAATCTGGTCATGTCACCATCCACCGGGTCGTTAAGAATGAAATGCATGATGAAATTGTCTTGGAGACACTCATCATACAGCTCGGGACGATTGCTAAATCGTATCCGAATTATGTCGAATTAGTCTCCAGAAAGAAGGATCGAAAATGAAACTGAATCTTACTCTTGATATCCAGCTCTTCGCTTCTCATAAGGGTGTCACCTCCACAAAGAACGGACGTGATTCCAATGCGCAGAGACTCGGAGCCAAACTCTTCGATGGTCAGTGGTGCCATTCCGGTTCCATCATCTATCGTCAGAGAGGAACCAAGATTCATGCTGGCAAGAACGTCAAGAGGGCATCCGATGATACTCTTTTTGCTCTCATTGATGGATTTGTCAAGTATGAACGGCTTGACAGAAAGAGACTCAAGGTCTCCGTTTACGCGGAAAAGCCTGAAGTTGCTGGCAAGTAATCCGTATTCATCTTGGATATTGGGCTTCGGGTTTCTCCGAGGCCTTTTTTAGACAGAGAGGGTGTTTTCTGATGAATGATAAAGTGAAAGTCACGCTGAAGAGCGGAAAAGGCGGGGATGGAGCGATTGCTTATCGCCGTGAAAAATGTGTTGAGAACGGTGGACCTTATGGCGGAAATGGCGGTAAAGGCGGATCTATCTTTCTGATTGCCGACAATGGAATTGACAGCCTTGCCAACTACCGCTTCGGTAAGACTCTTTTCGCCCCAGACGGGGAGAATGGTAGAACAAAACTTCAGTACGGAAAAGATGGTGAGGATGTATATCTGCAGGTACCTGTCGGAACCGTTGTGAAAGATTTAGACGGACATATTTTGGCTGATCTTTATCATCATGGTGACATTTATCTTGCTGCGAAGGGCGGAAGAGGAGGTCGGGGTAATGCAACGTTCAAATCGCCGACTCGCCGTACGCCGAACATTGCGGAAAATGGGCTGCCAGGGGAGACTAAAGATCTTTATTTTGAATTGAAGATGCTTGCTGATGTCGGCCTTGTCGGTTATCCGAACGCGGGAAAATCAACCTTGCTTGATGCGGTCACCAGGGCTCACCCTCAGATTGCTGATTATGCCTTCACGACACTTGAGCCTCAGCTTGGCGTCTGCTTTGTGGAACCGGATAAGCCCTTTGTCATCGCTGACCTTCCCGGTCTCATCGAGGGGGCGAGCGAGGGCAAAGGTTTAGGATTTATGTTCTTGCGCCATATCGAACGTTGCATGGTTCTTCTTCATGTGATCGACCTGTCATCGGATATGAATCCCTATTTATCATTCACCAATATTCAGAAAGAGTTATTTCAGTATTCCGATTTGATGAAAAAGAAAGCAGTCGTTATCGCATTGAATAAAACAGATCTGATTCATGATCGGGAAAAGATTGAAAAATTCAAACTGCAGGTCTCACCCATCCGCGTGTTTGCTATTTCCGCAAAGGATGGTAAGGGTCTTGCAACTTTGACGAAATATCTTTATCAATTAGTACAGAAACAGAAAAAACAGAAGAAAGATACATTCTCTGTCAAGGGAGATGAGGAAGAAAAAGTCTATCGTGCCAAGAAGACCGATACCGGTAGAATTCCTTCCTATCGCATCGTTCAGCGAGAAGATGGTTATTTTGAAATCCTCGGAGATCGTGTTGTCCGAACTAAGAGATTGATCAACCTCAAGACTGATGAGGGCATGGACCGTCTGTTAAGTTATCTAGACCGTATCGGCATCGACCGCGCCTTGAAGAATTCAGGCTGCAAAAACGGAGACACTGTCGTTCTTGACGGTTTTGCTTTTGAGTATTTTGAGTGATACAAAAATTGTCTGGAAAAAAAGGAATTTATCGTCAATAATAGATTGAGGCTAGAATATGTATTATTATCTGCACGGGCTTATTACTTTTCATTTGAAAGATGAGATCGTCATCGAATGCGGCGGGATAGGTTACAGCGTGCTCGTGGCTCATCCGGACGAATTTCCTATCGGGGAAACGATGTTTGTCTTCGTCTGTTATTTTTCTCACGATGAGGATCAGTACTTTGTCGGATTCCGGACGTTGGAAGAGAAGAACATGTTTGTTTCACTGACCTCCGTCAAAGGGATCGGACCGAAAACAGCTTTGGCAGCTATCTCTGCAACCTCTGTTCAAAGGCTGAATGATGCCATTCTCAAAGGCGATGTCGCTTTTTTGATGCGGTTGCCGAATATCGGGAAAAAGAATGCGTCTCAGATTGTCCTTGACCTCAAGGGAAAACTGTCTCTTCCTGACTTTGGAAGTAAGACGCTCAATAAAAATGAGGATGATGCATTGGCTGCCCTCTGCAGCCTTGGTTTTAAAGAACAAGAAGCAAAAGCAGCGTTATTCTCGCTTGAGAACGATTCTTTGACCGCTGAGGAATATATCACTCAAGCCCTGAGGATTCTCAACACACGATGATTGATTTAAAAGAATCCGGCATAGTTGCCCAGGAGATGACTGGTAACGACGATGATGTCGATGTCTCCCTAAGACCTCTTTCGTTGGCTGAATATATCGGCCAGGAGGATCTGAAACGGGAGCTCAACATCTCCATTTCTGCGGCCAAGAAAAGAAATGAGTCACTCGATCACGTTCTTTTTTTCGGTCCTCCTGGTCTTGGTAAAACGACGTTGGCAAACGTCGTTGCCAAAGAGCTGGATGCTGACATCAAGCTGACAAACGGTTCTTCTTTGATTCGCCCTGGCGATCTAGCCGCTATTCTCTCTTCCTTGAACCCAGGTGATGTTCTCTTTGTCGATGAGATTCATCGGATGCCTGTCATCGTTCAGGAGATTCTCTACTCTGCGATGGAAGATTTTTCTTTGAGCTTAATCGTAGGGAAAGGTGCCGATGCCAGAACGCTTTCGATTCCTCTGCCTCCCTTCACTTTGATTGGAGCGACCACGGACCCCGGAAAACTATCTGCACCGCTTCGCGATCGATTTGGCCTTCTTCTTGCCCTGCGCTATTATTCACCTGAGGAGCTCTTAAAAATTATCCTCCGCACTTCAAAAGCGCTGCATTTTGGTATCACTCTCGAAGCTGCTTACGAAATTGCTTTACGCGGAAGAGGTACTCCGAGGATTGCAAACCGTTTATTCCGAAGAGTTCGTGATTACGCTCAGTATCAAGGAAAGGAACTCATCGATAAGGAAGCAGCCGACAAAGCTATGGTCTTTTTGGCCATTGACGATCTTGGATTAGATGAGACCGATCGTAAGATATTGGAATGCCTGATTTACCGTTACAATGGAAAACCAGCCGGATTAGCCGCTGTCGCTAGCGCCATCGGCGAAGGAGTTGAGAATATCACTGAAGTGTATGAGCCCTATCTCGTTCAGATCGGCTTGATTAACCGAACTCCGAAAGGCAGAGTAGCGACAGAGAAAGCTTATCTTCACCTTAAAATTCCCTTCACGGGTCAATCGGAGGAATGATTCTCCTTTCCGTTTGACTTTTGTTTCTTGAAATTTGAAGCCTGGTTTGCTAGATTAGTTAAGTACTTTTGAGAATAGTTATTTGAATAATCTGTGCTATCAAGGAGGTTGCCTCATGCGTCGTTTTATAGCTTATCTTGTTATGATGCTGACGTTGGTCTGCGCATTGCTTTTCAACACGCAGGCGATGCTTTCCAATAAAGTTGATGCCATGGAATTCGACCAAGGAACCCAGCTCGTCTATTCGCTCAGCAAGCGCAACATTGATGACTATGACAAGGATTTATATCCGAATCTCGACACTTCTGCGAACCTTTTTGATATTGATATTGAAGACAAAGTGATGAAGAGACTGAAAGAGGCCGGTGTCCGCGATGCTGATGTGAAGATCATCCAAGGCAAAGAGCATACGAATGACGGCTATCAGCTCAAGGTGACGCTCGCGCCCCTTTCCGATACTGATTTAAGCAATGTTAAGCGCATACTTGCTAAATCTGGAGAGCTTCTTATCGGTGCGAAGAATGATACGGTGTTCAGCCAATCTCAGACGGGGGATAATCGAATCTTTGCCGATACTGTCGCTGAGATTGTCTATGTCTCAAACAAGGCGTATCCAGCTATCAATTTTTATGATGCAAACGCTTATGACAAATTGAAGAAAACCGTTACCGAGGCCGAGTCTTCGGATTCCAGCGATAAAAAAGACAATGCGGATGATTCCTCTAAAAAGACGGAATCTACTATCGCCTATCTTTGGATGAACAAAACCAAGCAGGACACTTATGCCAAAGCCTATGGTACGAACGATACAGTTGTGGATGATGATACTAAGGGCAAGGTTCTTGCTCAGGTCGATCTCTCGAATTACAACACGGAAAAGCATCAGGTTCGTATTGCATCGGATCTCGACGGAAAAGAATTCACACCTTCTTCTGCCAGAGCCTTTGTGACCATGTTAAATGCCGCTGACTATGGGTTCAATATCCGTTATCTTTATGAAAACAAAGTGATTGCCGGTTTTGGGACCTATGGTCTGAAGAAAGCCTATATTGTCTTTGGCATCGTCCTTGCTGTTCTGTCCATCTTAGCGGTGCTACTCTATGGTTTAAGCGGTCTTACTTCCGCCGTAACCTTGCTGTTCTCGGTCTTTATCTCTTTCCTTCTTGCCTCTCTTCTCGGGTTTGAATTCTCGATCTCCTTCCTCTCTGGACTTGCCGTGATCGCCTTCCTCTCTCTCTTAATTTCCGGAAATTATTTCGAAAGGGTAAAGAGGGAACTGAAAAAAGGCAGCGATCTGAAAAAAGCGAATCGAGACGGCTATAACAGAGCTTGGTTTGTTTCCTTAGATATCGCCATCATCTCGTTAGCGACCTCTATCTTCTCCTTCCTTATCTCCTCCGGTTCACTCAAGACCTTCTTCGGTGTCGTCATGATTGGAACGGTGTTCACCTTTGTGCTGACGAACTATTTTGACAAATGGATCACCTATTGGCTCACCAATGCAGAAAATTCACACCTTCGTTATTTCTCTCTCTTTAGGCTGAATAAAGAGAGAAAGACACCCGCCTTTGTTCGTAAAAATGCGAAATCCGATAAGTTTGTTCTCGTTGGTGTACCTGTGATCATCGCTGCTCTGCTTGCCGTGATGCTTCCTGTGAGAAATACGCTGAATCAAGGACAGTCGTTCTTTACCAACAGGGGTGATTATGCTTCAGACTACACGCTGAACATCACTTTCGAGCATACCGACTATGCTTATGCTCCTCTCTCTTCAAAACAGAATTATCTTCTCTACCTTCAGGGCATCGGCAAGCTCAACGGAACAGATACATCTGGCTTCTCGGTTGTCAGCGCTGAGGAGAAACAATCCGGAACCATTGAATCGGGCTTTGTCTATTTTCCGAAGACTGCCACGGTCAACGTCGTCGAAAAGAAGGATTCTTCCAACAAGACTTATTTCATTCATTACTTCTCCGTTGAAATTGACCGTGATCTCAACCTGACTTACACTGCCAACAAGAGTCAAATCTCCGAGGTCATCAAGAGTGCGATCATGGATCAGGAAGTGAAGATCGATACGGTTGATAAGCCGATTGCTCCGAAATCCTCTTCCCACTTCAAGAGCAACTCCCTTGAGGTGCAGTCCTATGTGACACATCCGACCCACATCAATTACAATACCAACAATTTCTTCCTCGTCGTTTTCCTCATCTCTGTCTTCGGTATGATTTATGTTTTCTTGCGTTATGGACTCAATCTTGCTCTGACTCAGCTCGCCTTTGGCACCCTTTTAGCCGGGCTTGGTGTCGCTTTGCTCTGCCTCCTTCCGATCCCTTATAACTCCTTCACGGTCTTCGGCGTTCTTCTTCCGGTTTTCTTAGCGAACTTGGTCTGTGTTCCTCTTCTTGCCATCAATAAGGAAACCATCAAGTCCAGAGGACTGAAGAAAACAGTCACAATCGATCAGCGGGAAGAGATCATGAACGAAGTCTCTTCTCAGCCCCTCTCCTATGTTCTCTTTGCGCTGTGCAGCGTTCTTCTCTGTGTTCTCCCCCTCTTCCTTCTCTCCAGCGATCTCCTTGGGCTTGGCATCAGCTTTATCCTGACGTTTGTTCTTGGCATCGTTCTCTTCTGGCTCTTCGCTTACCGCTTCTATTTCTTCCTCACGACTCATATCACCTTCCGCAAGCTGCGTGAGAAGTATGAAGCTCATAAAGAGAAGGTCAGGCTTCGCAAACATGAGGCAAAGCCTGTTGCTGCCAGCGATGGATACATTTATGTCGATCAGGATATCTCCCACGAGACAATCATTCCGGGCATGAATGATTTCCGGCGTTGATCATGTCTTATTTTCTTGATAATCTGCTCCGATTCTATCATCTGACACCTGAAGCTCTCGAGCGCCGCAAGGCGCTCGGGAGTTTTCAGAATCTTCATCGGCCGGATGGACTTGCCGAGTTTGAACAGGTGATCGCTAGGCTTGATCAGGCGGTGAAGGAGAAAGAGAAAACAGTCATCTACGGGGACTATGATGTGGATGGTCTTACATCCACAGCCATCATGGTGCTGGGCTTAAACGCCTGTGGGCTTCAGCCAGGCTTTTTCATTCCTTCCCGCTACCACGAGGGATATGGACTCAATACTGAGAGGATCCGTCAGTTTCAGAAGAAAGGCTACCATCTTATCATCACGGTCGACAACGGCATTTCCTGCCACGAACAGATCGCTTTGGCAAAGTCTCTCAGTATGGAAGTGATCGTCATCGATCATCACACCTGTCCCGACATGCTTCCAGATACACCTTACCTCTTCCACCAGAGTCATTCATCTTTCCTGGACTACAACTGTTCAGCGGCATCCCTCTCCTATTTTGTTATCTCTCGGCTGATACATCGGGATGATCCTTATCTGGCGACACTTGCTGGCATCGCCGTCTTCAGCGATGTGATGCCACTCTTGGGAAACAATCTGGAGCTAGCCAAGCTCTCCCTTCAATTCCTGCAGCAGTATCGATATCCAAACCTCGTCTCTCTCTTGGAAGGAGACATCTCTTACGACAGTCTGAACTTCAATCTCATTCCAACTCTCAACTCACCGGGCCGTGTCTGCAAGGATTCGCTTGCGACAAATCATGCCTGTCGTTTTCTTCTTTCTCCCGATGGTGCCGAAAGCCAGAAGTATTCGGTTTTTCTGAGAGAGGTTAACCAGCAACGAAAACAGATTGTCCGCAGTGTTCAATTCGATGAGAAGCGTACATTTGAAAGTGAGCATGCCATCGTTCTTGTCTCTGAGGATTACACCGGGCTTACAGGGTTATTTGCCAATCGGATCATGCGGGAGAAAAATAAGTCGTGCCTTATCTTTGCCAAAGGAGAGGCCGATCCCCATCAGCTGATCGGATCGTTGCGTCTTCCGGAAGGATTTACTTCAAAAACGTTTCTGAATCACACATATTTTGTAGCAAGCGGTGGGCATCAGAGAGCCGCGGGTTTGACCATCCGCGAAGAGGACTACTACAAGACGATGATGGATTTCGTCAGCGACTGTGAGAAGCAGGCCTGCGAACATAAGAAAGAAGAGGCCGATAGCATCCCGTTAGACTTAGAGGATCTGACTCTGAAGAACTATGAGACATATGAGATGTTTGCACCTTTTGGAGAAGGCTTCCCCGCTCCCGTGTTTGCCCTCGCTTTTTCTAAGTCCGAAGTGATGTTTTCGAAAAATCATAACGCCGCTTTTGTTTATGCGAAAAACAAGGAAGGCAAAGCATCCTATTTCGGATCACTCGAACCTCTCGAGAGTTCTCTCTATTCGATGTATACGCTGATTGGTTCTTTACGGAAAGAGACATTTAGAAATGTCACTTCTGTCGTTTTGTTTGGTGAAAAACTTCTCTCGGAAGAATAATCGTTTTGAATTTGACGCCTCCCGCTTATAATAGAGCTAAGAATGGAAGAAAGAGGCGATATGGAACCAATATTTCATATGCAGGCCGTCAACGTGCTGCGCAAGGGGCTGAAAGGCAACTACCATCCTTACGAATACCTCGAAAAGAGATGTGTTGAATGTCACACCGTCGTCAACGCCGTTCCGAGAGTGGAAGGGTTTATTATGTCCAGCTATTCTTTGGGCTTACCGAAAAATCACTATCTTTTCTGCATCTTCCTGAAGATACCGGATCAGTATATTCTCTTCGTCTCTGAGGATTGGTATCCGACTCGAGAGAAATGCCGGAAAGATCTGAAGACACACCTCAATTACTTCCCGCTTTACGGCTTCTCCTCCCGTTTCCTCTTCTGATAGCAATTTCGCCGTTCGCTCTTTTAATAATGTATCTTTTAGACTAAAATATTGTTGTTGTCAACGGAGAAGCCTCGTGATCAATATTTCGGAGAATCAGGGATCGGCAGGGGGCCTTACCACACCTCAGCCGACGGATACATTTGATAGCTACGGCGAAATGTCTGAGAAGGTAAAGGCTCAGTCACAGGGAAAGAAAATTGTCCGTCTGTCCATGACAGTTTTCGCCCTGTCTTTTGCGCTTTATATCGTTTTCTATCTCTGCCTTCCTGTCTTTCAGGCAAAGTCGATCAAAGTCCGTAACAATGTTCTCCTTCAACAGGAGGACCTTGTCACGCTGGGAGAGCTTGACCATTATGAGCCTATGTTCCTTCTTCCATCGAAAGTCACTGCCGATACCATCAAGAAAAACAGCAAAGGATTGGTCCGTGCCTGCATGGTCTCGCAAAACGGATTTGTCGCAGAAGCGGATATCGCGGAGGAGTTTCCCTGCGCTTACTATCAGGGAACCCCGTATGTTTCAACCGGCAGGGATTTTGCCTCTTTCTGCAATGGCATCGCTTCTTTGCCTCTTGCTATGGGCAGGACACAGCAGATCCTTCAGGGGTTGGAAGATCGGAAAAACCAGCCTTTGCCCGAACTTCATCTTGCCAAAGGGATGAAATTCGATGAAGCGTCACGACCTTATTTGTTCCGCCCTCTTGCCGATCTCTCCCCGGAGGCTCTCTTTCCGATTCTGGGTTATGAATTCTACGATGAACATAAAAGCTCGACGGAGAGCTTGGCTTACAATGTCATGCTTCTTCTGCTTCGGATCGACGGCCGGCATTTCCGGTTGAGGACGAATGCGGATATGCTGCCTTATGTGTTCTCTAAAAAGGGGCTTCCGGTGTTCTTGGATGCGCTGAAACATGATGATACCTCAACGGAAGACTTTCGCTTCTCTGACAGCGATAAATCCTATCCGGCGGCTTTTCTTGTTGCGACGTACAACAAGGCGAGTGGCGTGAAGGTGGAAAAAGCGAAGTAGCATCACTTTGGATGATGAAAGGAAATGATCATGATACATAAACTGACAGCCATCGAATTCACCTCCTCTGGTCTCCGCCTGCTGAGCGGATATGAGCTGAACGGAAAACTTTATGTCGAGGCTTCTGTTGAAACCGGTCCTCTCAGCCTTGGTGCTGACGGTTATGTGGAGAAAGATTCCGCCGTCAAAGCGCTCTCCGAAGCGCTTTTGCAGATCAAGCAGAAAATCAACGGCATCGGCGGACTCATCCTGCTTGTTCCTCCGGTCGGTTTCGGCGTGAAGAACGAATCCTACTCCACTGCGACGAGCTCCCCGGATGCGGTCATCTCCCTTCAGGATTATCATAACTGCACCTCGATGATGGAAAAGGATCTTTATATTCCGTTGAAGACGGTTGTCTATGAAGCACCCGTGACCTTCGGTACAGATAATCAGAAGGGGCTGGATGCGTTTCCTTTGCGGGTGTCCAGCCGGAGGTTTGATCTCAATGCGGATGTCCATTTTGTGGAAGAGGATATGCTCAAGCACTATCAGAACATCCTGCGTGAGGCGGGCGTGAAACCTTATCTGACCGTCGTGAGCAGCTATGCCGGAATCAGCTTGATGAACACCTATCCGGATGCTCCGGAAAACTATCTTTCTCTGGTGATTGAGGAAAAGTACACCTATTTCTCGGAGGTTTCTTCCCATCGGCTTGTTTCTTCAGAGGTGATTCCGTTCGGAAGCAGAAACCTCATCAATGCCGCTTCGAAGATCTTGCGACTCTCAGAAGAGAGGACCGCAGAGCTACTTCAGACTTATGGATTTATAAAAGACGGCGGCTTTGTTTATCGAACGGACGAGGATCTTTCTCTCACCGATCTCTATACCGCTTTCGATAAGGGACTAGACAACCTTGTGCTGCGGCTTGGCAGTATCCTGAAGGAGAAGAACCCATCACTTCCGATCATCTTCTATGGGCCGAAAGTCAATCTTCGCGGTCTTCCTGGATTGCTCTCTGAGCGCCTCTTCCGTTCCGTCATCGTCTTCCAGAGCCAGGTCATCGGGGCGAGAAGCCAAAGTCTGAATCATCTTCTCGGCGCCGTTCATCTCGGCTCGCTTCCCTATCAGATGCCGCAGTACAATGATTCAGCGGAAAATGATGAGGCCCATTATCAGGGCTTCCATCGCTAGTGAGGAAATCGTATGGAACAGACTACAGAACTGAAACCTGTTCTGGATGAGGACATCCAGACCAATGCGAAGATCCGCGTCATCGGTATCGGTGGCGGCGGCAGCAATGCCGTCAATGGCATGATTCACGACAAGGAAGATCAGGTCGACTACTGGGTCATGAACACGGACTCTCAGGCATTGGCCAATTCACCTTGCCCGAACAAAATTGTGCTGGGCCGGAATGTGACTCGCGGCTTAGGGGCTGGCGGAAACCCGGATCAGGGACGCATCGCTGCCGAGGATTCGTTAGAGGATATCCGGCTTGTCGTCCAAGGCTCCGATATGGTTTTTTTGGCTTGCGGAGAAGGGGGTGGAACCGGAACCGGTGCCGCTCCGGTCGTCGCCAAGGCAGCGAAGGATGAAGGGGCATTGGTGCTTGCTATCGTCACCCGTCCGTTCACATTTGAAGGCAAGAAGCGTTCTCTCAACGCCTTGGAAGGTATCAACACCCTGCGTCAGAATGTCGATGCCCTGATTGTCGTCTCCAACGACAAGATGATGTTCAACAACGGCAAGATGTCCTTTAAGGAGGCGTTCGCCGCCTCGGATAAGATCTTAGCCTCCTCGGTCAAGACCGTCACCGATCTCATTCTCCGCCACGGCCTCATCAATCTCGACTTTGCTGATGTCAAGGCGACGCTCACAGGGAAAGGCCTCGCTCTCATCGGTATCGGATACGGCCAAGGCAAAGATAAGGCGATCATCTCTGCGACGAATGCGATCAACTCACCGCTTCTGGAATCCTCGATTCAGGGCAGCCGCTCGATGATTATCAATGTCACCATCGGCAACGACACCTCTCTTGACGATGTTCAGCATACGATCAACGAGATCACCCAGACGGCCAGCGGAAGCGATGATAACAATGTCAACATCATCTTCGGCGTTCAAATCGACGACAGCTATGTCGACAAGATGAAGGTCGCCATCATCGCCACGGATTTCGATAAGAAGATGGATTTCAGCACCGCACCGAAACCTGTCGCAACCCGCAATCCCACTCAGCCGCAGCGAGCTGAGGAAAAACCTCAGACGCCGGTCCAGAAGGAGATTCAGGCGAAACAGGATCGGTCGATTCTTCCGGATTATCTCCGTCAGTTCATGAAGGGTGCGACCGAGGAAGCTGATTCGATTCAGGCCGATATTCCGCAAGCGGCGCCTACGGAGCCGGTAGAGGACGTTTCCTCATCAAAGGGATCCGATGAATCGGTTCAGGATGAGGCGGCATCTGCTGCTGAAAAACAGGATGAGGAGATGGCTGCTCTGACACCAGACAGCGCTCTTTTCCGATAGGAGTCATTATGGAAAACACATTCTTTTTCGATGAATTTGATGCTCAGGCAAAACAGGAGATCGTTCTCGCTTCTGAGGAAGCGAAGCATCTTTCTAACCAGGATGCGCTCAATGAGTTCAAGGGCCGTTATCTTGGAAAAAAGTCTTTTCTGACGAAGGCTTTCGCTTTGATGAAGAATGTTCCTGCGGAACAGAAAAAGCAGTTCGGTCAGACTCTTTCCGCTTTGAAGAACACCCTCAACAGCCTTTATGCGGAAGCGCTTGATGCTCTTGCCAAGCGGGAGCTTGCCGAGAAGCTTGAGAGCGAGAGAGTCGATATCACGCTCCCTGGCTATCACAAGACCGTCGGCGCTAAGTCGCCGTTCTATGCAGTCATCGATGACATCACGGATTTTTTTGTCGGCTTAGGATATAACGTTGATGAAGGCCCGGAAGTCGAGACGGACCGTAACAACTTTGAGCTGCTCAACATTCCCAAGGATCATCCGGCTCGCGATATGCAGGACACCTTCGTCATCGATGCGGTGAATCTTCTCCGCTCTCAGACCTCGGATGCTCAGGCAAGAGCGATGCTTGCTAGCGGTGGCAAGGGACCGATCAAGATGATCTGCCCGGGAAAAGTCTATCGGCGCGACAACGATGCAACACACTCTCATCAGTTCGGTCAGTGTGAAGGATTAGTCCTCAGCGAGGATGTCACCTTTGCCAATCTGCTTGCCACGCTGACGATGCTGCTCAAGCATCTTTTCGGGGCCAAGCGGGAAGTTCGTTTCCGTCCGTCCTTCTTCCCCTTTACGGAACCCTCGATTGAAGCCGATATCTCCTGCTTTGAGTGCCACGGCAAAGGTTGCGACCTCTGCAAGCACACGGGCTGGATCGAAGTCCTTGGGGCTGGCATGGTCCATCCTAACGTCTTACGGCTCAACGGATTCGATGAGAAACGCTATCGAGCCTTCGCTTTCGGCATCGGCATCGACCGCATCGCCATGCTCAAATACGGCATCGACGACATCAAACGTTTTTACACGGATGATGTGTCTTTCATCGAACAGTTCAGAAAGGAATGATCTCCCATGGAATTTTCATATCAAGAGTTATCGAGGCTTGTCGATCTTTCCTCGTGGAATCCTACAGCCCTTCGCAACCGTCTCACGTTTGCCGGATTCGAAGTCGAGGGAATGAGAAAGGCCGCCAGTGCAAGCCGCCTTATCATCGGCAAAATCCTGACGTGTGAGCCGCATCCGGATTCGGATCATCTTCACTGTCTGACCGTCGACTGCGGTCAGGAGGGTATCCGAGACATCGTCTGCGGTGCGCCGAATGCCAGAGCGGGATTAGTGGTCATTGTTGCGCTTCCTGGCTGTGAGCTTCCGGCAATCGGTGAGACCATCCAACTCGGTGAGATCCGGGGCAAGAAGAGCGACGGCATGTGTTGTTCCTTAAGCGAGCTTGGCGTCTCGAAAGAGGTGCAGTCTGAAGCACAGCTTTCCGGAATCGAAGAGCTTCCTTTAGATGCTCCGATCGGTGAAACGAATGTTCTTTCTTATCTGGGATTGGACGACATTATTCTTGACATCAATGTTCTGCCTAATAGGACGGACTGCTTAAGCTATCTTGGGATGGCCCGAGAGATTGCGGCTCTCACCGGTGCGCATTTACGGCCTATTCCTTCCTTTGCTCAGCTCTCATTTGCCAAAGAACAGCTCGTAGTCAAAACACTTACGCCTAAGGCGCCTCGCTTCTCCGCATTGAGCTTACATCATCTCATCCCTAGAACAGAGACGCCTCTCGATATTGTCCGCACGCTTCAGGCTTCTGGCATCCGCTCACTCAACCCTCTTGTGGATCTTGGCAATTATGTGATGCTTCTCACCGGAGAGCCGCTCAACCTCTACGATCTCAATCTTCTGGGTTCTTCGTCGTTAGAGGTCCGGGATGATTATGAGGGAAAGTTCATCGCTTTCGATGGTAAATCCTATGATCTCATCCCCGGCGATCTTGTCATCTTCAGCGAAGGAAAAGCCGTCTGTCTTGCCGGTATTGAAGCTGGTGAAGCGGCGATGGTTTCCTCTTCCACGCAGGAGGCTTTCGTTGAAGCCGGCATCTTCTATCACGCCAGCATCCGCCACACCTCTCAGCGTCTTGGCCTCTCCTCTCCTTCGAGTCAGCTCTTTGCCAAAGGGCGGAATCCGAAGATGATTCCGGAAGCGATCGCAGTTCTGATCTCTCTTTTGCCTCGGTTCTTCTCCTCGTATGAGATCGGCGCTTTCTCGGATTCTCAGTCCGCTTCTTCTGAGAAACCGATTTCGTTTGCTTTTTCCCTTGCGGCGTGCAATCAGAGGTTAGGTTCCTCTTATAGCGAAGCCCAGCTTCAGGAGGTATTGAATGCGTATCGGATCGAAGAGAAGGGGGGAAGGCTCTTCCCGCCGGAAGACCGTCTCGATCTGATCGAACAATGCGACATGGAAGAAGAAATCTTCCGTTATTTCGGTGCAGAGCAGATTCAGCCAGGCTTTTCTGGTTTCCCGCTCACGAAGGGAGAACTGACTCCGGCTCAGAAGAACAAGCGGGTCATCCGTGAGCTTCTCATCGCCCGCGGGTTTGATGAGGCTCTGACGTATACGCTGATTTCGAAGGCGATGGATTCCTCGCTTCGTGTCTTCTCTTCTGATCCTTCCTATGTGATTGCCAACCCGATGACCAAGGATCACGAAGCCGTGCGCTCCGACCTGCTTCCCTCTCTTCTTGAGGCGATTGACTACAACGTCTCTCATCAGCACCAGAATCTGAAGCTTTTCGAGGTTTCCAATCTGGATACGCCAAATGGAAGTCACACTTATCTCTCGTTAGGCCTGCGCGGGGTTGAAGCGCTCAGCGAAGATTATGGTGAAAAGCCGTTTGATTTCTTCTATCTCAAGGGTGTCATCGAAGCGATCTTCAGCAAGCTCGGGATCACGGAGACAAGATACCGCCTTCAGTATTCGAAGAACCCGAAGTTCCATCCGAACTGCTCGGCCGATATCTTCATCGGAAAGGATCTGATCGGCACCTTCGGTCAGCTTCATCCTTCGTTCCGTAAGGACAAGGTGTTTGTCGCAGAGCTCGACCTTGGCTATCTCCTCCATCTTCCTTCCTCCTCCACCAAGTTCAAGCCGTTTGACTCTTATCCGATCGTCCGGAGAGATCTCTCCATCCGTTTGGATGGCAAGGCGACATTTGAGCAGATCAAAAAGACGGTGCTGCGCACCAAGGATACGTTTGTCAATGATGTCTTCTATTTCGATGACTTCCTTGATCCGGAGACGAACAACCGATACCTCGGCATCTCTTTGCTGCTCGGAAAAGAGGGATCAACTTTGAAGGACAACGAGATCAACGATACGCTGGATAAGGTCAGAAGTGAGCTGAAAGCGCAGTTATCGCTCAGCCTGAGAGGAGAATGATATGGCTTTGGTTCAATGGGTAGAGAACTCGTTTGAGGAGGTTCAGATTGATGATTTCTTTGACAAGATCGCTCTCGTCGCCCACAACTGCTATCAGGTCTCAGAGAAGGACCATCTCTCGAATGTCCGCTTCGTCGAGCGGCTGTTGAGCTCTGGTCACCGCGCCATGGTGGAGCATCAGCGTTTTCTCTTTGAGATTTCACCAGAACTCTATGAAGTTGTTTTGAGAAAAAACAACCCGTTCCTTCTTTTACGGAAAGCGAAGGCGGGCGGTAAGGAGGCTTGTTTCCTCTCTCTTTCGGTTCGTCCGCTGCTTGAGGACTTTGCCTCGGATCCGGATTTTGATGACATCAAAGCCGGCTTTCCTAGCGCTATCCGCGAGGTGCTTTTTCCGAACGTCTCCTCCGATCATCCAGCGAAACCAGTCCCTCCGGATGCAATCCGTTCTTTGACCGGAGAGAAGTTCTATGAGGATGTGAGGTTTGTCACCTATCATCTGATCACGGACCGCGGAGTCACCCATGAGCTTGTTCGTCACCGTCCCTGCTCCTTCGCCCAGGAGTCGACGCGGTACTGTAACTATACGAAGGATAAATTCTCTAAGGCGCTGACGTTCATGAAGCCGCTTCGCTATGATGAGTTCCGTGAGATCTACGACCGTTATTATCAGGCTTGTGCGGAAGCTTATTTTGCTTTGATCGAAAACGGGGCAAAACCGGATGAGGCAAGAAGCGTGCTTCCAAACTCCCTCAAGGCTTCGATCATGGTCACGTGCTCAATCACCGAGTGGAAGCACATATTCGACTTGCGCTGCGATGAGCATGCGCATCCGGATATCCGGCGCATCATGCTTCTGGTTCAATCGGATATGAAGAACAAAGGATATATTCCGCAATGAAAAACATCGATCATCGTATCCTCGTGGATTTAAGCCGGTATCAGTCCTCCTCCTTTGAGGAGATGCCGATTGAGTTTGAACTTCTGGATGAGGAGAAGAAGACGTTTCCAAACCTTATCTCTCTCGATGAGCTTTCTCTTTCCGCCAAGATCACGGCGTCATCGGACTACTACACGCTCGCGCTCTCTGTCAAAGGATCGGCGCGGGTCAGAGATGCGCATAATGGCGTAGAGAGAACGCTTCCTTTCGATGATGGGTTCGACCTTGTCATCGCTCCTCACGATGAGGAGAGCAGCGACATCCTTCCGGATGAGGATGGTCAGTACGATCTTCGGGGATCGATTCTCGCCCTGCTTTATGATGCGGTTCCCGACAGCTATTCGGAGGTTCCTCTCACCGAGGTCAAAACAGATGACTTTATCTTGATGAGCGAAGAAGAATATGCCAAGAGGCAGGAGAAGAAAAACAATCCCTTTGCCGCTCTGGATGGGGAAGACGAAGGAAAGTAGGTCTTTCTTTTAAAAAACGTCCCACTTTTCCGCCCCTTTGTCACACACCGACAATAGATTATGAAAAAGTCCTGATATTCAGGGCTTTTTTGCGTTCGATTCTCACTATTTTTCTAGGATTAAATGGGTTGAAAACCATTTTATTACCAAAATAGGTTGCAATATTGGTGATGAAGTGTATAATTATGGGTGAAAGTGGGATAGTGTCATGCTCATCGGTCAGAAAGACATCACCATCGACGATAAAGGAAGACTCGTTCTTCCTTCTCTCTTCCGTGATGCTTTCACCGGCGGAAAGAGCTACGCTTCCTTAGGGCTCGACGGATGTCTCGAGCTCTACCCGACGGACATTTACTTAGCGAAGGCGGAGAAGATCATCGCCCTGAACGACCTCAATCTGACAGCGAGGAAAGTGCAGAGAACCTTCTTAGCCAACACGTATGAGATTCCCATCGATTCCCACAATCGCATCCTGCTTCCGAAAAACCTACTCGAAAAGACAGATACGGGAAGAAAAGTCGTGGTGATCGGTCTCTTCGACCATCTGGAGATCTGGGACGCCGACAAGTATGCCGCTTTGTCAAAGGAAGAGGAATCCACCTATTCTGAAAACGCTTCTTCCCTCTTAGAGAAGTGATATGCCTGCAACAGAGTACCAGCATATCCCGGTCCTGCTTGACGAGGTTCTCAGCTTCGTTCCTTCCCGTCGACTGACATATGTCGACATGACGCTAGGACGGGGCGGACACGCTAGAGAGATTCTGAAGAAGATAAAAGAAGGTTCTCTCTTCTACGGGGTCGATAAGGACGAAGAGGCGATTGAGTTCTGCCGGGACTTCCTGAAACCATTTGAGAAGAAGGTGAGGCTGCATTATCTTCACGCTCCCTTCTCGAAAGCCATCGGAGAGTTGAAAGACTCCGGGGTGAAAGGGGCCGACCTCATCCTGATGGATATCGGCGTCTCCTCGCCGCAGTTCGATGATCCTTCGCGCGGCTTCTCGTACCGCTATGATGCTCCCTTGGATATGCGGATGGATCAGAACACGCCTTCCTTAACTGCTTCTGACATCGTCAACTCTTATTCAGAGAAGGAGCTGTGCCGTGTCTTCCGGGATCTCGGAGAAGTGAAGGATTACTATCCGGTCGTCAGGAAGATTCTCGCCGTCAGAGAAGAGAAGAAGATTGAGACGACGTTCGAGCTTGTCGACATCATCAAGGAAGCGCTCCCCCGATATGACCTTCAAAAGAGCGGACATCCCGCCAAGCAGTTCTTCCTCGGGCTGAGATACGAAGTCAATCATGAGATCGATGAGCTGAAGCGGGGACTGGAGGAAAGCATCCGCTTCCTGAACTCAAAAGGACGTCTCATCATCATCTCCTTCAACTCAGAGGAAGACCGCATCGTCAAGAACTTCTTCCGGACATATACGACGAGGCAGACCGTCGACAAATATCACCCTCTGATGGAGGAAAAGGACGTAGAATATCTCGCCTTGACCAAGAAGCCGATCGTGCCGACTGAAGAAGAGATTTTGGAGAACAACCGGTGCAAGCCGTCGATCCTCCGGGCTCTGGAAAGGAAATAAGCTATGAAAGACCGTGTGAGCCGTCTCAACCATAAGAAAGCTCCCAAGCGTCTGAAGGTGATTGCCATTTCAATCTCTTCTTTCACCATGGTCTTCGGAGCTCTTTCCGGCGTCGCTTTATATCATTATCAGCAGGAGAATGCACAGCTTAGCAAAGCCATCGACAACTACACGACTCAGATCGACCTTCTCGAGGGCGACAGCACGAGAGAAAGCCGCTTCAGGAAGATCTAGAGAGACAACAGGAAAACCTGTTTTCCATAACCTCTTTGTCGGATACCGGTTCTTTCCATTCTCCGATATCCGATGCCTCCTCGGCCCAGGTAAAACCTGGGTCTTTTTGGTAAAAAAACGCCCCGCAGAGGGGGCGCAGAGAATCGTCTTGGAATCAGGCTTCTTTTGGATAGTCCCGGCTGACGGCGCGGGTAGAGATATCCTTGCGGATGAGTTTGACAAATTCGGCTTCGGTGATGGTCTTGGAATCCATATGCCCGTAGAGACGATAGGTGATATTGCCACTGTCGCACTCCTTGGCGCCGAGGACGATGGTGTAGGGGACTTTCTTGGTCTGGGATTCGCGGATCTTGTAGTTGAGCTTCTCGTTTCTCTCATCGATAAAGGAGCGGACGCCGTTTCTCTTCAATCTCTCGTTGACAAGATGGGCATACTTCATGAGGTTCTCGTCGTCGTTGATGGGAAGGATGCGGACCTGCTCGGGAGCCATCCAGGTCGGATAGGCACCTTTGAAGTTCTCGGTGATGATGCCTAAGAAGCGCTCGAAGGAACCGAAGATGGCGCGGTGAAGCATGACAGGCTCTTTTTGGGAGCCGTCTTTATCGGTGTAGACGCAGTGGAAGCGATGCGGAAGCTGCATATCGAGCTGGATGGTTCCGCACTGCCAGACGCGGTTGAGGGAGTCGCGGATCTTGAAGTCGAGCTTCGGCCCGTAGAAGGCGCCATCGCCTTCGTTGACTTCGTAGGGGATGCGGTTCTCTTCAAGGCAGAGCTTGAGCTCGGCTTCGGCCTTGTTCCAGGTCGAGATCTTGCCAACGAACTTCTCCGGACGGGTGGAAAGCTCAACGGAGAAGGGAAGACCGAAGGTTTTGTAGACGTAGGCAAAGAGCTTAGCCAATCTTCTGACTTCATCGCCGACCTGATCGAAACGAAGTAAGATGTGAGCGTCGTCCTGGGTGAAGGAGCGGACGCGGAAGAGACCGTTTAAGGCACCGGATGCCTCATGACGGTGATCGAGACCGTATTCGGCATAGCGGAGCGGCAGGTCGCGGTAGGAATGGATATCGTTCTTGTAGACGAGGATGGCGCCAGGGCAGTTCATCGGTTTGATGGCGTAGGGTTTGCCGTCGACCTTCGTGATGTACATGTTCTCCTTGTACTTGCGCCAGTGACCGGAGGTCTCCCAAAGTTCACGGGATAGCATCATCGGGGTCATCAGGAACTGGTAGCCGTTGGCAGTGAGAAGGTCCCAGAGGAACTTCTCAAGCTCATGGCGGACGATCATGCCGTTAGGGAGCCAGAAGGGAAGTCCGGGTCCGAAATCGGAGAACATGAAGAGAGAGAGCTCACGGCCTAAGCGCTTGTGGTCAGCCTGCTTTCTCTCCTCGATCATCTTGAGATAGTCGTCGAGGTCTTTCTTCTCAAAGAAGGCGGTGCCGTAGATACGGGTCATCGTATCGTTGTTCTTATCACCTTTCCAGTAGCAGGCGGAAGTGGCCATGATCTTGAAGGCTTTGATGGCTTTGGTGGAAGCCATGTGGGGCCCGAGGCAGAGGTCTTGATAGTCGCCCTGCTGATAGACGGAGAGAGAGCTGCCGTTATCAGCAAGCTCGTTGATGTGAATGGTCTTGTACTTCTGATCCTTGAAGCGCTGGAGAGCTTCTTCCTTGGTGAGGTCGATTCTTTCGATGGGCTGATTCTGGGAGACGATCTTCTGCATCTCTTTTTCGATGGCTGGAAAATCATCTTCGGAGACGGGACGGGGAAGCACCATATCGTAATAGAACCCTTCCTCGGTGGCGGGTCCGAAACCGAACTGGGCGCCAGGATAGAGATGCTGAATCGCTTCCGCCATAAGATGAGCGGCGGAGTGACGGAGGACATGGAGAGCATCGGGATTGACAGAACCATCGCGGTTATTCTGGGTGACGACGGAGAATGCGCAGTCTCCGGGCAGAACTTCGTGAAGGTCGAACAACTCACCGTTGACTTTCGCACAGATAGCCTTTTTGGCCAGCATCGGTGAGATGGCTTCTGCCGCCTCATAGGCGGTAGAGCGATCGGGCAGTTCCTTGATGGAGGAATCGGGCAGAGTGACTTTGACCATAAGATGATAAAACCTTCTTTCTTGTTTGATTCGTATCGAATGGCTTAACGGCTGTTTTGAAGCTCGAGCTCATGAAGGGCAAGGCTAGCGGCAGCAGCGATGCCGACATCCTGCCTGTACTTCGCATCGCGGAGGATGATCGGATTGAGATGCCAGGAGGCGATGGAGGCATTGGCGATCCGTTGGAGGTCTTCTAAGAAGACATCGGAGGACTTCATGACGCCACCGCTAAGAGCATAGCTCTGGCAGTCGAAGAGAAGCTGGAGGTTGCCGAGCCACACGCCGAGCTTGCCGACCCAGATGTTGTAGACCTTGATGAACTTCGGATCCTTGGCCTTGACACCATCGAAGAAATCTTTGGCGGAGTGGATCTCGATGCCGTTGAGGGCGCAGAGGGTGACAAGTCCGTTGCCCGAGAGGAGGGCCTCGGTCTCATAGAGCTTGCCGTTATATTCGGTCATCAGGCGACCGGCTTCCAAAGGGGTGTCGATCATCTCGCCGTTGTGGACGATGCCTAAGCCGATCCCGGTGGAGATGGTGATGAAGGCGGAGTCGAGAAGGCCCTTGTTGGCGCCGTACTTCGCTTCGACAAAGGCAGAGCAGTTGCCGTCATTGGCAATCTTGAGGAGGGCGTTAGGATAGTCATGAGCAAAGAGGGTGACAAAGTCAAACCCGTTGAGGATGCCGAGGTTTCCGACTTTCCCGACGTGGTTGTGGACGACGATGCCGCACATGCTAAGCCCGATGGACACGACGTCGATCATGGCTTCGGCAGCTACGTCATCGATGAGCTTCTTCATCGTGAGGTAGAGCTTGGCCGGATCGTCATGGACGGTCGGGACGCGCTTGACGGCGAGGATGTTGAGATTTTCGTCAACGGCTGCGACACGGAGATTGGTTCCACCGCAATCGATGGCAATGACTTTCTGCATGAGGTGTTCTCCTTTTCTGTTACTCTTTGTCGTCATGGTCGTATACGCTGCTCTCGTTGAGGGTCAGGACTTTCATGAAGTTGGTCTTGCCCGCGCCGACGGGTGTTCCGCCAGTGAGGATGATGTGAGAGCCGCGGGGAAGATTATAGTCTTTCGCGATCTTGATCGCCAGAACTTCCATCTCTTCGGTGAACTGCGGGACGTGTTTGACGTGATAAGGATAGGTTCCGTAGTAGAGCATTGAATGGGAGCAGACATCGATGTCGGAAGAGACGACAAAAACCGGGCAGGCCGGATGGGTGCGGCTGATTCTCTTGCCAGTGTTTCCGGCGACGGAGAAGCAGACGATGAGCTGAGCGTTGACGATTTCCGCAGTTTCGGCAACAGAGTTAGCGATGGCGTCGTTGACGGTTTTATCGGAGGTTTCAAAGGCTTCGTGAGAGGCGCGCTCATAATCGAAATGAGCTTCGATGGTCTTGGCGATGCGGGTCTGCATCTGGACGGCTTCAACCGGATACTGGCCGCTGGCAGATTCGCCCGAGAGCATGACGCAGTCGCTGCCTTCATCGATGGCCCAGGCGACATCGCTGACTTCGGCGCGGGTGGGGAAGGGGTTGTGCATCATGGAATCAAGCATTTGGGTCGCGGTGATGACCGGCTTTCCGTACTTCCGGCAGCAGTTGATCATATAGCGCTGATATATCGGAACTTGTTCCGGCGGGATCTCGATGGCAAGATCGCCTCTTGCGACCATGATGCCGTCGCTTTCACGGATGATGTCATCGAGGTTTTCGATGGCTTCGGTGTTTTCCACCTTGGAGATGATCATGATGTTCTTGCCGCCGTTAGCGTCGAGAAGCTCACGGATATCATGGATATCCTGCGTGTTTCTGACGAAGGAGGCGGAGACGAGATCGACATGTTGCTGGCAGCCGAAGATGAGATCGCTCTTGTCCTGCTCCGAAAGATAAGGCATCGTGAGGCGGGCACCCGGGCAGTTGACACCGCGGCGATCCTTGCAGACATGGTCGTTGAGGATGCGGCAGACAAGCTCGTGCCTCGCTTCGTCTTTTTCGGTCACTTCTAAGACGAGGTTTCCGTCATCGAGACGGATCTTTCCGCCGACAGCGACATCGTTGTAGAGATTCTCATAGGTGACGCCGAAGGCCTTCTCATTTCCGGTCTTCTCCGTGCCCATATAGATGCGGGTCGTCTCGCCTTCATGGAAGGTGGCGCAGCCGTTTTCGAATAAACCGGTGCGGATCTCAGGACCTTTCGTATCGAGGCAGATCGGGATGATGATGTTCTCTTCTTTCTCGATCTGGCGGAGGGTCTGAATCTTGTTGAGGTGCTCCTCGTGGGTGCCGTGAGAGAAGTTCAGACGCATGCAGGTCATGCCTTCTTTCAGGAGCTGGCGCAGGGTCTCCTTCTTTTCGGTTGCCGGGCCGATCGTACAGACAATTTTTGTTTTCTTGTCGATTCTGTAGTTCATAAGGAATCTCCTTTGACGATAATGTTCCTGATCTATTGTGAAACCAAAAAGGATCAGAAGAATATCTATTATATTGTAACAATATAGAATGTGAAGTTAAAGCGCCTTAGGAAAATAATCCGCGTTGCGACAAAGGAACTTATTAGGAAAGAGAAAGGTGAAGCAGAGGAATGGAAAAGCCAATCATTTTGTTAACGGGCATGTTACAATCTTAACGATGCAGATTTTAGAGAAAAACGCAACGTATACTCTCTATCGCGGTTTCACCCTGTCCTCGGCGGATGAGCAGATTCTCTTCCTTCTTTATCTTCCGATGGTCAAGTCAGGAGCGATGGCGCTCTATCAGGCGCTCTACGCTCAGTCTTTTGAATCGGATTTGGGCGGGGGGTATCATGCACACGACGATTTACTCAGCGCACTCGGGTTTTCGGATGTTTCGTTTCTGGAAGCCAGAGCAAAGTTAGAGGCGATCGGGCTGATGGAGTCCTATCGGAAGGAGAATACGGAGACGGAAGGGATGAGCAAAGTATCTTATCTCTATCGTCTTCTGCCTCCGGCAAGCCCACGGAAATTCTTTCAGGATCCTCTGCTCAAAGTCAACTTTTCTTCCTATGTCGGTAAAAAGAGATACTTCTCGTTAGAGAGCCACTTTAAGGCCCGGGGAGAATTTCAGGCTTCGGATCAGGACTATGTGAATGTGACGACTCCTTTCCGTGATGTCTATCATCCGGAAGTCAGCGCCGACGATCCTTCGTTAGAATTTTCTGATGCTCAGACTCTCCCGGATAAGGAGTACAAGAGCCAGGCGAAGTTCAGCGAATCGCTCCTGCGGGAGAAGCTGACGGATCTCTCATTTGATCCAGAAGAGGTCAAGGAGAATTGGAACGATATCATCGCCAAGGCGACCCTGTATCAGATCGATGAAGAGAACATAGCGAAGCTCATTCTTGACTCGGTCGATTTTCTCGATGGTAAAACCTATTATCACCAGAATTTCCTGACAGCAGTCCGGAATTTCCATCAGTTCCGAAAAGAACCGGTGGAGAAGAAAAACGAGATTTATGGGACAGGAAAGCACGCAAAGCTCTTGAGGCTCTTCTCGGAAGAGTCGCCGCAGACTCTCTTAGCCAGCCGGTTCAATGCCGCTCCTTCCTCGGGGATGCTTGAGGAGATTGAGCATCTGCAGAAGGATTTCGGATTTGACAACGGCATCATCAATGTCATCCTGGATTATTCGCTTCGGAAAACGGCCAATGAATTCAACCGCAGCTTCATCGATTCGGTGGCTTATACGCTGAGCGCCAACAAGGTTTCGACGGCCAGCGAGGCGATGGTTCAGCTCTCGAGCCGGGATTATGAAAAGACGAGGTCGCTTACAATCAAAGGAAGGCGACGGAAGAAGACGGAGACATCTTCTGCGGAAAAGAAGCAGGAAGATTCCTCTTTTTCGGCTGAGGATGTGCAGAAAATCGCAAAGGAACTTGGATTATGACGGATGAGGGAAAACGCAACAACCGGATCGTCTCTCTGAAAGAGCAGCTCGGCGGAGAGAGTTTGTCGCTTGTCTCCGAGGAGAACATCGATAAGCTTTACCGAAAGGTTCAGGAGATGCTAAAGGACGATCTCGTCGCTTTAAGCGAAATCAAACGTCTATGTAAAAGCGAAGAGACGATGCGGAATTCTTTAGGCTCTATCTATCATTATCTCAACTCGCGAAAGCTCTGCGATGGTTGCCAAGGCTCTCTTTCTAGCTGCCCGCAGCCGCTCACGGGTCATTGTGAAACCCTTCGCTACGATGAGGATCGGGATCAGATTGTCTCGTATCGTATGGCTTGCCGGTATCAGCAGGATCTGCAGAGCACGTTAGGCCGCATCACGCCCTGCGACAGGTCGCGGACAGAGCTTTATCAGGATATGTTCTCTTTGGTCTCTGCTTTGCAAAGGACGGATGACTTTGCTCAGATGAAAGATACCGGAAAAGAATTTATCCGGATCCGGTCTGCCATCGCTTCACTAAAGCAAGGCAAAACGGCAGTCGGAGCTAGTTTCTTTGATATCAACTCCATCTCGCTTCCCAATGCCCTCCTTGCTTCTGCCGGTTTCTTTGCCGGAAAGGAAGGACTGAAGACGGTTTATCTGAAAACGGCTGATTTTTTCAATGCGCTTCGCGATTTTCATACCGCGGAGAGAGACTGGGCTGAGCATGATTTTACGTTAGCCCTCCGCGCAGATGTTCTTCTGTTAGAGGATTTCACAGAGTATCCTTTCATACCGATCGAGCTGCGGAAGAAGTATCTCTTCCCGCTTCTGAAAGCGAGGGCTGAGAAAGGAAAGCTGACATATCTTTCTCTCTCTTCCTCTCTTCCGCCGAAGACCATCGTAAAAAGGGCGCTATCGGCGCTTGACTGTTCTCCGGAAGGGGAAGAGATGATGGGAAAGATTGCACCGATGGTGACGTTGAAGGATATCGACATCCGCTGACGTCTCTTTGTGTAAAAAAATCTCCTTGACGACAACTCTTGTGTGAAGGAGAATTTTTGCTATGGTGTATCAGACCGACAGCGTTCATTGCGGAAAAGCCGTTGTCCGTGAAGTGCTCTCGCTTTTGTATCGTGACACGGCTTTTGAGACGATGGAGGTGGAGGAAGACTGCTTTGATTTTCTGGAGATGAAGCAGGCGTTAGCAAGTCAGGGTGTGACGTATGCAGGTGTTGAAGTGTATGACCTACAGGAGTTAAAGAAGAAGGATTTCCCTTTGATCGTCCAGGTGAAGCGGGAGGAGCGACTTCACTTTGTGGTGGTGACAAGGCTTAGGAAGAAAAAAGTCTCGATTCATGACCCTCAGTTTGGGGAGTACAGTCTATCACTGGAAGAATTCAAAGCGGAGTTCACAGGCAAGGCGATGCTTTTTGTCAGCAAAGGAACTAAGCCGGAGATCATGAGGATCAGACTGCTGACGAAGGTGGAATATGCGGGATATTTTTCTCTCTTTCTTTGTGCCTGTCTCTCGATGTTCTTCTTCTTCTACGGGATGAAGTTCTCTCTTTCGTTCCCATTTCAGATCGCTGCTCTGACGGCATGCTGTGTGTTAGGGATTCTTCAGTTCGGATTCAACTTCTTGATTCAGCGTTCGCTGGAAAAGAGGGTGCTGTTTCCGTATTTGGCAAAAGTGAAACACAAGGAGGATTATCCTCTGCTGCAAAGTGTTCTGACGGAGACGATACGGCGGATTTCGGATTCTTTGTCGTATTTTCTTGCCGCCTTCGGCTTCGCGTTGATTCTCTTATGGAACGATTACTATTTATCTCTTCTCATCTTGGTGGCAGTGTTGTTCAGCTGCCTGAGATTTTCGTCAAGAGAAGAGAAGCATGCGGCAGCAAGGTACTGCTCGTTGAAGGAGGAGGCTTTCCTGAAAGATACGGAAGGAAAACAGGATGAGTTTTTTCAGGCGAAGAAGAGAGCGGAGAAACTGGCATTATCTCTTGCGGGAGGGTATCTGATCGAGGCGATGCTGCTTTCGGTTTTGATCCTCACCAGGATGATGCTTAGAAAATCGTTCTCTTTGGATGAGTTTCTCTTCGCCATCGGCATTTCTCTCTCCTTGTCCTGGATTGCCGACAAGCTCTTTGACACCCTCTTTGATGAGAGCAGGAAGAATCTCGCAATCAACCGATTATCTCACTCTTTTTCCAGTTTTCTTCTTCAAGAAAGCCGAGCTTTGGCATATAATAAAGTGCTAAAGAAAGGCGTGATGCGAGATGGAGAAAAAAAGACACATTCTTGATTATGACGACAAGACTCATAGAGGAAGGGTCAAAGCGGGTTTCTTCCAGACCATACTGGATGACACGATCCGCCACCTCGGAAAGAAAGAAGAGTACGAGGTGTCATTGACCCTTGTCGGGAAAGAGGAGATTCAGTCGCTGAACAGCAAGTATCGTCAGATCGACCGTCCGACGGACGTTCTGACCTTCGCTTCCTTGGAAGCGGACATTGTTCAGGATGAACCGATCATCGATCTCGGGAGCATCATCATCTGCCCGGAGATCGCTCGGGAACAGGCAAAAGTCTACCATCATCCTTACGCCAGAGAGCTTGCCTTCCTCTTCATCCACGGCCTGCTTCATTCCTTCGGCTATGATCATCACGGCTCGGAGAAACAGGCGGAGGAGATGTTCGCTCTGCAGAACGACATTCTCAACCATCTTCCGATCGACTTCTACACCCGCCAGACCCGGCTCAAGAAGGAGCTTCTCAACGCTCAGAAAAACAGCATCGCCCCTTATTCTAACTTTCACGTCGGTGCGGTGGTCGTGACGAAGGACGGGAAGTATCACCCGGGCTTCAACATTGAAAACAGCGCCTTCGGTGACTGCATCTGCGGGGAGAGGTGCGCTCTCTTCCACACCTATGCTTTCGGCTATCACAAAGAGGATATCGTCTCTCTCGGACTGATCACCTCCTCGGCCAATGTCGGTACGCCTTGCGGCTCCTGCCGTCAGGTTATGTCGGAGTTGATGAATCTGAATTGCCCTGTGTATATCTACAACAAAGACGAGACGAAGAGTCTGTTCACGACGGTGGGAGAACTGCTTCCCTCCGCCTTCACTCCTGAGGATTATCACGCATGAAAACCGGTTTTGTCTGTGTTTACGGAAGAGCGAATGTCGGTAAGTCGACGCTGATCAACAAGTGTTTAGGATTCAAGCTTCTGCCGGTGGCAGATAAACCCCAGACGACCAGGGACAACGTCCATGCGATCTACAACGATGAAGATTCACAGATTGTGTTTACGGATACCCCAGGTGTCTTCCGTCCCCATGGGAAATTAGGTTCCATTCTTCTTCGGGATGCGGAGAGCGCTAAGGAAAGCGTCGATCTGATCGTCTATGTCATCGATGCTTCGGAGGTACCGGATTTTACGTTGGCTCAGAAGCTTGCGAAAGAAGCGATCCCTGTCTTGATCGCCTACAACAAGATCGACCTCGTCTCGGCGGATATTGGTGAAGAGAGGTTAGCGAGATATCTGGCTTTCCTTCCGGACGCAAAGGTTCTCCGTATGTCCGCGGAGAAGGGATACGGCGTCAAAGAACTTCTTGACGAGATCAAAGAGAGACTTCCGGAAGGAGAACCTTTCTTCCCGACCGACATCGTCTCGGACCGTCCCAAGGAGTACATCATCTCGGAGATCATCCGGGAGAAGTGCATGAGGCTTCTTTCTGCCGAGGTTCCTCACTCTATCTATGTCGATTGCCAGAAGGTGGAGGAGACGGAGAAAGAGATTACCGTCTATGCTGACATCATCGTCGAGAAGGATTCCGAAAAAGGCATCGTCATCGGAAAGAGCGGAAAGATGCTCTCGCAGATCCGGCGCTTCTCAGAGTTATCGATTCAATCCTACTTCGGTCTCAAGACGTTCTGCGAGCTGCACGTGAAGTGCATTCCGGATTGGCGCAATTCCGATAAGTATCTCCGTCAGTTCGGCTACGAGGAAAAATGATTTCCCGTCCCGTTGAGAGGGAAGAGGCGTTGGTATTAGGGTCAGCGACGTACCAAGAAGATTCTGCCATCGTCACGGTGGCAACACCGACGGGTTTGAAGGGGCTGCTCTGCCGTGGCATCCACAAGCCGAAGTCCGCACTGAAGCCGCTTCTGGTGACCGGGACGTTGGTGGAAGTGGAGTACGCCTTGACGGAGAAGGGCCCTTATCTTGCCCGCTCGCTGAATGTGCTTCAGGATCACTCCGCCTTTCTTCTCGATTATCCGAAATCGACATTTCTTCTCCTTCTGGAAGAGCTCACGTTGGATCTCTTCCACTACGGAGATTCGTATCCGTTTGCGGAGACAAAGACGTTTCTTCAGGCGTTAGAAGATGGTGGAGACCTGTTGACGATCGCTCTCCTTTATCTTGGGTCCCTCTATCAGCATCTCGGGTTGGAGATGGAGACTCACGAGTGCATCAACTGCCATAAGAGTCAGGATATCGTCTCGTTCTCCCTTCAAGAGGGAGGGTTCATCTGCAAGGATTGTCTCTCCTTGTTCCCTGGGCTTGAGTCATTCGATGCTTTGACGCTTTATGTTCTGAAGTTCGTTTTCCTTCCTCTCACAGCTGAGAATCTGAAACGGGTCGTTCCGAAGGAGGAAGGAAAAAAGGTGTTTCTTGAATTGGTCGATTATCTGAGGGATTATTTTGATCTGAGAGAGATCCGGACTTCGGATCTTTTCATCCATTCTGTTTCTGCCTGATTTATGGTAGAATAAGTCGTTTTCAAGGAAAAAGAGGTAACGATATATGTCTGAGAGCGAACACACATTCGATGAGATTACAACCCATCTCAAAGATCAGGGCTTTGTCTATGCCGGAAGCGAGATCTACGGCGGCCTTTCCAACACTTGGGATTATGGTCCTTTAGGCACGTTGCTTAAGAACCACGTCAAGGATCTCTGGGTGAGACATTTCGTCCGCGGGATCGAGTACAACGTTCAGATCGATCCGGCGATCATCATGAATCCGAAAGTCTGGCAGGCCACCGGACACGTGGCGAATTTCCATGATCCTTTGATCGACTGCAAGTACTGTCACGCAAGATACCGCGCCGATAATCTCGTCAAAGAACAGCATCCGGAGATCGATGTTGACGGCATGGATCAGTCCGCACTCAACGAATTCGTCCAGAGCGGAAAGGTCGTCTGCCCGAGCTGCGGGAAGAGTTCCTTCACGCCGATCCGTCAGTTTCAGATGATGTTCAAGACTTTCATCGGCGTCACCGAGGACAAGCAGTCTGAGGTCTATCTCCGTCCGGAGACAGCACAGGGTATCTTCGTCAACTTCAAGAACGTGCTCCGCACGACAAGAAGGAAGCTGCCTGTTGGTATTTGCGATATTGGGAAATCGTTCAGAAACGAGATCACACCCGGAAACTTCACCTTCCGTACCCGTGAGTTCGAGCAGATGGAGATCGAGTTCTTCTTCAAGCCCGGCGAGGACGATCAGTGGTTTAGTTTCTACAAGGACAACTGCAAGACCTTTGTCGAAAAGCTCGGTCTGAGAGCCGAGAAGGTCCGCTTCCGTGACCATGAGCCGCAGGAGCTTGCCTTCTATTCCAAGGCGACGACCGATATCGAATACCTCTTCCCGACCTTAGGCTGGGGCGAGCTGATGGGCATCGCCTGCCGCGGTGACTATGATCTCAATCGCCATTTTGAATTCTCCGGCCAGGATCTCACTTATCTTGATCCGGATACGAATACACGTTATCTGCCTCACGTTGTCGAACCTTCCTTCGGTCTCGACCGCTTGATGCTCGCTTTGCTTTGTGATGCCTACGATGTTCAGGATCTCACGAAGGATGGCAAGGCGGATAGTCGCGTCGTCATGCACCTTGCCCCGGAACTTGCTCCATATACAGTCGCCGTTATGCCTTTATCCAACAAGCTCACCGATCAGGCCAAGGCGGTCTTCGACAAGCTTCATCCGGAGTATGATGCGATCTTTGACACGACCGGTTCGATCGGAAAGAGATACCGTCGCGAGGATGCGATCGGCACTCCGCTTTGCATCACCTACGACTTCCAGTCGGAGGAGGATCACATGGTCACCGTCCGCGAGCGTGACTCCATGAACCAGGAGCGCGTCTCGATCTCGGAGCTCTCTTCCTACATCCATAATTTCCTGAACAAGAACGAGGTTCTCTGATTCATGGCGGATGAAGTCGTCAATATTTTCGATGAAGTCAATAAACAAGCTGATATCGTCAAGGTGGTAAGCCACTATCTCGGAGCCAGCGCCCTGACGAGAAAAGGCAATGTTTATTATTCGCTCTGTCCTTTCCACAAGGATTCTCATCCTTCTTTCCGCATCGATCCTCAGCGGAACACGGCGAAGTGTTTTTCCTGCGGAGTCGGCGCGAATCCCATCTCCTTCGTGGAGAAGCATGCACATCTGAAGCCGATGGAGGCGCTCAAGAAAGTCTGTGTGATCTGCAACATCCCGCTTCCTAGTCAGGTGAAATCCTATCGTGAGAAACCGGATCCGATTGCGGAGAACTACAAAGACGAGCTTGCTGCTTTGGGTGAGCTGACGAAGTTCTATCAGATGACCTTGCTCTCCAACGATGGGAAGAAAGGCCGGGACTATCTTGAGCAGCGAAAGCTGCCCAAGGAAGCGATCGAAAAGTTTCATATCGGCTATGCGCCTAGCGACACTCACGCTTCGATCAACGCGCTACGCAAGCTCAATTTCGAAGTCAAGACGCTCGAGCGAGCCGGTATTCTTTCGGGAGGAGCGGATCTCAAGGACCGCTATCAGGAGCGGATCATGTTTCCGCTTGAGGACCTCAAAGGTCGGATTGTCGGCTTCTCAGGCCGGACGATCGAGAGTCATAGCGAAGCCGGGAAATACATCAATTATCCGACGACACCGCTCTTCAACAAGTCCGATGTACTTTATCATTTTGCGGCAGCGAGGGAGATCGCCAGGAAGAACGGCTATCTCTATATCGTCGAGGGTTTCATGGATGTCATCGCGTTCTGCCGGGCGGGCGAAGAGGCGGTCTGCGGTGTCATGGGGACAGCCTTGACGAAGGAACACTGCGAAGTTATCTCCCGCCTAGGCGTCGAAGTGAGGCTCTGCCTCGATCGGGATGAAGCCGGTCAAAGCAATGAGGAACGGTGCATCGCTCTCTTCCATCAGTATAAGATTCCCTGTCGGGTCGTCCGCCGTTTCCGCTCTGGTAAGGATGCGGATGAGGTCCTGTCAAAGATGGGACCGGCGGCGCTTCTAGAAGAAGCAAACCGCATGTATGATCCTTTTCTCTTCCTTTTGGGAAGAGCGCTTCGTGGTCGGAAGACGCTTCTTGATCCTGCGGAGATTACAACGTTCTTACACAACGCTGCACTTTACTTCCTCGATCTTCCGGAACTCTCTCAAACGAATGATCTCAAGATCTTAAGTAATGTCACGACCTTCGATCCGGAGACACTTCGTCGGATCCTGCACCATGAGAAGACGCAGACTGAGATGCGGGCGAAGGATCAAAAGCCAAAGGAGAACGCCTATCGCTACCGCTCCTATAAGAGGGACAGAAAGGACATCTACCAAGGTCCTGCCATCTTCTCTAATATCAGCAATCCCGGTACGATCGTGATGGAAGTGACGCATAACATTCTTTCTCTGATGGAAGAATATGTCCGTGAGAACGGCATCTTCTCTGCTATGTTCAAAACGGAGAGCGAGATCATCTGCGCCTTGCCGTTTGCCCGGGAGAGCGCAGCCTCGCTCAGCGACAATAACATCGATCTCAGCATCAAGATCTACTACGCCCTCTCTACGGCTTTCTCGGATTTCTTCCGTCAGAATCAGAAGAAGGAATCCCTGACACCAGAGGACTTCCAGGAAATATACCATTCTCTCACCGCTGATGAAGCAAGCGCTTCCTCTGAGGAAGCGGCTGACTTCGATGGGTTATTCTTCTTTGATGATCTCGATGACGGGAAGCGGGGATTCGGCACTCTCGATAAACTTGATGAGAAGGAGAAGAGGCTTGCCGCTTCTGTCCTGAACGAAATCATGAAGCTCAAGCCCGAATATATCGACTCTGACAATCTCAGGCGCAACATCGAGCGGGAGAGCAAGCTGCTTCAGATCAACAACCTTCTGGCAAACAGCAAGCGGGAGAACGGAGGCAATGTCGATGCGGAAACGAAGGCAAAAATCCAGACGATGATCCGACAGTTCAGCCTGCATCTGAAAATCAAAGACATCTTCTGACTTTAAAAATCTGAAATTCACATAATAATCTATAAATGAGGTGCGCAATTCATGAAAAAAACCAAAGCTACGGAAACTCAGGAGACGAAGACGGCCAACGATCTGCCGGTTTCTGCTCCGAAGGAAAACACAAAACCCAAGAAGCGGAAGGCGGCGAAGATATCGGATTCTGATATCGTCTCTCCTGTCAAGCAGGAGCTTCTTCCCGCTGTCGATATCATTCCTGCCGTGAAGGCAACGAAGAAGTCTGTTGCCGAAGAAGCAAAGACACCTGTTGTCAAAGCTAAGAAAGGCCATAGTGTAAAAGCGGAGGCCCCGGTTTCGGATACGGAAGAAGTCAAGGAGAAGAAAGAGGATCTTCTTGACTCAGAGAGTGATCTCAACAACGAACTTCTTTCTGCATTAGCTGAAAAAGACGAGGAGAGCGAAGAGGAGGAAGAAGAGGTCGAAGCCGAGGGCTTCGACGAGGACGAGGAAGGGCGGAAGAAGGAGAAGAAGCCGATCAAGGATAAGAAGCCGACGAAGCAGATTCCCACGGTCGATGAGATCAAGGAGCTCTTGGTCAATTTTGCCGCGCAGAAGAAGAACACCATCTCGATGGATGTCGTCTCCAAATACACGGAGCCGCTCAACCTTACTGACGATGAGACGAATGATCTTCTCGGATATCTTTCCGAAAAGGGCGTCACGCTTGAGGACGAGGATGACTTCGAATCGAACGATCTCGCATTAGAGGAAGAGAACGAAGATGAGGAAGATAACGGCTTTGAAGAGGATCTCGATGATGACGAAGACTACGCGGTCGATGTCAAGAATGCCGATCCCGTCAGGCAGTATCTCCATGCCATCGGCGCCTATCAGGTCCTCAAGTCGAAGGATGAGGAAGTCGCCTTGGCCAAGAGAGTCCTTGAAGGGGATCAGGAAGCTAAGGATGAGCTCATCCAGTGCAACCTCAAGCTCGTCGTCTCGATCGCCAAGCATTACGTCAACCGCGGCATGGATTTCCTCGATCTGATTCAGGAAGGTAACCTCGGCCTGATGAAGGCTGTCGATAAATTCGATTATACAAGAGGATTCAAGTTCTCCACTTATGCGACGTGGTGGATCAGGCAGGCCATCACCAGAGCCCTCGCCGATCAAGCCAGGACGATCCGTATCCCGGTCCATATGGTCGAGACGATCAACAAGATCGCCCGCGCCCAGAGAAAGCTCGTGCAGAAGCTCAACCGCGATCCTACCGCGGAGGAGATCAGCGAGGAGCTGGAAGGCGTCTGGACACCAAACAAGATCCGGGAGATTCAGCAGATCGCCCTCGATCCGCTCTCTTTGGAGAAGCCGGTAGGCGAAGAGGAAGATAGCCATGTCGGCGATTTCATCGAGGACAAGGACAACATCTCTCCGTACGATTATGCCGATCAGGCGATGGAGACAGAGCGGATCAATGAGGTTCTCTCTCAGCTCACCGATCGTGAGGCGAGAGTCATCCGCTTGCGATACGGTCTCGAGGATGGAAGAACCCACACGCTGGAAGAGGTCGGCAAGGAGTTCAATGTCACCCGAGAGCGCATCCGTCAGATCGAGGCGAAGGCGCTTAAGAAGCTGCGCCATCCCGCCAGGGCCAAGCTTCTGAAGGATTTCAAGAATTAAGTGTCTGCTCTCTCGTTTCGCCTTACGGCAGCGCTTGATTTGCTGACTGACGCTGAGGCTGTCGTGTTAGATGTCGGCGCCGATCATGGTCTCTTCTCTCTTTCCGCAGCAAAGATGGTGAAAAAAATCTACGCCACGGAAAATAAGTCCGGACCGTTTCAACGGCTGAAGAGAGCTCTTCAGGGCTCTTCCGCGATTCCTCTTTTCAGTGATGGGATCACTGACTTACCTTCGGATGTCGATACACTAGTCATTTTAGGTATGGGTGGCTTGACCATCTATCAGATTCTGTCTAAATATCCGGATAAGCTGAAACAGATCAGGACATTGATCATCGAACCGCAGTCGGAGACTGAGCTCCCCGTGAAACTGCTCTGTGAATCTGGATATGAGAACGTCGACGGCTGCTATCTCTTTGAGAAACGCTATTATCCGCTTCTGAAGTTCACCCGCCCTGCCTTGACATCTCCTTCAGAACGAGAACTTCGTTACGGGCCTTACCCCTATCGAAGGAAAGATAAGCTCTTGTTTGAATCGCTCCGCAAGGAGCTTGCCCGTTATCGTTCTCTCAATCCCCAAGGACAGGAGAGGAACAGGGCGATTATCAGCGAGTTGGAGGCGTGCATCCTGGATGAAACTGAGACAGCTGTTGACTAGACTGGGAAGAAAGGTTCCTGCCTCTCTCTCCGAGCCATGGGACTTCCCTGGCTATCAGTGCGGACACAAGCGGATGGATCAGGAAATCCGCTCGGTTTTGCTTTGTCTCGATTACACCGAAAAGGTTCACACGTTTGCGAACAAGGAGCAACCGGATTTGATTCTGACGCACCATCCTTTCTTCTTTGGAAAAAGGAAGGATGTTCTTCTTGACGATCCTTTGAAAGCGGAATTGGTGAAAAGAATCGAAGAGGAGCTTAATGCTCCGATTTATTCGTATCACACCGACTTCGATAAGGCTCCGGCCGGAATGAACGACACCTTGATGTCGTATCTGAAGATGACGGATATCGCTGTTGCCTCGGATGGATTATTGAGAACCGGAACCCTTCCTCAGCCGATGTCACTGATTGAGCTTTGTCACTATCTTTGTTCTTGCTTCTCCCTTTCTTATCTTCCGTATTGTGGGGAAGAAAAGGAAAAATTTACCAAAATCGGTTTGATTGCCGGAGGAGCGGCGGATGAGTATCCTCTCGCTTTTGCCTCTGGTGTCGACTGTTATCTTTCCGGAGACTGCCCTCACCACACCAGGCTTGAGCTCAAGCGGTACGGATACCGCTTCATCGAGCTGCCTCACGAGTGCGAGGAAGTCGGTTTTCTTCTCGGTATGAAAAAGATGCTGCTTGGCATCGATTCGCTGAATGTGCGAACTTTTGCCTTCGAAAAAACGTTTGAGGTGGTCTTGCATGGCTAAGGAGAGAAGTGTGGTTTTACCCAGCGAAGAGAATGCTCAGCCAGAGCAGGATGATCTGGCTTTGCTGGAGCAGTATCATCAGACGAAGCAAAAGGAGATCCGCGATCAGCTGATCATCGGAAATCTGCCTTTGGTGCGTTCGATCGCCTCGGAGTTTGTGAAGAAGAATCCTGCTCTCTCTGCTGATGATCTGATCGGAGAAGGATGTCTCGGCCTGATGAAAGCCATCGATGATTATGAACCGGACCGGAAGGAAGCGCATGCATTTTCGACAATCGCTTATCCTTATATCCGGAACTCGATGCTCAATTACCTTCGCGAGACGGAGCGCATCATCGCTTTGCCGACCCTCATTCTGACGAGGCTGAAGAGGCTTCGTCTGGTTCATAACAGCCTCACGGAGGAGTTAAGCCGTGAGCCGACGAAGGAAGAGGAGCTTGAACGCTATAACGAAGAAGAGAAAAGGCTGACGACAGAGCGATTGAAAGCAAAGCTAGGGCGAAAGCCGAGCAAAGAGGAGCTTGAAAAAGAGGTCCGTCCTCGTCTCCTCACTTTGGATACGCTTGCGGATACCTTGCTTTATGACAGCCGCTTCACGAGTTTTGATCAGCGTGAGGAAAGCAACGAGGTCTATGCGCCTGCGGATCTGATTCCGGATGATACGCCACAGCCGGATGAAGCTTATGAGAAAAATCTGCTCTCGGATTCGATCGAAGAAGTGATTGATGCTTTCCTGACAGCACGGGAAAAGGATATTCTTCTTTCCCGGAATCTTTCGCCGCATCCGGATCTTAGCTTAGAGCAGCTGGGGGAGAAGTACCACCTCTCTCCGCAGCGGATCAGTCAGATCGAGGCGAAGGCGAAGCAGAAGATCAGAGACTATTATCAGCGCACAAAGCGTTGAGGAGAGCTTCGACGCATTCTTTTCCGGCACTTGTTGCTGAGGCGAGATAGATATCTTTTTTTTCGGCGGCGTTTTTATCGATGTCTTGGAGGCTGAGAGCGATCTGACCCTGAAGACCTGGGTATTCAGAAAGCACGGCGGAGAGGATCTCTTTGGCGTTGCTGGAAGCTCGGTCTCCGACGACGATGAAATAGGACTTCTTTGGATCACAGGAGGCTAAGGCTGAAATGGCCTGAGCGGCTCGTTTGCTGTACTGGGGACAGATCGGAACGGAGAGGACGAGATCGGTGTGGGCTTTCAGATAGTCTTCTGCCTTGTTCCGTGTGGCTTCTGAGATGGTGGTCTGGGGCATGAGGACAGTATGTTTTTCCAGAGGAGTATGTTCAAGCTGAGAAAGAACATCAGCTTCGGAATCAATGAGAACCAGAAAGGGGAAATGGGAGAGGAATCCTAAGGTCTCCTGATGGCTTTTCTTGCCGAGGAAAAGGTAGGTCGTTCCTGCTTTCGGGGAAGAAAGCATCTTGTAACGGGCTTCAATCAATGGACAGGTAGCATCCAGGCAAGTCGCAAGCTCAGAAAATCTCTTTTCTTCCTCCAGGGTATGACCATGCGCAGAAAAGACGATGATGCTCTCCGGGGAGACTTTCGTGTCATCCGTGACAAAGCTTGCCCCAGCTTCGTTCATCAGCTTCTCGTTTTCAGGAAGGTTATGAATCAAAGGATGGGTGAGGTAAACAGGGACGTGTTTCTTTCCGGCTTCCTGCATGAGGTGGATGGCTCGTTCGACGCCATAGCAGAACCCGTAATCGGTGATGATCTTGACCATGCTTTGAGTTTAGCACAAAAGAGGAATTTGCATTCATTTTCTATGTGCTGATTTCTTTTCAATGGTATACTTAGATGCACTTGGAGGCAAAATCAATGGATTATGAAAAGTATATCGGTGTGACGAAGGATTTTCCGAAGAAAGGCATCTCTTTCAAAGACATCTCTCCCTTGCTTCGGGATCCTCAGGCGTTTCACGCCTGTATCGAGGATATGGCGAAGCTGGCGGAGGAGTTCAAACCGGACATCCTCATCGGGCCCGAGAGCAGAGCTTTTCTTTTCGGGGCGGCGCTCGCTTATCGGATGGGAATCGGTTTCGTCATGGCTAGGAAAGCCGGAAAACTTCCTGGGGTGACGTATCGGATTTCCTATCAGCTGGAGTACGGAACTGCGACGCTAGAGATTCCTGCGGCTTCTTTCAAGCCGGGGATGAGAGTGCTCCTTGTCGACGACCTGATGGCAACTGGCGGGACGTTTGCTGCCCTGAAGGAGCTTGTTTCGAAAGCCGGCGGCAATCCGGTCGGAACGCTCACGCTCATCACTTTAAAGGGATTCCACGCCGAGGAAGTCACGGGTCTGAAGGGGGCCACTCTCTTAGAGTTGTAATCTTTCTTTCATGGAAATTCAGAATCGGATCTATACCTTTGAGGACGTTAAGAACATCTACTCTCAATACATCACCAAGCCGGATGATCTCGCCCTGATCGAAAAAGCCTACCGCTTCGCCGATAAGAAGCACGAAGGCCAGGTTCGCAAATCCGGCGACCCCTATATTTCGCATTGTATCGGTGTCGCTGAGATTCTCGCGGAGCTGCAGGTCGGACCGAAAACGATCTGTGCCGGTTTTCTTCATGACACGATTGAGGACACCGGAACGACGAGAGAGGAAATCTCTCAGGAGTTCGGTGAGGAGGTAGCGACTCTTGTCGAGGCCTTGACGAAAGTCACGAGGTTAAGCGACTATCGGAACGTCGAGTTCACCGCTGAGAATCACCGCAAGATCTTTGTGGCGATGGCTAAGGATGCCCGCGTCATCATCGTCAAGCTTGCGGATAGGCTTCACAACATGCGCACGCTTCAGTTCCAGCCGGTTGAAAAACAGGTGAGGATTGCCAAGGAAACGCTGGATGTCTATGCTCCGGTTGCACATCGGCTTGGTCTCTACAGGATTCAGATTGAGATGGAGGATCTCTCCCTTTATTATCTGAAGCCTTTGGAATATCAGAAGATCGAGAATGAAGTGAATGCCAGGATCAAGGATGCTCAGGCGGCTCTGGATGTTCTGAAGGAGGAGCTGGTTCAGATTTTGGCGCCGACGCATATTCCGGTCTCGATCTCGGACCGTGTGAAGTCGATTTACTCGATTTATAAGAAGATGGTCAAGAAGAACTACTCGCTTGATCAGATTTATGACATCATGGCGCTTCGCATGATCACCGAGACGGAGCAGAACTGCTACGAGATCCTCGGCTATGTGCATGCGAACTACAAGCCCGTCCCGGGACGGTTCAAGGACTATATCGCTATGCCGAAGCCCAATATGTATCAGTCGCTTCACACGACGATCGTCACCAACAACGGGCACTTCTTCGAGATTCAGATCCGGACCAAGAAGATGGATGAGACGGCGGAGGGCGGTGTCGCCGCCCACTGGCGCTACAAGGAAAATACTGCCTACGATCCCAAGGTGGAACAGCAGGAGATTGAGAACCAGCTTTACTGGTTCAAGGATTTTGTTCAGATCTCGGATGAGGAGAATGATTCGACGACGAAGGAGTATGTGGAGACGCTCTCCCACGATATTTTCGATGCGAATGTCTATGTGTTCACACCGAAGGGAAATGTCATCTGCCTGCCTAACGGTTCCACGCCGATCGATTTTGCCTACCGCATCCATTCTGATCTCGGCGACCATCTCACCGGTGCCAAGGTCAACGGGGTTCTCGTTCCGATCTCACAGAAGCTTGTCACCGGCGACATCATAGAGGTGATCACGAACAAGAACGCTTCGCCGAACACGGAGTGGCTCAACATTGCCAAGACAAACTTCGCTCGGAGCAAGATCCGCAAGTGGCTGATCAAAGAGAATGCGGATTATGTCCGGGATGATCAGATCAAGAAGGGAAGACAGACACTGTTGGATTCCATGCGGGAGAGACGGATCAATGTCGATATCTCGAAGGTGATCACGAAGTCTGTTCTCGATTACTACAAGTGCGATAATGCCGATGATCTTTTGGTGATGGTCAACGGCAAGACGGCTTTTCCGTCGAAGATCTTTGAGCTTTCCGAAGCGGTCGACTACAATGGAAAGCTTTCGGAAGAAGAATTAAAGAGGCAGATCAACGCCCGTTCGCTCAAGAAAAAGAACGCCGACGATGCGGTGATTCTGGCAAACGGCGACACGGTGCTCGTCTCGTTGGCTTCCTGCTGCACACCGATTCCCGGCGATGAGATCGTCGGCTTTGTCTCGACAGGTCAAGGAGTCAAAGTGCACCGTATCGACTGTCCGAATGTCTTACGGGAATCTGCGAAGTCCCGTTTGATCGAGGTCAAGTGGAATCCGGATCATAAGATGGATGCGGAATATCCGGTCGATCTAGCTATCGAGTGCCACGACCGCGACGGGTTGTTGGTCGATATCCTCAATGCGATCGCTTCGGAGAACGCCAAGGTTCTCAAGATCAATGCCAAATATCACCCTTCCAATCACACCACGACGGTCTCTCTGACCTTGATGTGCAAGAGCACGGAGTCGCTTGAGCATTTCATGACCATTCTCAATCGGATCAAGTCTGTGTTTCAGATCCGACGTGTGAATCACTAAGTTTTCTTTTGCTGTTTTTAATCTTGCGATAAGACGTGGGGCGGTGGAAATTAGCGGATGAGTGAATCTGTGGAATTCCGTTTTTTGCGATATAGATAAATTTACAATTTTATGAATCTGTGTGGCGAAGTAACTTGTGATACCATGAAAACGAAGCAAAGGAGAGAATATGAGAAAGGCGGAAGGATTGTTTTGGGGTTATCGCCTATCTTCTTTTTAACCTCTTGTGGCGGTGGCATGGATATATGGCCTTATTGCGACTTGCCGGATGCTACGGATGTATACTTTGTGTTCGACAATGGCGGACCTATGCGTTCAAAGGTAATTTTTTCGCTCTTACGGAAAGCGTCGTTAAAAATCTAGACAGGTTAATCGAATTGTATAAAGGAGAATTCAGAAAAAATACCTGAATTGTAGATAGGATGCATAACGGAGGTTCGGCTTTAAGATGGCCTGCCGCTTGTTATCTTCGCACAGTGATGATGAACGTCGATTTATAAGGAAATTCAAGTCAGTTTGTTTTATAATCGTAACGCGCAAATCAATTTGCTTATTTCAGTGAGGTAATTATGGCTAACCAACAGATCAAAAAGCCCCGCGGCACCCTGGATTACTATGGTGAGGAGGAGAAGGTTCTCGAAGGGATGAGAACTCTCCTTTTTAAGGAAGTTTCCTATTATGGATGCGATGCGGTCGAACTGCCGTTGTTTGAAGAGAATCAGCTCTTCCACCGCAGTGTCGGAGAATCCTCCGACATCGTGCAGAAGGAGACGTTCGATCTCGCTTCAAAAGGGGATAAGGACTATACACTCAGACCGGAGTTCACGGCTTCAGTGTCTAGGATGGTGATTGAAAATAAGCTCTACACCTCTCCGGATATGCCGCTTCGTCTCTGCTATTTCGGTCCGGTCTTCCGCTATGAGAGACCGCAGACAGGAAGGCTCAGGCAGTTCAATCAGTTCGGGGTCGAGTTCCTCGATCAGAAGGTCGATCTCGATACGACGTTAGATGCTTTCCTACTCTCATTACGAAGCGCTGAAAAGGTCTTAGGTCATCCGGTGTCTGCCAAGATCAACTTCTTAGGTTCATTTGCTTCCCGAGAAGCGTATAAGAAAGAGCTTTATCAGTATTTTGCACCGAAGGTTGCTTCGATGTGCGATGACTGCAAACGGAGGTTAGAGACGAATCCGCTCCGCATCCTCGATTGCAAGGTCCCGGAGGATCAGGAGATCGCCAAAGGTTCACCCCGTGTCACGGATTTCTTGGATGCGGAAGATCAGCAGGAATTCGAGAATATCAAAAAGGCGCTCGATTCTCTCGGTATCCAGTACGAGGTCGATTCAGAGCTCGTCCGCGGCCTTGATTATTACACCGGGCTTGTCTGGGAACTTTATGATTCGGTCAATCTGACGCTCGGAGCGATCGGAGGCGGCGGTAAGTATGCGTCTCTGATGTCGCAGATCGGCGGACCGGACTTCGAAGGCATCGGCTTCTCGCTCGGCGTGGAACGTTTGATCCTGGCCTTGACTGCAGAGCGGCGGAAAGAGCTGATTGTCGATAATTCTCTCGACTGCTTCATCATTGATTTCCGTCGGGATGGGAAAGCCTGCTACTTCGCGGACAAGCTTCGTGCTGACGGAATGAAGGTCTCGATCGCCTCGTTCTCGAGAGCGATCGGCGGAGCCTTGAAGATGGCGGACCGGAAAGGCGCGAAGAAGACACTGATCTTAGGGGAGGACGGCTCCTATCAGATCAAGACGATGTTGGACCGTCAGCAATCTGAAATCAAAGAAGAGGATGTCATCTCTTCTTTAGAGGCATAATTATGTTACGTACGAACACGTGCGGTGAGCTGAGAAGAGGCGATGAAGGTAGGGAGGTCGTCTTGTGCGGATGGGTCAACACGATCCGCAATCTCGGCTCTCTCTGCTTTGCTGATCTAAGGGATAAATATGGTCTCACCCAGATCAATATTCCTTCCGCTCTGTATGAGTCGGTGAAGATCAGACCCGAGGATGTGATCTCTGTCAAGGGCAAAGTCATGCTACGAGGGGTGTCCAATGGAAACCTCGAGACCGGCGAGATCGAGGTCGCTGCGGATGAGATCAAGGTCTTCTCCCATGCATCGACGACACCTTTTGAAATCAAGGACGATACGACCGCTTCTGAGGATCTCCGTCTTCAGTACCGCTATCTCGATTTACGGCGCCCGATCATGCAGAAATATATGAAGATTCGCTCGGATCTCAACCGCTATACGAGAGAGTATCTCTGCTCGATCGGCTTCCAGGAAGTCGATACACCCACTCTCATCAAGTCGACGCCGGAAGGGGCGAGGGACTACTTGGTTCCTTCCCGCATCTATCCAGGTTCGTTCTATGCTTTGCCGCAGTCTCCGCAGCTGTATAAGCAGCTGCTGATGATCTCCGGGACGGATCGGTATTTCCAGCTGGCGCACTGCTACCGCGACGAGGATCAGAGAGCTGACCGTCAGCCGGAGTTCATGCAGATCGACTGCGAACTCTCCTTTGTTGACCGCGAGGATGTCCTCAAGGTCATCGAAGGCCTGCTCGATTATGTGTTTTTGAAGATCAAAGGCGTGAAGCTTCCTGAGTTCTATCGGATGGACTATGAGGAAGCGATTCACAAGTATGGAACCGATAAACCGGATATGCGCTTTGCGATGTATCTGGAGGATGTTACTTCTGCCCTCGCCGGCTGTGGCTTCAAGGCTTACGAAGGGAAGCGCATCAAGGCGCTTGTTGTACCCAAGATCGCCGCTTCGTTGACACGCAAGGAGCAGGATAACGACAATCTGCTGGCGAAGAAGTTCAAGGTCTTCGGTGTCTCCCACCTGAAGTTTGAAAACGGTCAGTTTGTCTCGGGCATCGTCAAGAACATTCTTCCGGAGAATCTCGAAAAGCTGAAGCATCGGCTTTCGGTGGAAGAAGGGGATGTCGTCATCCTCTGCGCTGATGCTTCTGAAGAGAATGCCTGCTGGGCGCTTGGTGCATTAAGAAGCACATACGGCGCAAAGCTACACCTGACTTCGAAAGAGGATTACAAGCCGCTCTTTGTCATCAACTGGCCGCTATTTGAACGGAAAGATGACGGAACTTACGATTCGCTTTCTAACCCCTTCACCCGTCCCAACGATGAGGATCTTCACTATTTCGATGAGGATCCGACGAAGATCCGCTCCACTTCTTACGATACGGTCCTCAACGGTGTCGAACTCTCTTCGGGCGCGCTCCGCATCTATGATGCTTCTGTTCAGGAGAAGGTTTTCTCTTTGTTGGGTCTCAGCGATGAGGATATTGAGAAGCGGTTCGGCTTCTTTGTCCGCTCGCTGAAGTATGGCGTTCCGCCCGAAGGCGGATTCGGCATCGGCATCGAGCGGTTAGCGATGGAGCTTGCCGGAACGGACAATGTCCGCGATGTGGTCGCCTTCCCGAAGAATCTGAAGGCGTTTGAGCCGATGTCTCAGTGCCCGAGCCGGGTGCCTGAGGCCGATACGAAGATTCTCGGTCTGACGGTTGTTGAGGAAGAGAAGTAAGTGTCCGTTTGCTGATCTATCATGCAGAAAGGAGGCAGAGAAATGGAAAACAATCTCCCATTTGGGTCTACTCTCTTAAGGAAGGAGCTGCTTGACATCCTCGCTGAGGACTCCTTTTCGGTGATGTCACCGGTGCAGGCGAAGACGATTCCTCTGCTTTTGCGGGGGAAGAATGTTCTCTCTCTTGCTCCTACCGGAACAGGTAAGACATTAGCGTATGCCCTGCCGATCTTGAATGACTTGGTCAATGACGGACATGTGCAGGCGGTGATCCTATCTCCAACAGTTGCCCTGCTTGATCAGGTCAAGACGGTGTTTGAGAACTTTTCGAGGCGGTTGGGATATGCGGATGATGCCATCAAGGCTGTCTACGGGCAGAAGGATTTCAACCGAGCGAAGCCGCTCGTCTTATTGACGACACCGGTCCTTTTCCGCTCTGCGCTTTCTCATTATCCGTTCAATGAGCTCAGGAGAGTCATCATCGACGAAGGCGATATGATCGCTTTCGATGGCTTCAGGGAAACGTTAGAAAGCTTACGTAAGCCTAGGGAGGAGAAGATGATCTCCTTCTTCTCGGCTTCGCTCAATGTCCAGGATATCAAGCGGGTCAGATCCGCATTTCGGATCGATGCCGTGGTCGATGTCAGGGAAGCGATCACCAATGTCTCTGTCTCTCATCATCTGTTCGATATCCGCGAGAACAGCAAAGCGGATGCGCTCATCTCTTTCCTCTCGCTGAAGAAGCCGTATAAGGCAATCGTGTTCTGCTCGACCAAAAACAGTCTATATGAGCTGGATAAGTCTCTGAAAGAGAAGAATTATCACCATCTGCTTGTCGAGGGCGGATTGGATAAGCGAGACATCAAGAGAGTCCTTGACACCTTCCGGAGAGATGAGGAGAAGCTTCTCATCGCTACCGATTATGTCTCGAGGGGACTGGATATTCCGGATGTCGATGCGATTGTCTCTATCGATCTACCTTCCGATACGGATTATTATTTCCATCGGGCAGGAAGAGCAGGAAGGTTCAACGCGCCAGGCGACTCCTATGTTTTCTTCTCCTATGGGGATGAAGAGAGCGTCAAAGGCGTCAAGGCTCTGGTTCGACGCCAGGTCAGCTTCGATCTGATCTCACTGAAGAAAGATGGGCTGAAGGTCTCGAAAGGTCCTTATCAGTTCCGCAATCTCGGCAAGAAGGACCGGGCGGAATCCGAGGTGCTTCAGAAGAAGATCCGCCATGCCGTCAACGAGGTCAAGACCGACAAGGTCAAGCCCTGCTACCGGAAGAAGGTGGCAAGAGCGGTGGATCTTGTCAAGTTCAAGCACCGCCGCAAGATCGTTCTGACGAACATCACGAAAGCCGGCGGCAATGCGGCCGACTTCCATATGGATCGCAAGAGAACCACGAAGAAAAGATAACACCTTTTTTGGCGTCTGATTTGTCTCTCATTGTCTACTCGTTATATTTAGGAAGACTTTTGAGACTTTGTTTTTTATATGTAAAGAAAATGGATAGATAATTGTGGCAATAAACATTTCAAAATTGTGAATAGCAAATAGTTCTTCTTTTTTTGAAAGATAAAATGATTGATAATATTTTAACAAAAAAATAAAGAAAATATTTATAGAGCAAACATTCATTTGAAAATGTAGTTCTATCTTTGCATACACTCTTAATTGTTTGTTTCTATTTAGAACCAATCTATTTTCTTTATGTTTAATATCTCATAAATTGGCACTATACTTATAGTAAGAAAAGGAGAATGTCAAATATGAGATTCAATCTGATATTTGTCTCTATTCTCCCTGCGTTTATTTTACCGTTTGGGTCGTCACAAATTCGCTGTGTAGCAGTGAGTCAGCCCTATGAACGGGCATTGCAGGATATTACTGCAGCCCAACTGATTGGAACCGATGAGCCAGCACATCCGGTAAAAGTTCAAAAAATTCATTTTATCGATGGGGATGGCGCTTTAATCACTTATTCTGACTCCAAATCTATTGTTGGCTCCATTCTATATAAACCATATGAGAATAATGTTTTTGCAATAGAAGCGATCTACAAAGGGAATGATTATTTTGTAAATCCGTGGAACAATTATTGTTTATCACCATTTGATTATGTAACTAAAACTGAGTTTTATCGTTCTGTGCGTAATACTTATAGTCTGAACGAAACCGCAAATAGTTCATATTGTCTGCCGAATACGGTCAAGAAAGAAAAGGTCCGCCGATCTCTGTTGTACCCGGTTCAGAATTATTTCTCAATTGACCTGTCTAGCCATGTCTATATGTATTCTGCGACTTATCTGTCTGAGACAAAAATACTGAACGTTCCCAACTATATGAACACAATGTATAGCCATCAAGGTTGCGTACCTACAACTGCTGCGATGTATTTTTCTTTTATCGACCGTGAATCACCAGCAAACGGAAGTATTGTCGATGGATATCTTCCGCTTAACCATACTGACAATACACAAGCGGTTAATGCTTTTATCACTTTACTTGGTGATAACTATTTTCAAACAACGAATCAAGGAACTCCATCCTCTAATGTAGCCAGTGGATTTACATCATATTTACACTCGCGTGGTTATTCTTCGTACCAGGCATACAATTTTATGGCATACGATGAATATGTGAGTATTATTAGGGATACTGGAAATCCAGTTCCATTGACAATTAACAATCACCACGAAGTCTTGGGAATAGGTTATCGGATTTTGCCGACAAATATCGGTGTCAATAATTTCGTCACTGCAAACTATGTCTACGATAATTCTATGCAACAAGTGACTTTTCCAATGTCACAAGTGACTTTTTATACACAGATTCATTCATAGGAGGAATTGAATATGAAGAAACTGCTGATTCCACTCATCTTATCGGCGACGCTGCTTGCCGGTTGCAACAAGGACAGAAAACCGGATGCTGCCAAACGGGGAGAGGAGGTCAACGTCAACATCCACTATCCGGCCACCGATCCGGCGACGCTCACTTACTTATCCAAAGATTGGGAGGAATACCCCACGAATGCGGTTATAAGCGAGGGGTATGAACTCTTCAAGGACGTCTTGGCAAGATGCACTTTTTATCGTTCTGCCAATATGATCGGTCCGCATCCTGGCTTCACTTTTAAATGGCAAGACAAGAACATGATCAGTTTGAAACTAGGTGGCGATGAAAAGAACACGTCTCTCTTCATCGATAGCACGTTCATCGACTTTGAGAAAAAAGGCGAAGAGAAGTATCTCTCTGCCCGATTCTCTGATGAAAAGCTCTACAGCAGAATTACCGCCTTCAGCGATGAGTGCGTGAAAAATAAACAATAGAAAGTTCGTAAAATTATATCGGAAATTCTGGGTGAAAAAATAAACGTTCTCTTATTTTAAGAAAGGTTGTCAGGCTTCGAATGTATCGATGAGATGATATAGTTTTTCGAGCGCTTCTTGTTTTTGAAAGAGGCCGATCTCCTTGCCTTTGGCAAAGAGGACATAGACGTCTTTCCTGCCGCTTCCGGCGATGCCGAAATCGGCATTTCTGGCTTCCCCGATGCCGTTGACCGGGCAGCCCATGACGGCGATTTGAACGGGCTTGAAGACATGATCTAAGTGATTCTGAATCTCTCTAGAGATCGGCTTGAGATCGATCTGGGTCCTTCCGCAGCTTGGGCAGACGACCATATCGGGAATATCATTTCTTCTTCCAGAGAGCCGAAGCAGGGTCTTGCAGGCGCGGATTTCCTCAATCCGATCATCGGCTAAGGAGACACGGAGGGTATCACCGATCCCTTCTTGGAGGAGCGGGAACAGAGCGATGGAAGATTTGGCGACACCGAGGGTCGAGAAACCCGACTCGGTCAATCCGAGGTGAAGCGGATAAGGGTATTTTCCGTAAGCGCGCTCATAGATTTCACGAAGTTCAGATGGATCGGAGGATTTGAGGGAGAGGACGATTTGGTCGAAGTTCTCTTCCCGAAAGACGGCGATGGTCTCGTCTAGGGCAAGCAGGATATCATCCGCCCGGTTTCCGGTTTTGCCGCGATAGCGGTTGAGCGAGCCGGAGTTGACGCCGATGCGGATGGGGACGTTCTTTCCCTTGGCTTTTTGAATGACGGTTCTTAAGCGGTCGTCCGAACCGATGTTTCCCGGGTTGATGCGGATTTTATCGACGCCAGCATCAAGAGCGGCTAAGGCGAAGAGATAATCGAAGTGAATATCGGCGATGACGGGGACACTGACCCGTCTCTTGATCTCTCCGATCGCCCTGACATCGTCCATATCGAGGATGCTGAAGCGCATCAGATCGAGACCGGCTTTGGCTAAGGTCTCGGTTTCTTCGACGAGAAAATCAACTTCTGTCGTCTTCTTATCCCCCATGGATTGAATCAGGCATGGGTGGTCTTTGCCGATCATTTTGTCTCCGATCGGAAATGAAAGTTTATGCATGCCTCGATTGTATCATTACTTCGTTCTGATGAGAGAAGAAAACGCTCCGTGCTTGTCGGTTCGCCTTGGGAGTAGGTTCTAATCGGGAAATCTGTGTATTTTTCCTTGAAATATAAGGTTTAGACAAATATAATATTTTAGTTGTCCATCAAGGAGGATTACACATATGGCCGAGAAACGTGCTACGATCACTCTTCGCTGCAAAGAATGCAAGAGCGAAAACTACATCACTTCGAAGAACAAGAAGCTTCATACGGAGAAGTTCTCTACGATGAAGTTCTGCCCGAAGTGCAACAAGCAGACTCTTCACGAAGAGAAAAAGTAAATCAATCTGTTCTATAGGAGGGTATTGAAATGGCTGATGTTTTAGATGCAGGCGAGCTCAGACCGGGTACGGTCTATCTTTATAAGGATGATCTGCTTCAGGTCGTCGATGTCGTCCACAACAAGACGGCGATGGCGAAGATGAAGCATAAGATCAAGGCGAAGAACCTTCGTTCCGGCGCTGTGACCGAGATGATGCTCTTCTCCGGCGAAAAGGTCACCGGGGCTTTCTTAGACAAAAAGAACATGGTTCTTTCCTATGTCGATGACGGACCGGACGGTTTCGCCCACTTCATGGATGCGGAGACCTATGACATGGTCGATCTTGCCAAAGAGCATGTCAAATGGGAGCTTCAGTTCTTGGCGCCCAACGCTCCGGTTGTCATCACCTATTACGGCACGGAGGTCTTAGGCATCGATCTTCCTCCGAAGGTCGCTCTTGAGATCGTCGATACCGACGACAACGCTGTCGCCGGCGACACGGTCAACAAGGCCAGCAAGGATGCTGTTCTTGAAACCGGTCTGAAAGTTAAGGTTCCGATGTTCATCAAGAACCACACCAAAGTCTGGGTCAAGACGGATGACGCCACTTACGATTCCAGAGCTTAACGGATGATCGAGAGGCCGGCTTTCCGGCCTTTTTTGTCTCAATAGAAAGGAGCATCACTATGGCACCATTATGGGTAGCAATCGTCGTTCCGATCCTCGCTCTGATCCTCGGACTTGTCGGCGGTGTTCTCATCGCCAGGAAGCTTGTCTCCCGCGAGCTGGAGAAGAATCCTCCGATCACGGAAGCCATGATCAAGGCGATGTATAAGAGCATGGGCAGGACGCCCTCTCAGGCGCAGGTCAACCAGACGATGAGAGCAATCAAGCAGGCGCAGCAGACCGCTTCTAAGTAAGTAGGTAACGTAAAAAGCCGGATGAGGCAACTCTCCGGCTTTTTCGATGTTTTCTTTCTAACGGAGGTTGTTTTCCTTCATTTCCTGCTTCAATTGGCTGTGGCTTTTGAAGACGGTCTCCGGCTCTTCCTTTTTCTTCAGGCGGTCGATGTTGGTCCTGTGACGCAAGAGGATGAGGATGACAAAGAGGACGATGACGATGGTCGTGACATACGAGAGGTGGATCATATACTCCGGGGAGTAATACATACCGCCGTTGAATCTGTTTTCCTCCGGCAGGATGGTGAGATCTAGGATCATAAAGATGAGGGAGAAAAAGATCATCGAAGGAGCGACGGTGACGGAGGCCAGCGAGACGCGGTGCCCTAATGCCATCACGAGGGCGAAGACCGCTAAGCCGATGCCAAAGAGAACGGGAGAGACGAAGAGGAGATATCCGGCAAAGCAGGAGACGCATTTGCCTCCGCGGAAGCGGCAATAGATAGGAAAAGAGTGGCCTAAAGCCGCACAGAGGCCGATGATGCCAGAGATAAGTTCCCGCTGGTGAGGGAAGTCAATCAGATGGAGATTCCCGTAGACGAGAAGAAGCATAGCAATGGTGCAGGGAAGGTAGACTTTCATCGCATCGAGAAACATGGTCACGATGGCGTTCTTCCATCCGAGGACGCGGCCGACGTTGGTTCCTCCAGCGTTGTGGGAACCGTATTTCGTGATGTCTACGCCATAGAAATGTCCGATGATTCTGGCGGTCGGGATGCTGCCGAGAAGATAGGCGGCAAGACCGAAGCCGACAAAGAATAGGACCGTGAATACGATGCTCATGTTTTTTCTGTTTTCTCTGGGCTGATTATACAACATAACCTTTAATTCCGGCGAAAAATCAGCTAATATCTTATGCGAGGTGTTTTTTACAATGAGCGATAAATACAGTGCATCGAATCTGACTATTCTTCATGGCCTCGAGCCTGTCAGGGAACGCCCTGGCATGTACATCGGTTCGACCAGTACCTTGGGTCTGCATCATCTCGTCTGGGAAATCGTCGACAACGCTGTCGATGAAGCAAACGAAGGGTACGGAAAAAATATATATGTGACGATCCACGCCGATGGATCTTTAGAAGTCGAAGACCAGGGGCGCGGTGTTCCCTATGACACCAACGCCAAGGAGAAGCTCAACGGCTTTCAGATCGTTTATCAGACCTTGCACGGCGGCGGAAAGTTCGATGAGAGCAACTACAAGTCGGCCGGCGGTCTCCACGGCGTAGGTGCCTCGGTCACCAACGCGCTTTCGGCTTGGATGACGGTCCACTCTTTCCGCGACGGAAACGATCATTTCGCCCGTTTTGAGAAGGGCGGAAGCAAGTTCTCCGGCATCAAGGATCTCGGTCCGACCACGAAGCGGGGCACGCAGGTTCGCTTCCTACCGGATCCGGAGATCTTTGAGGATGTCACCTGGAACTTCGACCGCATCGCCACACACCTCGACGATCAGGCCTGTCTGACCAAGGGAGTCACGTTCTATCTCACGGATGAGAGAACGGACCGCAAGCAGACGTTCTATTATGAAAATGGACTTCGGGAGTACTTCAACCGGCACACGGTCGGTAAGGAACCTCTCATCAAGCCGATCCATTTCGAAGGCGCTTCCAGCGATGAGATCAAGGTCGATGTGGTCTTCGGTTATCTCCGGGACAATTATGATGAGAAGATCATCGCGTTCGCTAATGGTGTCCGCACCGGAGATGGCGGCTATCATGTCACGGGTCTTAAGAAAGCTCTGACAGCGACGTTCAATCAGTACGGCATCTCTCACTCCTTGTTCAGGGCGAACAGCCCGCTCGATGGCGATTGTCTGAGAGAGGGACTTGTCGCGATTCTTTCGGTCTGGGTTCCGGAGCATATCCTGGAGTTTGAAGGTCAGACCAAGGAGAAGCTCGGCACGAAGCAGGCGCTCAACGCTGTCGATTCTCTGATGGAGAAGCAGCTTTCCTATTATCTCGAAGAGCATAAAGATGATGCGGATCTTGTCATCCGGAAGACGCTCGACGAGATGAAGATCCGTGAGAAGACGGAAGCAGATCGCAAGAAGGAAAGGGAGATGCTCAAGTCGAAGATGTCAGGCTTCAATCTCTCCGATAAGCTCACGCCCTGCTCGAGCAAGGATTATCGGAGCAACGAGCTCTTCATCGTCGAAGGCGACTCCGCCGGCGGCTCTGCCAAGAAGGGAAGGGATCCGAAGCATCAGGCGATCTTGCCTTTGCGCGGAAAACCGAAGAACACCACCGAGATTGAGGATGAGAAGATTCTTCTCGGCAACAAGGAGATCGCGACCTTGATCTACACGATCGGAGCCGGGTATGACTCCGACTTCCGGATCAAGGATATCCATTATGACAAGGTCATCATCATGACCGATGCCGATGATGATGGAAGCCATATTCAGTCCTTGCTTCTCACGTTCTTTTACAACCATATGAAGCCACTGATCCAAAACGGCAATGTCTATATCGCCTGCCCGCCGCTTTACCGGGTCTACAGCGGTAAAAAGGAGATCTACTGCTACGATGATGCTGAGCTTGAGAAAGCGAAGGCTGATGTCGGGAAAGGTTATCACGTCAACCGCTACAAGGGTCTCGGCGAGATGAACTATACGCAGCTCAGCGAGACGACGATGTTGCCTGCACATCGCAGGCTGCTCAAGGTCTCGATCCGGGATGATGAGGAGGCAAAGGACAAGGTGAATCTCTTCTTAGGCCGGGATTCAGACCGCCGCAAAGACTGGATTGAGAACAACATCGACTTCTCTATCTCGGATTCGTTCACCAAGGAGGTCTTCCATGAAAACTAAAAAGAACTGCTCAGCTGAGATTCAGGAGAACATCGTAGACTCTGAGATTTCCGATGTTCTGATCGGTGCTTTCAACCGCTACGCCAAAGAGGTCATCAGCGACCGCGCGATTCCCGATGCAAGAGACGGTTTGAAGCCGGTTCAGCGCCGCATCATCTTCGACATGTTCGACCAGGGTCAGGTCTTTGAGAAGCCGACCGTCAAATGCGCTACGATCGTCGGCCATGTCATGGGCCATTATCATCCGCATGGAGATTCTTCGATCTACGATGCTCTGGTTCATCTTTCGCAGTCTTGGAAGATGGAGGTTCCTCTCATCGATTTCCAGGGAAACAACGGCTCGATCGACGATGATCCAGCCGCCGCCAACCGTTATACCGAGGCTCGCCTTGCTCCGATCTCGGAGTTCATGGTCAAGGAGATCGAGAAGGATACGGTCCGGATGGTTCCGACGTTCGATGATAAGTCGCTAGAACCCACGGTGCTTCCGTCCCGCTTTCCGAATCTTCTTGTCAACGGGACGCAGGGCATCGCTGTCGGCAGCGCAACTTATATTCCGCCGCACAACTTAGGCGAAGTCATCGATGCCACAATCTACCGCCTGCGCCATAAGAAGACGACGCTCGATGAGATCATGGCACTCGTCAAGGCGCCAGATTTCCCGACCGGGGGGATCATCGACGACAAGGAGGCGCTCCGCTCGCTCTACGAGACCGGAAAAGGGTCATTCTACCTCTACAGCAAAGCGACGATCGACGAGGCGGAGAACGCCATTGTCATCTCGGAGATTCCTTATGGCGTTGTCAAAATCGACTTTGTCGCTGCGTTAAACAAGCGCAAGGAGAGCGATCATCTCGACAATATCGAGGAGATCATCGATGAATCGGCGAAGGACGATGTCAACATCGTCATCAAGATCAAGGAAGGGGGCGATCCTTTAGCGATCCTCACCTATCTGCAGGGCAAAGGCGCTTTGCGCAACACGATCGCCTGCAATTTCTTAGCCATCGACAAGGGGCATCCCCGCACGATGCCGCTCATCGATATGCTCGATGCCTTCATCGACCATCAGCGGGTCATCTCGACTCGGGCGTTCCGCTTCGATCTGAAGACGGACAAGGAGAGGCTAGAGATCGTCGACGGCTATATGAAGGTCTATTCGATCCTCAATGAAGTCATCGAGAAGATCAAAAAGTGCTCGGGCAAGGAAGGTGTCAAGAAGATGCTCCAGCAGGATTATGCATTCACGGAGCGCCAGTCGGAAGCCATTGCGATGATGCCTCTCTATCGGCTTTCCAACACCGATATTGTCGCCTTGCAGAAAGAGCAGGGAGCACTGAGAGAGGATATCGAGAGAATCGGCGGAATTCTCAATGACGCCTCAAAGCTTGATGCCACGATCATCAAGACGCTCAACGATATCCGCAACAAGTATGCTACTCCTCGCAAGACGGAGGTCTTAGAGGAGAAACAGAACTTCGAGGCGATCGATAAGACGAAGCTGATCGCCAAAGAGGATGTCTATGTGGCCATCACGGCAGATGGCTATGCCAAGCGCTCGAGCGTCAAATCGTATCAGGCGGCCGGAAAGGCCGACAGCGATCCTTTGAATCTGCCGAAGATGAAGCCGGGCGATCGTCTCGTCTTCCAGATGCTTTCGGATACGCATGAATCGTTGCTGTTATTCACGTCTCTTGGCAATTATGCCTACCTCCCGATCCATATGCTGACGGATGCAAAATGGAAGGAGGAGGGAAAGCATCTCAACAACCTCGTCCGCCTCTCTCCGAACGAGAAGATCGTCAAGGCCTTCAAGGTGAAGGAGTTCTACTCTGGTCTCTATGTCGTCATGCTCACCTCTCTCAACAAGATCAAGCGTACGCCGCTTGCCGAGTTTGCTCAGGAGACCTTCAGCCGCAAGCCGTTAAGAGCCTGCAAGCTCTCTTCGAAAGAAGATCGGCTGGTGGATGTCTGTGTGACGAGCGGAAATTCGGATGTCATCGTCGTCGATGCGTTAGGACGTATCTCCCGCTTCAACGAAGGAGATATCCCCTCTGTCTCAACGACGGCCATGGGTGTCAAGGCGATCGCCTCTGGCATCGACCATGAGCCGCTGGTCTCCTTGATCTCTCTCTCCTCGAAGGAAGTCTCTCTGCTTCTTGTCATCATCGACAGGCGGTGCGCAAGGCTCATCTCGACAGCGAAGATTGAGACGACAGGCCGTCTGCAGGCCAAGAGCGCCCTGATCCGCATCCTCAAGAAGAAGCCGCTCCATGTCGTCGGCGTGAGGAAAGTGGAGAAGATCCGCGGCGAGAAGAACATGGCAGGCGTCATCACGGCCCAGGCCTGTGTCTCCTTGGACCTTGGCTCGCTCTCTCCGATCGATCTCAACTGTGAAGCGAGGGAAAACATTCCGGATCTCGGCACGCAGAACCTCATCGGCTTGCAGGACGAGGGTGAAGTCATCGATGAAACGGTCGTTCCGGAGACACCGAAACCGGCGAGAGTCGAAGCCGTGAAACCGACTGCCGAGAAGGTCGACACGCAGCTTTCGCTCTTCGATCTCTTCGAAAAAGACAATTCGAAATGACATATCTGATATACTTATGAGAGAGAACAGGGATAAAGTCGCTTATCATGCTTCGAATGTGTATCGTATCTCTCCCAGCTTCTTTGCCACACTTGGCATAAAAGCTCTGCTATGCGATCTTGATAACACATTAGACGAGTATGACTGCGACACTCCTTCCCCCGAAGCGTTTGCCTTGAAAAAGATGCTTAGTGCGATGGGAATCGAGCTTCTTGTCATCTCCAATAACGGCGGAAATCACGTTCGGGATTACTGCCAAAGATTAGGTGTAGGCTATCTTCCTTCTGCCTTCAAACTCACCGCGTTCAAGACAAGACGTTTTCTGAAGAAGCTTGGATTATCTATCTCTGACTGCCTCTTCATCGGGGATCAGATCTTCACGGATCGGATCTATGTGAAGAAGCTGAAGGGGAGGTTAGTCCTGACGGACCCACTCTCATCTCGGGATCATTTCCTGACTCGGCTGGTGAGGCGGTTCGATCTGTATCTGAGGCGAAGATGGCTCAAGGAAGGCCGCTTAGGCAAAGCGGTCCCGGAAAAGGAGGAATAGCGATGTTTTTCAGAAAAGCGAAAGCCAGCGGTCTGACGGCGGAAATCCGTGTGCGCCGCTGCTATGGCTGCGGAGCGATCCTGCAGTCTAACGACCCCAATGAGGCCGGATATATCCCCAAGGAGAAGTTTGACAGCGACGATCAGAATCTCTGCGAACGCTGCTACAAGCTCCGCCATTATTCTTCGTTCCAGGAGAGCGGGGATCTCTCGTTGGATTATGTGACGATCCTTGAACACGCCAAGCAAGAGGAGGCTTTGATCATCTATGTCGTCAACGCCTTCGCGCTGGCTGGATCCTTCTTAGAGGGAATCGGCAAGCATCTTCCGGAAAATGTCCTTGTCGTCATCAACAAGAGGGACCTGCTTCCGGAAAACTATTCCGACAATTATCTGATCGCGATGGTCAAGGAGAATCTGAAGAAGGAGGAGATTCTGGCGAAGGATATCCTCATCTGCTCCGCCAACCGCAAGGACAACATCGATGCGCTGATTGCGGATATCGATAAAAACCGCAACGGCAAGAGCGTCTATTTCATCGGTGCCTATCAGGTTGGCAAGTCCTCTTTGATCAACACACTGTTGATGAATTACACTAACTCGACCGACCGGATGATCACAACCTCTCCCTATCCCGGAACGACGTTGGATGTCATCTCGATCCCTCTTGATGAGACGACCTGTATCTACGATACTCCCGGTATCTACAACTCGAAGAGCATGATCTCCTTCCTGGAACCGAAGATCGTCAAGTATGTCCAGCCAAGAAGCTTAGTGAAGCCGGAGCTTTATAACGCCAAAGAAGGTCAGTCCTTCTTGCTTTCGAACTTAGCAAGGCTTGATTTCCTCGCAGGCGAAAGAACGGATTTCACGTTCTATAAATCGAACGATCTCACTATTCAGAGAACGAAGACATCGAAGGCTGATTCGCTCCTTGTTTCTCTTTCGAAAGAGGAGAGTGAGACCAAGACCGAGAAGGTCAAAGGGATCGAAGATCTGATTCCTCATACCTTCACCGGAAAGAAGGATGAGGAAGAGCGGATCATCATCAACGGCTTTGGCTTCATCGATTTCCGCGGGAATGATCAGTCGATCAAAGTGTTCGCTCCGAAAGGCGTCGAGGTGTATCTGATGCCTCGCACGCTGAGAGGATGATATGAGGGAAGTCCTCTATCTCAGCTCGCTCGACCCGTTATCGTTAAGCGATCTGCGGATTGCCGCTTCTTTTCTGACGCCGGATGATCACCTTTCTTTCATGGGATATGACTCCGGGTTTGAAAAGGCTTCGGTAGACGACCGAAAAGGGATCGCCGAGATCCTGCTTTCGGACCCGAGAACATTGGCCGAGCTAGATCTGAGACCGTCTCAGATCACGGCTTCGCTTCTGTTTTTCCACGTGCTATCTGATCTTGAGGGGTGTTCTTTTGATACGCTGCTACTTCCTTATGAGGATTTACCGATTCTCTTGCGTTTAAAGGGGGCGGAGAGCCTTGTTTCCGCCAAAGATGTATATCTTGTCGCAAACTACGATAAGTTGCCGGATTACCTTTTTGATTCACGTAGCCTTCCCCTTTATGTGAAAGGCATCATTCCCAATCACATTCCCTGCGGAAGGATCCGCAACGGAGCAAGGCTAGAGATCACGCCGGAGATGGGGGATTATCTCATCGAAAAAAACCTCTATTTCATGCCTTATCTGAAAGGTCTGATGAAGCCTTCACGGTTCTTGCATGCCGTCTCGGTTGCAAAGACGGCGTACGAGATTGCGGTTCGGAACCGGCTGAATCCGGAGCGTGCGTATCAGGCCGGACTCTTCCACGACTGCGGAAAGGATGTTCCGCTGATGGTTCAGATGAAGATACTGAAGGATCATTTTACGGAGTTCCTGCCGCTACCGGAGTTTGCTTATCACCAGTTTGTCGGCTCTTATCTCGCTAAAGATTGCTTCGGTATCGAGGAGGAAGAGGTTCTCTCCGCCATCCGCTTCCACTGCACCGGAAAGGCTGATATGAGCCGGATGGAAAAATGCATCTATGCGGCTGATAAGGTCGAGCCGACAAGGCAGTTTCCGACCGAGAAGGGAAGAGAAGCTGTCTATCAGGATTTGGAATCCGGCTTCCTTGTCGTTTTGCGGGAGCAGGAAAAATACTTTGCCAAGATCGGCATCAATGAAAGAGAAGCAGACCTGACGGATCAGATGTATCGTAGCTTAGGTCTCTAGAGGTACTTATGTTAAAACAGAACAATCATCAGTCAAAAGAAAGAAACGAGAAGAAGAGAGAGGCGTTCACCCTCTCTGACAAGGGCTCGATCCGGGTGATGAGACCGCTTCATATCGCCGCGGATCTCTCCTGGAATTACGGCGAGGATGTCGTCGTCTATGACGTGAGGGAGAACTCTCCGTTTGTCTCTTACTATGTTGTGGCTTCCGCCGCCAACGACCGAAGGCTAAACGCCTTGGTTTCGACAGCAAAGGATGCGCTTTATGACAACTTCAAGGAAGTCGACCACACGGAAGGAAAGAACGGATCGGAGTGGATTCTCATCGATGCGAAAGACATCGTGATCCAGCTATTTACAAAGAAAGAACGGGAGAGAGTCGCTTTCGATTATCTCTACCGCAATGTTCCTCATAAGATCGTCGTTGCCAAAGAGGAACCGAAGTACCGCCGGAGAAAGAAGCCGGTCAGGATGTATCCTGCTCAAGACTGACATGAAGACCTATCTGATCGTCTGCGCGATGGAAGAGGAGCTGTCTGCTTTTTTTGAGGGGCTCTCTTTTATGAAGGAAACGCATCGCGGAATAGAGACCTATGTGGTCCGATCGGAACGTACGACGATCTATGGGATGCTCGGCGGAATCGGGAAAGTCAGCATGGCCTATCGGCTGGGAAAGATCTTAGGCGATATGGATGTCGATGAAGTCATCAATGTCGGCGTGGCTGGAAGTCTCTCTCCGAAGCTTCCACCGCTGAAGACACTGGTTGCGGATCGCTGCGCTTATCATGATGTGGATGTCACAGCCTTCGGCTATACGTATGGTCAGATGGCCGGCGAGCCTTTATTTTTTGAGTGTGACAAAGAAGAAGTGAAACGAGCGAAGACCATCGATCCAGAAAATATCGTTACCGGTTTGATCTTGTCTGGAGATTCCTTCATGACGAAAGAAAAAATCAAAAATTCCTCATGTTCATTATTTGAAGAGCCTCTAGCCATCGATATGGAGAGTGCAGCAGTTGCTCAAGTGTGCACCAATGAAAAGATTCCCTTCCTGATCATTCGATCAATCTCTGATGATGCGGAAGGAAACCAAGAAAACCGGGAACAGTATGATCACCTGTTGAAGGAAGCTTCACTCAGAGCTGGTCGTATTGCTAGAAAATTAGTTCTATAAATTAGTCTGAATATAGTACTAAGTAAATACTAATTGTGATTTAAGATACATATCTTCGATATAGTGTTTTCTACTTTCTATTTTAGAGTAATGTATATAAGAATATTATTAGTAGTAAATCAGTACTAAATATATCCTATTTTCTAATTAACGCTGAGACGTGTAACTTACCCATAAAAGATGGCGGAGATCGTCATTTATAAATTAGTACTAATCTAGTATATTTTTTTAATCGTATATGTAATCACAAATTTTCCTAATTAGCACGTTTCTCCCTTCACTCGATTAACTTCGTATAATATATATTATGTTAGAAGTCTAAATAGCAAACACGATTAGTCTCATCTAACTATAAAGCTCTGATATTAGTAACTACTTAGTACTAACAATAGACTAATACTATTTTTTAGAAACTAGTGTATATAGTACTAAGATACTACTAATTCTCTTCTGTTATACAAAAAATGCCATACTTTTATTCTTATCGTTTAGTCAAGATACAAGTATGGCATTACGTTTACTTCTTAAGGCAAGTCTTGATGATATCCTGTCTTACGGCTTCATAGGAGCGATCATCTCTGATTCCGACTCTGAAGGAAGCTGTCGGCAGGACTTTCTGGATCTGTTCCTCTAAGGCATCTTTTTCCGCTTTCTTCAGCTTATCGCACTTGGTGAAGATGAAGGAATAGGGAAGTTCAAGAGATTCAAGATAGTCCGCGAAGGAGTCATCAGCTGGTAAGAGCAACCGCCTGGAATCGATGAGAATATAGACTTTCTTTAATGCCGGATTCTCTTCTAAGAAGGCTTTCATCAGAGGAGCGAAGGTATCTCGGCTGAATAGCTTGGCATAGCCGTATCCTGGGGCATCACAGAGGTAGAAGGCATGGTCGACCAGGGCATAGTTGACAAGATAGGTGCACCCTGGCGTCTTGCTGGTCTTCATGAACTGCCTGCGGCAGACTAAGCCGTTGATCAAGGTGGATTTACCGACGTTGGAACGGCCGATGAAAACGACAGCAGGATAATCCTGCCGGAACTTCTTCTTATCGGCCGCCGAAAGGATGAACTCGACGTTCTGAAAGCTGATCTTCGTCATTTATTCCTGGGTCTCTTTCGTCTTGCGCTTCTTGGTCGTCTCTTCCGGCTTCTTAGGAGTGGTAAGCTTATAGATCTCGTCTTTCATCTTGGTGATATCCTCAAGGAAGACACCAGAGAAAAGGTCAGACACCTTGCTGACTTCGACGATCTGGACGGCATCGGTGATCTCTTTGGGGAGCTCTTTGACGTCCTTGTCGTTGTCTTTGGGGATGAAGACGGTCTTGATGTGCTCGCGGCTAGCGGCATTGGTCTTCTCGCGAAGGCCGCCGATCGGCATGGAGTTGCCCCGTAAGTCGACTTCACCGGTCATGGCGACATCATTTCGGATCTTCAGACGGCAGACGGCCGAGAGGATGACGAGGGTTGTAGCGACACCGGCGGAAGGGCCATCCTTAGGGGTGGCAGACTCCGGGAAGTGGATATGAATATCGTTGTGGGAAAAGAACTCGGGATTGATGCCGATATCGGGTCCGATGGATTTGACGTAGGAGAGAGCCGTCTCGCAAGCTTCCTTCATGACATCGCCGAGGTTTCCGGTCATCAGAAGCTGACCGCGACCCGGGAAGGTGTTGCACTCGATTTTGAGGACTTCGCCGCCGGCCTGGGTGTAGGCTAAACCGTTGATGACGCCGACCTGAGAATCGTTGATGTTCTTCTCGCGGATGAAGACTTCTGCACCTAAATACTTCCGGACGATCTCCGGGGTGACGACGATGTGAGAGAGCGTGTTGTCCTTGAGGTAATCGACTGCAAATTTGCGGTCGATGGTGCCGATGCGGCGTCTGAGCTCACGGACGCCTGCTTCCATGGTGTAGTATTCGACGATGTAATCGATGGCTTCGTCCTGCCACTCCATCATGCCGGCTTTGATGCCGTTTGCGGCTTCTTCTAAGCCGATGAGATGGGTCTTGGCAATCTGAAGCTTCTCGCTCTTGGTATAGGTGTCAAGCTCGATCATCTCGAGACGGTCCATCAGCGGGCCAGGGATCTTGGAGATATCGTTGGCGGTGCAGATGAAGAGGACGTTAGAGAGGTCGAAAGGCTCATCGAGGTAGTTGTCCTCGAAGTACTGGTTCTGCTCGGGATCGAGGACTTCCAAAAGCGCAGAAGCCGGATCGCCGTGGTATCCGCCGCCGTTGATCTTATCGATCTCATCGAGAAGGAAGACGGGGTTGTTGGTTCCGACTTTCTTGATGGAGGAGATGATGCGGCCAGGCATGGCGCCGACATAGGTCTTTCGGTGTCCGCGGATCTCGGCTTCATCGGAGATGCCGCCTAGGGCCACTTTGACGAACTTGCGGTTAAGCGCCTCGGCGATTGAGATCGCCAAAGAGGTCTTGCCGACGCCAGGTGCACCATAGAAGCATAAGATCGGCGCTTTGAGCGAGTGGGTGAGCTGTTTGACGGCAAGGTACTGAAGGATGCGGTCCTTCTGTTTGACCAAGCCGTCGTGGTTCTTATCGAGCACGACTTTTACTTCGTTGAGGTCCTCGTTATCCTTCGAGGAAACACGCCACGGAAGGTTGACGAGAAGGTCGATGTAGGAGGAGATGACTCCGCTCTCCTGAGAGGCGGCAGGAAGGGCTCTTAAATGGGTGATTTCATCCTTGATCCGCTTCCGGATCTCTTCAGGATAGGCTTCAGGGTTGTCGTCAACTTTCTTTTCATACTTGTCGTTGGCATCCCCGCCGTCGAACTCTTTGAGCTGGTCTTTGACGGCCTTCATCTTCTCGCGGAGAACGTACTCACGCTGGTTTTTATCGATGGATTCAGAGACTTTCTGCTGAATCTCAAACTCGACCTTGGAATCGAGGTTGAAGCGGTCGAGATCAGAGATGCAGAGGCGGTATTTCTCGATAGGATCTTTCTCTTCGAGCAAGAGCTGTCTGGTGAAGGTGGAGGTGTTGAGGAAGGCGGCGATGTGATAAGGAATCATACGGACATCGCTGACACTCTGGCTGAAATCCGGAAGCTCAGGGAGCTGCGGATACTTCTTCCGCAGGGAGGTGTACTCCGCGGTGAAGCGGCCGAGCATCTCATAGATCTTGCTGTCGTCCCGGTCGTAGAACGGGCGGATCCGCACGGTGGCCTGGATGGTTCCGGTCGGGGCATCGACGTTGAAATCGATCAGATCGACAGCGGCTTTGCCAAGCACCTTGACGGTCAGGCCTTCGCTATCGGGCTGAATGTCGCTGATGCGGCAGAGGGTGCCGATGGTTCTGACGCCGGGAAGAACCAAGTTATCAAAGTCGCCGTAGGCGTTGTCCTGTGAGGCTAACGCCATCACAAACTCATCGCCCTTATTGAGGCGAGAGAAGAGATGAACGTCGTAGGAATTAACCGCCGAGATGGTCATCTCGACGTCTGGCAAACCAACTTCCTTCTTGTTGGGAAGGATGGAGAGCCGTTTGGGAGAATATGCGTCCATGGCAAAAACTACCTCCTTTTCAATAGCACACGAAATATATGCATCTGCGGCAGCGCTTTTGATGAGCGTGACCGCTCATCCGTTCAGCTTCACTTCGCCGCAGTTTCATCCGTCTTCGTCTCTTCCTTCTTGCCTTCGTTGAGCTCTAAGACCTTGGCCTGAACTCTGGCTGTCATGATGGAAGCGAAGATTTGGTTGATGTAACCGTTGATCTGATTGGAAATCTGCTCTTGGCTCAGCTTCTGAGACTTGAGGTAATTGGTGTAGTTCTTGATGAAGTCGTCGATCGAAGAGCCTAACTGCTTCTCGATGTCGGCGTTCGTAGGAGCGTCGACCTTCTCAGCTTCGGCGATGCCGTTGTAGACGAGAGAGGATTTGATCTCCGCTTCGACGACAGCCTTAAGGCCACTTTCATACTGTTCCTTGGTCTGATTCATCAGCTTCAGGTACTCCTCAAGAGAAAGTCCTTGGGCTTCGATGCTCTTTGCATCCTCCGTCTCTCTCTCCTTGACGGCCTGAGCGGCGAATTCATCAGAGATGGCGTATTCAGAGCTGTCTCTCACTTGGAGCAGATAGGCGTTGATTTTGGCGTTTCTGAATTTGTCAGCAGCGCTCTTCTCGAGGTTCGTTCTGACTTTCGCTTTGAGCTCGGCCAGATCCTTAGAGGCATAAGAGCCCGTTAAGGTCGTGGCAAACTCATCGTTGATCGCCGGAACCTGCTTCTCTTTGAGGGTGTTGAGAACGACTTTGAAGACGACGTCCTTGGAAGCCAAAGGAGCGGGATAGTTCTCAGGCATCTTGAGTGCGACATCGAACTTATCGCCAGACTTGTGGGAGACAACCTGCTCTTCGAAACCGGGGACGAAACGTCCGGAGCCTAACTCAAGGTCAAAGGCCTTGGCAGAACCGCCATCGAACTCCTTGCCATCGAGCAGTCCGGTGAAGTCGATGTTGGCGGTATCGCCGGTTTTGGCTTCTCTTTCGACGGGGACAAGCTCTGCATTGTCTACAGCGAGACGGTTGATCTCTTCATCGACATCGGCATCGCTGACTGTCTCTTGCTTGACATCGATCTTCAGACCGGTGTAGGCGCCGAGCTTGACCAGCTCAGGGCGGAGATAATAAGTGATGATGAACTCGGCTTCCTTATCAGAGAACTTGGTGAGGCTGACGGCAGGGCGGAAGCCGTTGGCGAGTTTGTTGCCCTTGACGTAGCCCTGGAACTCATCGTTCTTCTCGAAGGCGCCATCGACGTTTCCGAGCAGGGAATTGACGGTCTGATTCATGACATCATCAGCGTTAAGATAACGTCTGGCTTCAGAAACAGGTGCCATGCCTTTACGGAATCCTTTGATGGTGACTTCCTTGGCGAGACGGTTGACGGCCTTCTCGGTAGCATGTTGGATTTCCTTCTCATCGAAGGTGACGGTGGCTGTCAGTTTGCCGTTCTCTTTTTTGAAAGTGTGGTTCATGATTAACAATTCTCCTGTGATCAATGATAAACAATCTTCATAATTATAAATACAACAAAAGTAAACTTCAAGCAAAAGCAATTAGCAATTTCACTAGGAGAGTGATAATTTTTGAGGTCAGTGCTCTTTTCATTCAGCAAAACGCCTTTTACTAAGCCGTTTTTTCTTCATACCGATCTATATTATCTCTGTATCAGAAAAGCTCCGCAGGAAGCGGAGCTTGTCCATCAGTGAATCTTCTCGAGGTGCCAGATGTCGCGGTTATATTCTCCGATGGTGCGATCGGAGGAGAACCAGCCGGAGTTGGCGATGTTGATCAGGCACTTTCTGGCCCAGTTATCGCGATCGATATACCAGCTTTCGATCTCTTTGCAGGCTCTCAGATAGTCCTTGAAGTCGGCTAAGACCATGAATTCGTCACTGCGGTACATAATCTCGTCGACGATCATCTTGAACTGATTCTTATCTTTGGAGAAGGTTCCGTCGACAAGGGAATCCATGACCATCTTGATGCGGGGATCAGCGTTGTAGACGTCCCAGGGATTGTAGGAGTTGGAAAACTTGATCTGCTTGACTTCCTCTTCGCGCATGCCGAAGATCTCGGCATTTCCGCTCTTGACGAGGTTGCTGATCTCGACGTTAGCACCATCTAAGGTTCCTAAGGTCAAGGCCCCGTTCATCATGAACTTCATGTTGGAGGTTCCGGAAGCTTCCTTGCCGGCAAGAGAGATCTGCTCAGAGATATCGGAGGCCGGGATGATGACCTGAGCCTTGCTGACATCGTAGTTCTCGATGAAGGCGACCTTCATGTAGCGGCTGATCTCCGGATCGGCATCGAGGGTCTTGGAGACGGCGAGGATGAGCTCGATGATCTTCTTGGCGTAGGTGTAGCTCGGAGCGGCCTTGGCGCCGAAGATGTAGGTATGAGGATAGATGACGGTCGATTTGTCAGCTTTGAGCTTGAGGTAGAGGTAGATGATGTGGAAGACGTTGAGCAGCTGTCTCTTGTAGGCGTGGAGCCGTTTGATCTGTACGTCGAAGATGGAGTCAGGATCGACCTTGATACCGGAATATTTCCGGATGAGCTCAAGGCTCTCTAGCTTGTTTTCGTGCTTGATCTCGTTGAGCTTCTGCCAGGCTTTGCGGTTCTCAGGGGTATCCGTCGTGAACCTCATCAGGTCCTGAAGCTTCTCAGGCTGACGGATGAAGTCATCGCCGATCAAGGAGGTGAGGAAGTCAGAGAGGTGCGGATTGGCGACAAGGAGGAAGCGGCGGTGGGAGATGCCGTTCGTCTTGTTGTTGAACTTCTCGGGATACTGGCTGTAGAGGTCTTTGAAAGTCTGGGTTTTAAGGATCTCGGTGTGGAGGTTAGCGACGCCGTTGACACTGTAAGCGACATGGATCGCAAGCTGGCACATATTGACGTTGCCATCCCGGATGATGACGGAGTTCTGAATGGCCTGTTCCGGAATGCCTTTCTCCCGCATCAAAGAGAGGGTGCGGCGGTTGATCTCCTCGATGATCATGTAGACACGGGGAGCGACGCTAGCGATGTAGCGGCAGGGCCACTTCTCCAGGGCTTCGGGCATGACGGTGTGATTGGTGAAAGCGAAGCAGCGGGAGACGATGGCATAGGCTTCATCCCAGCCGTAGTTGTTCTCATCCATGAGGATTCTCATGAGCTCAGGGATCGACATGATGGGGTGGGTGTCGTTGAGCTGGAAGACGTAGTGTTCGTATAAGCGATCGAGGTTTCCGTACTGGGCTTTCTCACGGTTGACCGCAAACTGAACGCCGGCAGAGACGAGGAAATACTGCTGTCGGAGACGGAGAAGCTTACCCTCTTCCGTGGAATCATCGGGATAGAGGCCGTGGGTGATGTCGCGGATGAATTTCAGATACTGCATGAAGTCGGAGGAGGTGGGTAGCTCATCGGAGGTCGGCTCCGCATACCAGAGGCGGAGGGTGTTGACGACTTCGTTGTCGTAGCCGATGATAGGGACATCATAGGGGACAGCTCTCACGGTGTAGGCGTTGGTGGTGCACCAGCGAATCTTGCCGTCTGAATCTTTATGGGTCTCGGGGTTACCGTAGAATTTGACTTTGACCGAGTCGGCAGGCTTTCGGATCTCCCAGGGGAAGCCATCCTCGAGCCAGGTGTCCGGCAGCTCTTCCTGCTTGCCATTGCGGATCTTCTGGTGGAAGAAGCCGTACTCATAGCGGATGGTATTGCCATGTCCTGGCAGTCCTAAAGAGGCGATGGAGTCCATAAAGCAGGCGGCAAGGCGCCCCAAACCGCCGTTCCCTAAGCCGGCATCGGGTTCTGCGTTCTCCAGCTCATGATAATCGATGCCAAGCTCTAAGAGGGCTTCTTTGACAGCGCCTAGCATCTTGAGGTTATAAAGGTTTGTCGACAGCTCTCTTCCCATCAGGAATTCCATCGAGAAGTAGATGAGCTGTTTCTTCTCGCCGGCGATGACCTCCTCTTTGCACTTCTTCGAGAGGATGTTGGCGTAGGCTCTGACCATCATCCCTAGGATGTCGAAGAGCTCATGGCTGGTGAGATGCTTAGGATCGCGCGAGTATTTCTCAATGCAGCGTTCCGTGAATTCTTTCTTGAAGCCTTCTTTGAATTCCGGCGTATATTTAAATTGAATCATGTTTACCTCTTGGATGATTTTCCCTTCGAAAAGACAGCGTCAAAAGCGACGAATGTTATTATAGCACAGAAAGACTTACAGCACGGCTTTATTGTCTAAAGGATTCAGATTTCCTTCTTTGAAGACGGTCTGTTTCTTCTCTTCGGGAATCTCTTTGCGATGGCATAGATAGAGGGCGCCGAAGGAAGGAAGCTTGACGGTCACTTTGTACTTCTGGTTGTGGGCGCCAGAGCCGTGGGTGGTCAGGGGTAAGCCGTTGTACTGATCCCAGCCGCCGTAGACGCCTTTGTCGGTGTTGAGGATCTCTTCATAGGTTCCTTCATAGGGGACACCGACATCATAGCCCCAATAGAAGTTCGGAGTCATGTTGAAGATGAAGATCATGCATTCCTCATCGCTCTCTCGTTTGAAGACGTAGACGGACTGATCGGCGTTATCGGCCATGATCCAGGAGAAGCGGAGCGGGTTGTACTCTTCATCGTAGAGACAAGGGTGAGACAAGTAGATCTTGTTGAGGTCGCGGATCAGGCGCTGCAGGCCAGCGTGTTTGGGATAATTGGTCACGCCGAATGCCAGAGGCTCGAACTCTTTCCACTCATCGAAGGCGCCGATCTCGTTGCCCATGAAGTTGAGCTTCTTCCCAGGGTGAGCGAACATATAGGCATAGAGGTTGCGGACGTTGGCAAACTTGTTGTCATAGTTGCCCCACATCTTGTTGAGGATCGTCCCTTTCATATGGACGACTTCATCGTGGGAGAGAGGAAGCACGAAGTTCTCGCTGTAGAAGTAGGCCATGGAGAAGGTCAGCTGATTGTGGCAGTATTTGCGATAGACCGGATCTTTGGAATAATACTTCAGGGTGTCGTTCATCCAGCCGAGATCCCACTTGTAATCGAAGCCCAATCCTTCGTTGTACATGCCTTTGGTGACATGACCGTAAGCGGAAGAATCCTCGGCGATCATCATGACGCCGGGAAGGAGAGCGTGGACGTAGCCGTTGACGCGCTTGGCAAACTCGATAGCGCCGCCGTTTTCCCCTTTATCGGCATTGCCGTCCCAGTAGATGATGTTGGAGACGGCATCGAAGCGAAAGCCGTCGACGTGGAATACTTTTCCGAAGTAGATGACGGAGGAGATCAAGAAAGAGCGAACGGGATCTTTGGCGAGGTCGAAGTTCTTGGTTCCCCACTGGGAGAACTCGTGCTCGTTGGCGTATTCGTACACGCAGGATCCGTCGAACTTCTCGAGTCCGAAGGGATCGAGTGCGAAGTGAACCGGAACGAAGTCGAGGATCACGCCGATGCCGGCTTTGTGCATCTTCTCGACAAACTGGGCAAAATCGCCTAAGGTTCCCCACCTTCGGTCGATGGAATAGAAGCCGAGAGCCTGATAGCCCCAGCTGGCATCGTTAGGGTAGGTGAGAAGAGGCAGAGCTTCGACGTGGGTATAGCCCATCTCCTTGAGGTATGGAATCATCTGATCGGCCAGCTCGGAATAATTGAAATAGGTGTTATCGCCTTTGCGCTTCCAGGTTCCCATATGGAACTCGTAGATGGACATCGGCTTGTCGAAGTTGCGGTCTCTCTTGCTGACCCAAGCGGAGTCGCTGACATGGATCTGGGTGATATCGACGACGTAGGAGCAGGACTGCTCTTTCAGCTCATTGGAGAAGGCGAAGGGATCCTGTTTGTCCTTCCAGCAGTTGTCGCAGCCGAGAATATGGAACTTGTAGCGCTGGCCGGGGATGGCATCGGGAACAAACACTTCCCACAAACCTCGGTAATCGACTTTCTTCATTTGCCCTTTTTGGTTATCCCAGCCGTTGAAGTCGCCGATCAGGTCGACTTCTTTTGCCATCGGCGCATAGAGTCGGAAGAGGAAACCTTCCTTCTCATCCTGCACGATCTTATGCGGACCGAAATAGAGATACGCATCAGGGAGATGTCCCTGAAGGTAATTCTCGAAATAGGCATGATTGTCCATTCTGCTGACCTCCATGGTGATAAATCTATTATATCAGAAAAAATAGGGGTTTCATCGTGCTACTTCCTGTTTTTGAATCGAAAAGCGCTTTTTCCTATCTCTCTTGCTGTCATAGTCTTAGGCGAGTCAAAAAAGGGTCATGCGGAAGCAAATCGGAAAGGCATCGTTTGCTTTCCGTGTTTCTTTCTCCCGTTGATTTTCCCTCCGATTTCGGCTTTGCGCTTGTAAACCAAGTAGAGGGAACTTAAAATAGTCGGGACAAAGGAGATCAACATGTCTAAAGAATATAAGATCATGTGTGTCAACGCCGGCTCTTCGTCGATCAAGTTCAAGCTCTATGCGATGGAAGAGGAGGCGTTGAAAGAGGATAAGCTTTCTGACAAGGCGAAGCATCTGCACGTTCTGACGTCGGGATTAGTGGAGAGGATCGGTCACGATGACGGCATCTTCACCATCAAGAAACCGGATGGATTCAAGCATTCGGAGACGCTTCCGATTCCCGATCACGATGTCGGTGTTCAGCTGGTTCTTCATGGTCTTATCGAATACGGTATCGTCAAGGATCTCTCAGAGATCAACGGCATCGGAAACCGTGTCGTCCAGGGCGGTTCCTACTTCTCGGATTCTGCCTTGTTCAATGAGGATACCTATGCCAAGATCAAGGAGCTGATCCCGCTTGATCCGCTTCACGCTCAGGCGCATCTCACCTGTTTCGACGCCTTCAAAAAGGCGCTTCCGAACGTCGGGGAAGTCGCTGTCTTCGACACCGCCTTCCATCAGACGATGACCGCCAAGGAATTCATGTATCCGCTCCCTTATGAGTATTATGAAAAATTCCGCTGCCGGAGATACGGCGCTCACGGTACCTCGCATAAATATCTCTCGATTGCTGCCAAAGACATGTATTTCCCTTCTCAGGAACACACGGATATCATCACCTGCCACATCGGATCCGGCGCCTCGTTAGCCGCCATTCATGATGGCGCTGTCATCGCCACTTCTATGGGTCTCACCCCGCTTGCCGGTGTGATGATGGGCACCCGCACCGGTGACATTGATCCTTCCTGCATGCCTTATCTCTGTGACTGCACGGGGAAGAGCTATCAGGAGATGTACGATATCTTCAACCATCAGTCCGGACTTGTCGGCATCTCCGGCATCTCCAACGATACGAGAGATGTGGAAGATGCGTATTACAAAGGCGATGAGAGAGCCGTCCTTGCCGTCGAGATGTATGCTCAGCATATTGCTGACTACATCATGATGTACTATGGCAAGCTCGGGCGCTGTGATATGATCGTCTGCTCTGCCGGCGTCTTCGAAAATGCTCCGCTCTTCCGGGAGAAGACATTCGAATGCATCGAGAAGGCCTTAGGCGTCAAGCTCGATAGCAAGCTCAACGCCGAGACCCGCTTAGGAAAGGAAGGCATCATATCTGCCAAGGATTCCAAGATCCCTGTCGCCGTCATCCCGACGGACGAAGAGCTGATGATCGCCCTCGATACGGCGAGAATCCTCGGTCTCTGATTTAGTCATCCATCGGCTGAACGCATAAGAAAGGAGGGTGATAGAATGAAACGGAAATATGGTCCTGTTCTTCTCGCCCTCCTTTCTTTTTCCCTTGTTGGCTGTTTCGGAAAGATCGACCGGAAGAAGATCCTGCCGGATCTGCCGAAAGAGAAGACTTTTCTGAAATCTGCAAAAGGGGCGAAGTATCCGTTCCGGCTTCTCAGTCAGAATGAGATCAACAGCATCGCCCGCTACGAGGATGCTGCGATCCTGATCTCGAGGGAATCCTGCTCGCACTGCCAAAAAGAGAGGGACTTTGTTGAATCTTATATCCGGGAGACGGAGTCTCTGATTTATGAAATCTCTTTGGTTCCGAATCCCGATCATCCTGATGATCTGAAGTATCCGTATCAATCCTTAGTGGATGCTAACGAGAACAGATCCGGTCCTTATGCCGGTCTTTATCCGGAAATTTCTGGAACACCGACCTGGCTCTTCTATCATGAGGGCGAACTCATCGCGACTAGAGTCGGCGGGATGGGAGAGGATTACGCTGAGTTCAAGAAAAACTTCGCGGATTATGTCACGCCGATCCGTCTTCAAGTCCTCAACGATTATCAGACTTGTGCCGGAGATATGTCCGACTATCATCACTTCGATTTAGATGCTAGTGGAAAGTATCTTTCTCTTTCGTACGAGACTTTAGAAGAGACGATCACAAATTCTGCCTCAGAGGATGTCTCTGTCGTCTATTCGTGGCGGCGCTGCTCGGATTGCAGGGATTATGATAAGATTCTCTATCCTTTCCTGACCTCACATCCCGAAGCGAAGGTTTTCACTTATGAACTCGATGGTTACTACCAGAAGAAGAGGACAGACGACGATGAGGAGATCCGCAAACAGGGACTTCAGGAATTCTCCGATTTTTCAAATCGTTTCTCGCTCTACTCAGATTCGTACTACAACACTGACGCTTACGGGAACAAAGCCGGTGTGGCACCGACCATCGTCAATTATGGCACCTCTCTTTCCCAGAACGTCTTTGCCAACGACATGAATCCGACGAGGAACGAAGATGGTACGCTCTCTTATGGCATGGCCTTTCTTCCTGAAGTCAAAGCGCTGAAAAGCAAAACCAAGGTCAAAGAAGAAGATAAGCTTTCTGCCGATTATCAGAAAGCGCTCCGCGAGCTTGATGACCTCGCTTTTCCTCTGGAAGTCAAAGCTTCCCGGAAATTCTTAGAGGATCACATCCGATGAAGAAACGAAGTCTCTTGCTTCTTCCTTTTCTTCTTTTGGGTTCCTGCCGCAGCAGAGATCAAACCGAGAAAATTTCTCTTTTTACCTTGGCGGAAAACATGGTGAAAGTGGAAGGTGCCGATGATGTTCTTTTTGAGGAGACAGACAGAGACTCTCTGCGGATGAAATTTGAGCGGAAAGAGACCTTTGCTCTTTATGTCACTGCACCTGGGTGTGGAACCTGCGATTTCTTTTCGTTATCTCTGAAGAGTTATCTACAGCAGACGAAAGTCATCCTTCCTCAGATCGGTCTGAACAACTATCTTGCCTGCGGGGTCAAAGGACTGCCGGATCTTTCGGATTCCGCTATCCTCTTTGTGCTCAAAGGGAAGCTGATTTATTGGGAGAGCAACCTGGCAGATAAATATAGTGACGTGGCAAGCCTAACTAAATTCTTCAAGGCACACGCCGCTGTTCTTCCTATCCAGAATCTGACAGACATTGATATTGTTATGCCTCTGAGAGGCGACTACAATCACTTCCGATTCGGCAATACGATCGGTCAGGAAAAAAAGAGTAGACTTGTGTCTTTTTCCAAGCAGCAAGCGAAAGACAAGAAAGCAACTTATCTGTTTATCAATCAGCCGGCAGAGAAGGTTCGTTATGACGCTCTCTATGATTATTTGCTTCAGGAAAAGCCTTCAGGTTACTGTTTTGTTAACGGAAATATTGAGGATAAAACACTATCCTCTGTCTCGGATGCCACAGAGACAGCCTTTGAATATGCGCTTATCACCTATGGTGGAAGCAACTACCGTTTTGAAGCAGTGACTCTATAAATCAGAGCGCATCGATGGCTTGAATCAGCTCTGGCAGCTCGTCAAGGCTACTTAGTGAGCAGCCTGCCGCATAGTCATGTCCGCCGCCGTGGAAGCGAACGGCAACCGGGGCGACGATACAGGAGGCGCTGCGTAAAGAGACACGGTAGCGGTTCTCTCTCTCGCTCCAGGAGACGGAGACGGCGCACTTGACGCCTTTCATCCCTCGGAACAGATTGATATAGAGGTTTCCTTCATCGGAGGTCATGTTCAGTTCTTTTTCAAACTTCTTGTCGATGACATAATAAGCGGTTCCTTTTTCGCTGATGGCATAGTGGTTGAGACAGTACTGAAGTATCCGGATCTGCCGTTCATCTCGCTGATCCATCTTGAACGAAAGATCGTTCTGATCAGCGCCGAGATCAAGGAGTGATCCGGCGATTCTCAATGTAGCACCATCGGTATCCTTATATTTGAAGAAGCCGGTATCTCCGGCGATGCCGATATAGCAATAGCTGGCAGCAAGCTTCGAGAAGACTAACCGTCTGGGACGGGAAAGGGCAAATAGAGCGATCATCTCAGCTGCAGCGGGGCGATTCGGATGGCAGATGACGACATCGCCGTATCTCTGATCTTCGGATGGCAGGGGATGATGATCGATCTTGATGACTTCTTTGGCCTCTTTCAGATGATTCCCTTCGCTGACGCGGGCAAGGTTGGAGACATCGGTGGTGATGGCGAGATGCTCATGCTCGGTAAACCAGTCATCGTCTAAGATTTCCGGATAGGGGAAAAGCAAGGGGTGTGCGGTCGGATGAGGTTCACCGATATAATGGACTTCTTTCTCCGGATAATTATCCTTGATCCACTGATAAAGCCCCATCTGGGAGCCTAAGGCATCAAAGTCGGGCGAGGTGTGGCGGTAGATGACGATTTTGTCATATGCGGCGATTTTCTTCTCCAGAGATCTGAACTCTTTCCGGAAGCGATTCATTTCCTCATCTTGGATCATAACGGTACCCACTTTCTGTTGCTGTCTATTCTATCAAAATGTCTTCTAGAAATGGATAGGTCAACTTTCTTTTGAACTTGCACGTAATTGGGATAGGGACGATTATCAAGTTGAAAGGAGGATACATACGTTGCAGACCCGTCGGACAGTAACCCCGGATTTCAAGCACTTTATCGCCTCCCTTTCGCTAAAAATCTCTAGACTACATTTAGCCTCGATTCGAAAATAGTTTCAACAGTCAGTCATACAGAACCTGATTCCGATGAATGAGATTGTCATGCCTTTCACCAAAACGCTTGAAATCAGTCGTGAATAAGAGTATTATGAACAAGCTTTCGAGATATGGGGCTGTAGCTCAGCTGGATAGAGCATCTGCCTTCTAAGCAGAGGGCCGAAGGTTCAAGTCCTTCCAGCCTCACCATCTTATAACTAATATTTTGATACAAAGTAAGGGTGTCAAAATTAACGATATTTGTCCGAGAAATCGGGCATTTTTTAATATATTGCGTTTTGCTAGTAGATATAAATTGGTTCGAACCTACGGAATTTAAGATTTTAGTCCTACTAGAAAAACGATACCCCTACTAGATAAATGACACCCCTATAAAAATGCTAATTTAATCGAAATAAATACTTTTTGAAGTTCTAAAGACTTTGAGAGGTGTTTATAAAAATGATTAAAGTCATAGAACTACTCGCTGGTGTTGGATGCCAAAGAGAAGCATTAAAAAGAGCAAATATAGAGCATGAAGTAGTAGCAATAAGTGAGAATGATAAATATGCAAGCAGAGTTTATGAGTTACTTCATGGCAAGATAAATAATTTAGGTGATATAAAGAAAATAGAGAAATTACCTAAAGCAGATTTATGGACCTATTCATTTCCTTGTACTGATATAAGTTTAGCAGGGAAGATGCGTGGATTTGATAAGGACAGTAATACGCATTCATCACTTTTATGGGAAGTTCAAAGGCTACTTGAAGTAGCAAAAGCAAATGATGAACTTCCTAAATATTTATTGATGGAGAATGTTAAGAATATAGTTTCAAAGAAATTTATGCCATTATTCCAAATCTGGTTAGATTATCTTGATAGTCTAGGATACAAGAATTTTTATAAAGTTTTAAACTCTAAAGACTATGGCATTCCACAAAATCGTGAGCGTTGTTTTATGATTTCTATTAGAGATAAAACTGCTCATTATGAATTTCCTAACCTATTCTTTTGACTAAAAAACTCGCAAATCTATTAGAAAAAAATGTAGATGAGAAATATTTTCTAAGTAAAAAACTTATAACATGCTTTACTGACACGAAAGATAGGCATGGTTTAACTAGAGGCTTAAGGTTTAAACCAAAATATATGTCATCAGCTGATTATGCATTTACTATTACAACCCATGCTGGATATAGACCAACTGATAACTACATCATTATTCCTCAAGATACAAAAGAAGGGTATGCATTAGCTGAAGTTCAAGGCTATAAAAGGTTTTTGTCGTTTTTAGAGACTTCTCATGAGTTAAAACTTTATTACACAAGCGATGATACTAAGTATTCTTATGTAGAAGTTGAAAGTTTATCAAAGACAGAAATTAGTGGAGGGACTTTAACAAGCGAACTAAAACTTAAAAGGCTCTCATATTGGTATAAGGACGTTATAAGTGAAGTAACGATAAGCGTTTCAAAGGAAGGTAAGATCTATCCTTTTACTTATCCATACAAGTATAGCGGTTCAAGTAAAGGCAAGATGACACTTACTAATAATGGTTATGCTAAAGCTCCTTTAAAAATCACTATAAAAGGAGAGGTTTCTAATCCAGAAGTAATCGTTACAAAAGACGGAATAGAAGTAAGCAAGCTCAAGATTTATTATGAATCAAATAACTGTACGATTGTTGTTGATGCCTTTCCTAGTAGGCAAGAGATAACAATTGAAGAAAATAATGAAAAAATTAACGCATAGGAGTATCAGGATTTTTCTTGTGATAATTTCATCTTTTTAGAGCATGGAACCTATGAACTAACATTTGTTCCTAACACACAGGGAATTCCTAGCTGCTCAATCACAATGATAGAAGGGTATTTAGGTAATTAATATGAAACTGATAATTTTAGATAGAATAACACTTAAATATAAAGATAACGCCTATGTTTCTAGTGAGTTTGAAATTGTCCTTGATAGTGTGGTTAAACAAAAATCTAACTTCACGGTCAACAAAGAAGAAATCAAATCTAGTGTAGGCGATATCGTCGTTTTAAAAAAAGGAAAGCTTTCTTATATAGGCATCGTTCAGGCTATCACTTTAAATGATGATAAGACGAGCAAAGTTCAACTTAATGATTTTAAAGAGATATTTAATATCAAAGTTCCTGTAAGTTCTTTTACTGGTAATGTTTGTAAGTTTTTAGCAGACACTATTAAAAAAGCATTTGTAAGTA